>JANLOP010000282.1:0-2053 GCA_031366635.1 Betaproteobacteria bacterium | reverse complement strand
CTCGGGCACCGGCGCGCTGGCCGACCTGCTGTGCGAGGAGATCAAGACCCGGCTCGGCATCAAGCGGGTGCGCGGTGACACCTTTGGCTATTTGCAGCGCAGCTTTATCGGCTGTGTCAGCGATGTAGACCAGCGCGAGGCCCGGGAAGTGGGCGAGAAGGCGGTGCAGTTTGCGATGTGGGGCGTCAACGGTGAGCACCGCTGCGGCTCGGTGGCCATCCAGCGCACGGGCTATTACTCGGCCGACTACACCCTGCTGGCGCTGGACGCGGTGGCCGGCAAGACGCGGGTGATGGAGGACGAGTTCATCAGCGCCAGCGGCACCGATGTGACGGATGCCTTCCGGCTGTATTTGCGCCCGCTGCTGGGCTCGGGCCTGCCCGATGCCTACCGGCTGCGGCCGGCGCCGGTGGCCCGGGTGCTGGGGCTTTAGCCGGTGTGTGGCATGGATCAATCGTCGGACGAGCAAGCACTGCGCGAACAACTGGTGCAGCAGGCCCGCCGCCTGAGGCCGCTGGGCCTGGCCACCGGCACCTCGGGCAATCTGAGCGTGCGCAGCGCTGCGGGCCCGCACGGCGGCATGCTGATCACGCCCAGCGGCATCGCCTACGACACGCTGCGGCCGCAGGACATCGTGGCGCTTGAGTTCACCGGTCCCGGCACGGCGCGCTGGCAGCATGCACTCGACCCGAGCAGCGAGTGGCTGATGCACCAGGCCGTCTACCAGGCCCGGCCCGAGGCCGCTGCGGTGGTGCATGGCCATCCCACCTACGCCACGGTGCTGGCGATCCAGGGGCTGGAGATTCCGGCGCTGCACTACATGATCGCGGCGGCCGGCGGCGCGCCCATCCGCTGTGCGCCGTACCACACCTACGGCACGGCCGCGCTGTCGCAGGCGGCGGTGGCCGCGCTGGCCGGGCGCAAAGCCTGTTTGCTGGCCCACCACGGCCTGCTGGCGTTTGAGCACGATCTGGCCAAAGCGATGTGGCTGGCCGGCGAGGTGGAGACGCTGGCCCAGCAACTGGTGATGTGCCTGGCGCTGGGTGGGCCGAAGCTGCTGCCGGCGGCCGAAGTGGACGTGGTGGTGGACAAGTTCAGCCGCTACGGGCTGAAGACCGCGCGTTAGCCCCGCAAAGGCAATTGCGTGCGCAACAGCGCCAGAGATTGCACACACGCCAGCACCGTGGCCTGCACCTGCTCAGCCGCCGCCCGCGCGGCCGCCGGATCGCGCGGGCTGGCCGGCGCGGTGGCCACCGCGTCGGTCAACCGGGCCAGCACCGCCTGGTAGAGCAGATCCCAGTCTGCGGGGGCAAGCGTCGGCTCGGCGGGTGTCATGCAGGGCTTTCGGTGCCTGGTGGGGTGTGGGGGGGCGGTCGGTGGCTGGCTGGCGGGCGGGCCACGCTGCGGTGAAGATTGGGCATGGGCTCCTCTCTGGTGGCTGGTTGGGCAACCGCGTTGCCTGGCCATCTGGCAGGCAAGCTGCCCCGTTGTCTGGCAGGCAAGCTGCCCGGCGGGCGCTGGCACCAGGCTGGCCTGGCGGGCCGGCGCGGCCCAGCGCGTCGCACGACCGGCAATGTAGGCGGGCCGGCGCAGGCGCCGTGTGTCAAATGACGTAGCGCTACGGCCGGCGCCGGGCGCGCCAGATGGCGGCGCCGGCAGACCGCTGGGCGCGTCAGACCAGCGGGCGCTGTGGCGGCCGGCCGTCGCCGTACAGGTCGGCCAGCCGGGCCAGGGCTTTGGCGTCGCGCAGGTGCAGCCGGCCGTCGCTGATGGCGTGCAGACCGCGCCGCTCCAGCCGGCGCAGGGTTTTGTTGGTGTGCACCAGCGACAGCCCCAGGCCGTCTGCCAGATGCTGCTGGGTGAGCGGGAACGGCACGCCGTCCCGGCCGCCGTCGGCCTGCAGCGCCGCAGCGCGCTTGAACAGCAGGATCAGCAAGGTGGCAATGCGCTCTTCGGCGCTGCGCCGGCCCACCGACAGCAGGTTGTCGTCGATCAAGGATTCTTCCTGCGCCGCCAGCCAGGTGATGTCGAAGCCGATGCCCGGCGCGGCGCG
>JANLOP010000280.1:0-3097 GCA_031366635.1 Betaproteobacteria bacterium | reverse complement strand
GCCGCAACTGGCGGTCCAGGCCCGGCTGACGGTCGCCGGCCAGAGCCTGGCGCTGGCCGGCCGAGGCTGGCTGGACCATGAATGGAGCGACACCCTGCTGGCGCCGGGCGCCACCGGCTGGGACTGGATCGGCATCAACCTGGCGGACGGCGGTGCACTGACCGCTTTTGTGCTGCGGCGCGCCGACGGCAGCGTGCTCTGGGCCGGTGGCAGCCACCGGCCGGCAGGCGCTGCGCTACGGGGTTTTGGGCCCGACGAGGTGGTGTTCAAACCGCTGCGCCACTGGGCCAGCCCGACCACGGGTGCACGCTACCCGGTGCAGTGGCAGATCAGCACGCCGGCCGGCCAGTTCGAGCTGCGCGCGCTGCTGGACGCCCAGGAACTCGACAGCCGCGCCAGCACCGGCACAGTCTACTGGGAGGGCCTGGCCGAGCTGCTGGATGGCCGGGGCTCGCGGCTCGGCCTGGGCTACCTGGAGATGACCGGCCGCGCCCAGGCGCTCAGGTTGGGCGCCTGAGGCTTCAGATGCCCGCCGAGCGCGCCTCCTCGGGGTTGCGCTTGGGCGGCATCGGCGCGGCACGCACGCAGTTGCGGCCGGCGGCCTTGGCCTCGCGCAGTGCACCGCCGGCATCGGCGATCACCGCGTCCAGACCGGCATGCACCATGCCGATGCCGGCCACCCCAACGCTGACCGTGGCCCGGACCCGTTTGCCCTGCCAGACCAGGCCCAGCACCGCGACCCGCTCGCGGATGCGCTCGGCCACATCCAGCGCGCCCAGCAAATCGGTGTGCGGCAGGTAGACCACCAGCACGCCGCCGCCAAACCTCGCCAGCAGGTCGTAGGGCCGCAATGTGGCCGAGGCCAGACGGGTGATCTCGACCAGCATCGCATCGCCGCAGGCGGTGCTGTGCTCCTCATTGAAGCGCTTGAAGTGGTCCACATCCACCATCAGCAAGGCCGCGTCCTCGCCGTGGCGGCGGATGCGCGACCACTCGCGGTCGGCGGCGGCGACAAAGTGCAGTTGGGTGTAAGCGCCGGTCAGCGCGTCGCGCGCCGGGGCCTGGGCGTCGGCGCCGGCGGCGCCCACCCCGGCCCGGGCCGCCGGCCGCAGTGCTTTGGCCCGGCCCAGCGCGTGCGGGCCCGGCGACCCCGGCAACGCCGGTGCCGCGATGCGCAGTGCCAGCCAGCCGCTGGCCGGCACCAGCAGCGCCGCCACCGACGCGCCCACCAGCGCGCCGACGCTGTCTTGCCAGGCCGCTGGCAGCACGCCCGCCAGGCTGCGCGCCAGGCCGTGGCCCAGCATCGCGCCCAGGCCCAGCGCGCCGCCGGCCGCCGCCAGCCAGGCCCAGCGGCGGTGGCGCTGGGCCGGGGCGGTGCTTTCAGGCAGATCGTGCGGGCGGGCTGGCGGGCGGCTTGGCGGGCGGCTTGGGGGCAGGATGGGGGGCGTCATGGCAGCGGCACTGAGTTCGAATTATTCGACCACAAAGCCCGGCCGCCGTGGGGCGCTTGCAGCCCCCGCCCCCGATTTGAGCGTGTGGTTTGCGGCGGGTTGGGCCGCGCTGCGGCCGGGCGCCGAGGCAGCGCGCCGGTCAGTGCGCGCCGCCGGCGTCCGCCGCCGCTGCCCCCGGCACGGCACGCGGCGGGCGGCGGGTGAGCCAGACCAGGCCGATCAGCAGCACAAACAGCGCCGCCGAGGCCAGAAAGATATCGTCTGCCGCCCGGGTGTAAGCCTGCTGGTCGATCAGCCGGTTGATCTGGGCCAACGCGGCGCTGTCGCCCAGGCCGGCGCCGGTCAATTTGCCCAGCGCGTCGGTCAACGCCATGTCGCCCTGCTGCAAGCCCTCCACCAGGTGGGCGTGGTGCAGCGCGGCCCGGCTCTCCCACAGCGTGGTGGTGATCGACGTGCCCATCGCCCCGGCGGTGATGCGCACAAAGTTGCTCAGCCCGGCAGCGGCCGGCAGCCGGCCGGGTGCCAGCCCGGACAGGCTGACTGTTGTGAGCGGGATGAAAAACAGCGCCATGCCGGCCCCTTGCAGCACGGTGGGCAGCAGGATGTGGCGCAGGTCGGTCTGCGGCGTGAAGCCCGAGCGCAGCCACATCACCCCCGCAAAAATGACAAAGGCGATGCTGGCCATCCAGCGCGGGTCCCACAGCGCCACTTTTTTGCCCACCAGCGGCGTCAGCAGGATGGCCAGCACGCCCACCGGCGCCAGCGCAAAGCCGGCATTGGTGGCGGTGTAGCCCATCCACTGCTGCAACCACAGCGGCAGCAACACCACATTGCCAAAAAACAGGCCGTAACCTACCGACGTGGCGAGCACGCCGAAGGCAAAGTTGCGCCCACCAAACAGCCGCAAATCCACCACCGGGTGGGCGGCGGTGAGCTCCCACACCACAAACACCGCCAGCCCCACCAGCGCTGCCAGCGCCAGGCCGATGATCAGCGGTGAGGCAAACCAGTCCAGCTCTTTGCCTTTGTCCAGCATCAATTGCATGCTGCCCACCCACAGCACCAGCAGGGCCAGGCCGATGCGGTCGATCGGCAGCTTGTGGATGGCCGTCTCGCGCTTGCGGTACAACTGCCAGGTGACGAGTGCGGTGGCCAGGCCGACGGGGATGTTGATGTAGAAAATCCACGGCCAGGAGAAGTTGTCGGTGATCCAGCCGCCCAGCAGCGGCCCCACCACCGGTGCCACCAGCGTGGTGACGCCCCAGAAGGCCAGCGCCTTGCCCACCTGGGCGCGCGGGTAGCTGGCCATCAGCAGGGTTTGCGACAGCGGGATCATCGGCCCGGCCACCAGGCCTTGCAGCACGCGCGCGGCGACCAGCCCTTCCAGCGACGTGGCCAGGCCGCACAACCAGGAGCTGAGCACAAACAGCAGCACGCTGGCGGTGAACAGCCGCACCGCGCCAAAACGCTGCGTCAGCCAGCCGGTGAGCGGCAGCGCGATGGCATTGGCCACGCCAAAACTGGTGATGACCCAGGTGCCCTGGTTCGGGCTGACACCGAGGTCGCCGGCAATGGCCGGCAAGGAGACATTGGCAATCGACGTGTCAAGCACGTTCATGAAGGTGGCCGCTGACAGCGCCAGCGTG
>JANLOP010000022.1:0-16310 GCA_031366635.1 Betaproteobacteria bacterium | reverse complement strand
GGCCGGCAGCGCATACGGCGGGCGCAGGCGCAGCAGCGCAGTGCTGGTGGTGATGCCCAGCCGATTGACGGCGCGCACCACATGGTTACCTGCCGTCACCGACAGTTGCAGGTCGGGCATGCGGGCCTTCAGCGTGGTGTCGCTCAAGCGCACAGTCACAGGCCAAACCCCGCTGACCAACAAGCCGTACTCGCCAAAAGCCGCCCCCAAGTGGTCGAAGCCACGGCCGCGCACGATCACCTCGCGGGTCTGGCCCATCACCGCAGGCAGCGGGCCCACGCTGTGCACCTCAGCCAGCTCACGGCGCAGCGTGATGCTGGCCTGCACCGGTGCCAGCGCAGCACCGCTGGCGCTCTGGGCGGTGATGGTGATGCTGCCGGCCGCATCGGCGAAATTCGGCAGGGCCTGGGCCAGCGCCGTGTCGATGCTGTACTGCGGCACGCTGCCGGCGGCGCCGCTGGTCACCGCCAGGCGCAGCCAGGGTGCGCCGCTGCTGGCAGTCCAGGCCAGCGCCTGGCCCTGGGTGTCGCGCACGGCGACAGACCCGGCCAATGTGCTGGCGCTGCTGCCGCTGTGCATCAACACAGTTTGCGGGGCCGGCACCGCCATGCCGTCGCCGACAGTGAAGACCACCGGCACGGCAATCGGTGGGCTGGGCCAGTCGGACGTGAAGGTGGCCACCGCCCGGTAGATGCCGGCCGCCAGGCCGGCAGGGTCAGCCTTGAAGACCAGCTTGCCCGACGCATCCGGGCTGGTGCTGAGCCAGCCGGCGCCGTTGTCATAGGCCAGGCTCAGGTCGGCCCGCATCGACCAGGTCGAGCGCTGCACGTCCAGCAACTCGGTCGCCACCGCACCGCCCACGGTCGATGCCAGCGCCAGCGCCGGCCGGTCGATGGCGAAGCCGGACTCGCCAGCGATTGCCTTGTCCACCTCGTAGGTCACCGGCACGGTGACGCGGTCGGTACCGCTGCTCACCGTCATGCTGCCCAGGTAGCGGCCCGATGGCACCGAGGCCAGCGTCACCATCAAGCCCCCGGTCGTGGGCACCGCGCTCAGCCAGGGATGGCCGTCGTTGCTGACGCTGGCCGTGGTCTGCCCCTCGGCGTACTGCACCACGCCCAGCTCGAAGCGTTTGACCACGCCACTGGTGCCGCTGATCGTGAGGCCGGGCCGCAGCAGCTTCAGCCGGCGCGGCGTGGCCGTCTGCTGCACCGTCACCAGGCGCTTCAGGCCGCCGGCCACCACCTCCACCGTGGTGCTGTAGCTGCCCACCGCCCGTGCCGGCACCGTCACCCGGAAGCCGGTGGGCGAGACCCCGTCGATCAGTGTGGCCGGATCAGCCGCCTTGGCGGTGTAGCTCGTCACACCGGCAGGCAGCGTCACCTGTACCAGCTGGGCCAGCGCCTGCTGGGCCTCGCCCTCGATCAGCAGGGTGCGTGGGCTGGCGTCGAAGCCGGCCTCCAGCGGCGCCACCGTGAAGGCGTAGGCCAGGTTGATTGGCGACCCGCCGTACTGCTGGCTGCAGGCAGCATCGATGCAGGCCTTGAGCACCACCGTGCCCTTGTAGTTGCCCGGGGCCAGACCGACCTGGGGGCTGATGCGCACATTGGCACGGGTGGCCGATGGCAGCGCCACATCGATCTGGCCGATGTTGGGGTCGACCTGGCCGCCCGCCGTGCTGGCACCGACAAACAAGGGCGTGGGCACCGTGCTGCTGGCATTGAGCACCACCAGGGCCACGGTATCGGTGGCGCCGTGCTCCCACGTCAGCGCGACACTGCTGCGGTCAACACTGGCCGAGGTGATGTTGGGGGCCGAGACCCCAGGGCCCGTAGCCTCGCCTGCACCGCCCCCACCGCAAGCGGTCAAGCACCCCACCAGGGCCGCTGCCAGCAGCCCGAAACGAACACCCATGATCACTCCCTGTGCACTGCCCCTTGGTGTCGTGGGCCGGATGGCCTGATGTCTGTCCAAGGAATTGTTCAATTTTAGCGGTTCAATCCATTCCCCCGGGCGGGCAGGCGTCCCTTCAGGCGCGGGGGGCAGGCCTGGTGCAGGGTGAAAAAATGCATGGGGCTCAGTCCGAAAGCTTGCGCAGCAGGCCAAACGCCACGCTCAGCCAAACGCCGCTAGCGCCGCTGTCAGCCGCCGCTGCACCGCCTGACGCAGGCTGTCGGGGGCCAGCACCTGCACCTGCTCACCCTGGCGCAGCAGGTCCGTCACCAGCTCGGTCTCGTTCATGTAGGGCAGGCTCAGCTCCCAGCTTCCGTCGTCCAGAAACCGGCCCTGCTGCTCGGGGTGCCACTCTTCGCGGCTGGCCCAGGGCGCGGCCTGCGGGCTGAAGCGCAGTGTGGCCACTTGGCGGGTGCCGCCGGCATAGCTGCCGTAGCCGGTGTCCATCTCGGCCTGCACTTGCCGCCGCGCCACGTCCTTGGCCCCGGCCTCCAGCACGCGTGCCTCCTGCACCGCGTCCAGCGCAAAGCGCAACAGGCGCTCGCGGCTGTGGGACCAGGCGTCCGGGTACCAGGTGTTGCGGTAGTGCACCAGGCGCTGGGGTGAGACCTCATGCTCGCCCACCTCGCCGCGGGCCCGGGTCAGGTAGCGCATGTGCAGGCGGCGCCGGTGCATCAAGGCCTCGCCCATGCGCTCGAAGTGTTCGGGCGGCACCGGCCGGCGCAGCGCACCGATGATCTAGAAGCGCTTCATGAGCGATTTGCTGTCGGCCGCGCCGCCCGGGCCCAGCAGCTCTTGAATACGGTCGAGCAGCGGCTGCAAATGGGGGCTGGAGAATAGGGTATCCAAACACCCTTTTCCTCGCCCGTGACCGCCCCGGCACGGCAGCTGACAGCGCTTGATGGGGTCTTTGAAGTCGGCTGCGACCTGCACATGGCGTTGACAGTACCGCCCAGGGGTGTTGGACATGGAAGTCGAGTACGGGGTAACCCTGATTTTTGAGTCGTTTTGACCCTTCCCGGAGAACTCGGACGCAGCCTATCTCCGCAGCCCTGGGCGCCGGGGCCGCCTGAAACGTCAGGGATCGCAATCGTCAAGCCGCTTGCAGCGATTGACTGCGGGCGGCTGCGCGAGGCGGTGCCCGGCCTTGCAGGCCGCGCTTTGCAGGCCGCGCATGCGCCTGCAGGCGCATGCCCCTCCTGAGGCGCAGGACCGCGCGCAGGCGCTCCTGCGTCCACAGTCGGCCTGCAGCCCCAGGTGCGCGAGGATCTTCTCGATCACCGGTTGCGCCAGGATGGCAGCAATGATCTTGCAGCTCGCCGCCGCAGTTCGGGCAGTGCTTCAGGTCGATCTCGAATACGCGCTTGAGCAGCTTGGCCCACCCAGCTCAGCCGCACCGGGCGGTGGTGCGCACAGTTGGCCTCGCACTGGGCCGGTTGCGCGGCCTGGGCGGCGGGCTCGGGCTCTTGCGGCACCACCAGCGCGCGCAGGCTTGGCCGAAGTTGTAAGTGAGCGGGCCAGCACGCCATGAAAGCGGATCATGTGCAGCCGCAGGCGTGGCACCAGCGCCAGGCGCTGCATGAACTCGAGCGGGCTCATGACCAGGTGCGTGGTGCCGTGGGGCCAGCGGGTCTTGAGCTTGAGCACCACCTGGCCCACGGCGTTGGTCTGCACGCGCTCATTGCCTAGCCCGAGTTTGTGATCTTTGCCGACAAGATGACCTGCAGCGCTGATTCAGCCATCACCCAGTTTTTCTTCAACCCCGATGCCTACTTCCATTTTGTGGACGAGGCCCGCAAGCTGGGTGTGGCCGCGCCCATCGTGCCCGGCATCATGCCGATCCACAATTTTGCCCGGGTGGCGCAGTTTGCCCAGCGTGACGGCATCGAGATACCGCGCTGGGTGATGCTCAAGATGGAGGGTTATCTGGACGACGCGGCGTCGATCCGGGCCTTTGGCATCGACGTGGTGGCCCAGTTGTGCCAGCGGCTGATCGACGGCGGCGCACCGTCCATCCACTTTTATGCGCTCAACCAATCGGCGCTGACCTTGGAAATCTGCCAGCGCCTGACGCGCTGATTGGCGCTGATCGGCACTGATCGGCACTGACTCGCACTGGCTGGCCGGCTGACTTTGCGCGCAGCGGCCCTGCGCTGCGGGGCGGCCCGCTCTGCCCGGCGCAAGCCATTACGATCCGCTGTGCCAGCCCGGGCCCCGCCCGGCCGGGTTTGGCACCGCGCCGACAGGCGCCGCAGACCCCACCGGAGACAAGATGACCCTCGCCCCGCGCCGCCGCGCGCTGCTCACCGGCGCCGCCGTCTGGCTGGCCGCCTTGCCGCTGCTGAAGGCCCAGACACAGACACAGGCCCCATCGCCCGCCTGGCCGGCCAAGCCAGTGACCATCGTCGTGCCGTTTCCGGCCGGCGGTGGCACCGACGCCTTCGCCAGGCCGCTGTTTGCGATGCTGACCAAAAACACCGGCAAGCAATTTGTCATCGACAACAAAGGCGGTGCCGGCGGCACCGTGGGCGCCAGCATCGCCGCCCGTGCCGCGCCCGACGGCTACACGTTTTTCATGGGCGCGGTGCACCACGCCATCGCCCCGGCCATGTACCCCCGGCTGGACTACAACCTCGAAGCCGACTTCGTGCCGGTGGGGCTGGTCGCCAGCGTGCCGCAGGTGATCGTGGTCAACCCGCAGCGCGTGCCGGCCACGGATCTGGCCGGCCTGCTGGCCTACCTGCGCAAAAACCCGGCCAAGCTGAACTACGGCTCGGCCGGCAACGGCACCTCGCACCACCTGGCGGGTGAGCTGTTCAAGCTGCAAACCGGCACCTTCATCACCCACATCCCGTACCGCGGCGCGGGCCCGGCGCTGCAAGACCTGATCGCCGGCCAGGTGGACATGATGTTCGACGGCCTGGCCTCGTCGGCGGTGCACATCAAGAACGGCCGCATCAAGGCGCTGGCGGTGGCCGCAGCCAGCCGGGCGCCGGGCTTCCCGGACCTGCCGTCGTCCACCGAGGCCGGTGTGCCCCGTTACCAGGTGGCCACCTGGTACGGCCTGTGGGCGCCCAAAGGCACGCCGCCAGCACTGGTGGTGGCGATGCAGGCCGAGCTGAAAAAAGCACTCGCCAGCGATGAGTTGAAAACCATCTGGTCGGGCCTGGGTGCCAACCCGCCCAAGCTGTGGGGCGCAGATTTCGGCGGCTTTGTCGGCAGCGAGATCAAGCGCTGGGCCGAAGTCGTGAAAACCTCTGGCGCCCGGCTGGAATGACCAGCACCCTGCCCCACCTGACGTCGCAGCCGGTGGCGCCGATGCCCAACCAAAACCTGTTTGTCGCGCTGCGCGCCGGCTTTGCGGCCGATCTGGACACGGTGGCCGTCGAGGTGGCCGACGGAGGCGGCATCGGCGCGGCCTATTCCTGGCGCGATCTGGACCGTGGCAGCGCGATGCTGGCCAATCTGCTGGCCAGCCTGGGCCTGCCGGCCGGCAGCCGGGTGGCCGTGCAGACCGAAAAAAGCGTGGAGGCGCTGATGCTGTACCTGGCCGTGCTGCGTGCCGGCCTGGTGTATTTGCCGCTCAACACCGCCTACCAGGCAGCCGAGATCGGCTACTTCATCGGCAATGCCGAGCCGGCGGTGGTGGTGTGCGCGCCGAAAAACTTTGCCTGGGTCAGCCGCATCGCCTTCACGGCCGGCAGCGCGCACGTCTTCACCCTCGGTGAGGCGCGCGACGGCACGCTGCTGGCCCGCGCCGCCCACCACACTGACCAGCACACGCCGGCCGTGTTGCCGGCCGATGCGCTGGCCGCCATCCTGTACACCAGTGGCACCACCGGCCGCAGCAAAGGCGCGCTGCTGAGCCACGGCAACCTGGCTGAAAATGCGCGCACGCTGCAAAGTTACTGGGGCTGGCGCACGCCCGATGAGGGCGGTGACGTGCTGATCCATGCGCTGCCGATCTTCCACGTGCACGGGCTGTTCGTGGCACTGCACGGCGCGCTGCTGAACGGCAGCAAGATGATCTGGTTTGGCAAGTTCGACCCCCGGGCCGTGGTGCAGCGCCTGCCTGAGGCCAGCGTCTTCATGGGTGTGCCCACTTTGTATGTTCGGCTGCTGGCCGAGGCCACGCTCACCCGCGATGCCTGCCGCCAGATGCGGCTGTTCATCAGCGGCTCGGCGCCGCTGCTGGTCGAAACTTTTGATGACTGGACCGCCCGCACCGGCCACACCCTGCTGGAGCGTTACGGCATGAGCGAGACGGTGATGCTGACCAGCAACCCCTGCCGTGCCACGGATGGCCCGCGCCGGCGTGGCACCGTCGGCCCGGCGCTGCCCGGCGTGGGCCTGCGGGTGGTGGGCGACGCTGGCGGGCCTTGCCCGGCCGGCGAGATTGGCCAGATCCAGGTGCGCGGCCCGAATGTCTTTGCCGGCTACTGGCGTTTGCCCGAGAAAACGCTGGAAGATTTCACCGCCGACGGCTGGTTCAAGACTGGCGATGTGGGCCGGGTCGAGCCCGACGGCTATCTGACCCTGGTCGGCCGCAGCAAAGACCTGGTCATCAGCGGCGGCTACAACGTCTACCCGGCCGAGGTCGAGGCCGTCATCAATGAGCTGCCGGGCGTGGCCGAATCGGCCGTGATCGGCGCACCGCATGCCGATTTTGGCGAGGCCGTGGTGGCGCTGGTGGTGGCCCGGCCGGGCGCCACACTGGACGCGGCGGCGCTGATCGCCCACCTGAAAACCCGGATCGCCAACTTCAAAGTGCCAAAACACCTGTTCGTGGTGGACGATCTGCCGCGCAACGCGATGGGCAAGGTGCAGAAAAATCTTCTGCGTGAGCAGCACCGGGGGCTGTTTACATGACGGCCGATGCGGTGGCCGATGCGCTGGCCGATGCGCTGGCCGGTACGCTGGCCGGTACGCTGGCCGGTGCGGCCCAGCCGGCCGGCGCCCGCGCCGCGCTGCCCGCCGCGCCCGACAGCCCTGGCCTGTGCCCACGCTGCGGCGGCGGCCTGCACTGCGGCATGGCCGGCCCGGCGCCCTGCGCCTGCAGCAGCGTGCGGCTGGCCGCCCACACCCTGGCCGGGCTGCGTCAGCGCTACAGCGGCTGCCTGTGTCTGGCCTGCCTGACTGCGCTGGCAGGCGAGCTGGCGGCAGGCGTGCCAACCGGGCCGCCGGCCGCGCCGCAGACCCCGCTGCCAGCCCCGCCAGCACCCGGATAATCGCCCGCCATGACCTCGCACCCACCCCAGTCCGATCTGGCCCGCAACACGCTGGGCGTGTTGTTCATCGCCGGGCTGATCACCGCCGCCTTCTGGGTCTTGCGGCCGTTTGTCGCGCCGGCCATCTGGGCCACGATGATTGTGGTGGCCACCTGGCCGTTGATGCGGGGCCTGCAGGCCCGGCTCTGGCACCGGCGCAGCGCTGCCGTGCTGGTGATGACCTTGGGCTTGCTGCTGCTGTTTGCCGTGCCGCTGACGCTGGCCATCACCACGCTGGTGCAAAACACCGATGTGATTGTCGATTTCGCCAAGCAGATGTCGCATCTGCGCATGCCGACGCCACCGGACTGGCTGTCGTCGCTGCCGTTGGTCGGGCCGAAGATCGACCTGCTGTGGAAAGAAGCGGCCTCCGCCGGCGCCGACGGCCTGTGGGCCAAGGTGCAGCCGTACGCCGGCCAGGCGGCGCGCTGGCTGGTGGCCCAGGTGGGCGGCGTGGGTGTGCTGGCGGTGCAGGTGCTACTGATCGTGGCCCTGGCCGCGCTGATGTTTGCCCAGGGCGAGACCGCAGCGGCCGCGCTGCTGCGCATCGGTCACCGCTTGGGCGGTGCCAACGGCCAGGCGGCGGTGGTGTTGGCCGGCCAGGCCATCCGCGGCGTGGCCTTGGGCGTGGGCGTGACGGCGGTGGTGCAATCGGTGCTGGCCGGCATCGGCCTGGCGGCGGCCGGCGTGCCCTACGCCGGGCTGCTGACGGTGGTGATGCTGCTGCTGTGCCTCGTGCAACTGGGCCCGTTTGTGGTGCTGCTGCCGGCGGTTGTGTGGCTGTACTGGAGCGGCAGCACCGGCTGGGGCACGTTTTTGGTGGTGGTGACGGTGGTGGTGGGCACGCTGGACAACTTCTTGCGCCCGATGCTGATCCGCAAAGGCGCTGACCTGCCGTTGCTGCTGATCTTTGTCGGCGTCATCGGCGGCCTGCTGGCCTTTGGCCTGGTCGGCATTTTTGTTGGCCCGGTGGTGCTGGCGGTGGCCTACACCCTGCTCAATGCCTGGGTGGCCGAGGGTCAGCCGTCGGTTGAAGCGGCCCCGCTGCCCGGGCCCGGGCCAGGCAGCGGCCCCGGCTGACGGCGCGGCCGCTGGCCGGCCTGCTTTTTCAGGGGGTAGGTCAACGCGGCCTGCACCGTGGGTTGGCGGTGGCCATTGACCAGGCCTCAACCGCACTGCCCGACAAACCCGCAATTGGTGCAAAACTCGCAGCCGTCTTTGTGGATCAGCGTGTGGTTGCCGCATTCCGGGCAGGCTTTGCCAGCCATCCGGCCGGGGCTGGCGCCGGCTGATGGGTCGGCTGATTGGTCGGCGGATTGGCCCGCTGATTGGCCCGCAGATTGACCCACCGCCGCTGGCGCGCCCGCCTTGGCCAGTGGCGCCGCCAGAATGCCCATTTCGCACAGCGGCAGGCCGGTCTCATCCAGCACACCCAGCATGGCGTAGCGGTGGATCACCAGCCGGGCGATGTAGGCCACGGTGCTGGGCCAGATCTGCTGGCGCTTGTCACCCGGCACCGGCGCCATGAAGTGGCCCAGCGGCTCACCGACATTGAGCAGCTTGCGCAGCTTCATGCCGATCCAGGCCGGGTCCATCACCCGCATGTCGAGTGACAGCAGCCGCGCCAGGCCGTCAAAGGCGCGCGGGTAGTTGCCCGAGAAGCCGATGGCGCACGGTCTTGTGCTGCTGCTGCCGTCCGGCCCCGGCAGCGACACCTCCTTCAGCGTCACCGTGAACGATTCGCCGGTGGCATGGTTGTCCACGTCCACCGCCCAGGCCAGCGTGCCGGCCGTGCCGGTGCGCGGCTCGTCGCGGCTGAACATCGCGTCCAGCACCGGCGTTGCGCCGCCTTCCTGCAACGCACCCAACTGCGCACAGCGCCAACGGATCACCGCCGCCGTGGCCGCCACCACACCGGGGAACAAGCGCTTTTCGCCATTCGGCGGGAAGGGCATCTCAAAGGCGCGCTCCTCGGCCACGGTGGCCAGGGCGTCGAGCTTCAACTTCAGCCAGGCGGCGTCGTTGGCGCGCATGTCCATCGACAGCGTCTTGGCCATCGCGCCGATGCCGCGCGGCTGCTCGGCGCCGTTGACCCAGACCTCAAACGGCACGTTTTGCGCAAACAGCCCCAGGCCCGGCCCGGCCTCGGCCGGCAGCTCACCAACAAACAACGAGAAATCCCCAAACGGGTGCTGGATCAGATAGCTCCAGGCCGGGTTGCCGCCGGGCAAGTCAGGCCGGCTGGGCCAGCGCAGGCTGGCCAGCACCGGGGCGGGCAGGCGATCCAGCCGCAGCCGCTGGTTGGCGCCGTCGGACGCGGCCAGTGGCTGGGGCTGCACGGCCGGCGCGGCCGGTGCCGCGCCTGCGCCGGGCGCCAGCAGGGGCGCATCCACGCTCAACACCGAGCCCAGCACCGCATTCGGCCGGTAAGTGGCCAGGCCCTTCAACCCGGCCTGCCAGGCTTGTTGGTACAGGCCCTGGAAATCGGCATACGGGTAATCGGCCGGCACGTTGACGGTTTTGCTGATCGACGTGTCGATGTAAGGCGCCACGGCGGCCACCATCGCGGCATGGGCCTCGGCGCTCATCTCGAGTGCGGTGACGAACGCATCCGTCAGTGGCGCGTCGTCGCCTTTCAGGTGGCGGTACAGCCGCCAGGCGTGGTCGTCCACCGAGTAGTGTTTGAAGCTGTTGTCGGGCTCGCGCTTTTTGCGGGTGTAGCGCCAACTGAAAGCCGGCTCGATGCCGTTGCTGGCGTTGTCGGCAAAAGCCAGGCTGATGGTGCCGGTGGGCGCAATCGACAGCAGGTGGGAGTTGCGCAGGCCCTGGGCCCGGATCTTGTCTTTCAGCGCGGGCGGCAGGCGCGATGCAAAGCTGGCGCGCGACAAGAACAGGTCGGCGTTGAACCGCGGAAAGGCGCCCCGCTCGGCGGCCAGATCGGCGCTGGCGCTGTAAGCCGCGTCGCGCATCACGGCGGAGATGCGACGCGCCATGTCGCGTGCCGGCTCGGTGTCGTAGCGCAAGCCCAACATCACCAGTGCATCGCCCAGGCCGGTGAAGCCCAGGCCGATGCGGCGCTTGGCCATCGCCTCGGCCTGCTGCTGGGGTAGCGGCCAGACGGTGACATCGAGCACGTTGTCCAGCATGCGGGTGGCCACCGCGATGACCTCGGCAAAGCCGGTGTCGTCAAAGCCGGCGTCGGGCTCAAACGGGCGCTGCACAAACTGCGTCAGATCGACGCTGCCGAGGCAGCAGCAGCCGTAGGGCGGAAGGGGTTGTTCAGCGCATTGCCCGGTAACCAAGCCGTTGAAGATCACGGTGTTGTGGTCCGGTTGGGTGGTGTCAAACACCGCCTCCCGCCCGATCCGGGTGATGGACGCCACCTTGGCCGTGAATCGATGGGTTTTGAGCAACGCTTTGTCGACCACCCAGGCAGCGTACTTGGCACGCTTGGCATCCAGCAGGAAGCCGATCTCGCGCATGTAGAGATCGCGAGATGACCCGTCGATGATCAGCTCATGCAGTGCCTGGCAGGCATAGTCTTTATTCCCGCCCCGCCCGTCCGGCATTGACTTGGTCGCAGCCGCTTTGCGGTGGTGAATGCGCGAGAAGACGCCGAAGTTCGATAGCAACACTTGCACATCCTGAAGCAGCGGACGGTGGACTGAACTCAAACGAACAGAGCAGGTCTGTTTGAACGACGAGACATTGACCGTGCCATCGGTCTGGAACAGCCCGCGCAAATAGCCTTTGACGCAGCCCTCAGAGCCGCGCCACACCACCTCGGGCACCCGCAGTTTGGTTTCGCGAGTGAAGCCGTAGGCCAGCAACGCCCGCGCCAGCAGCACCGACCGGATGGATACCTGGTTGCGGGACGGCACAGCAATGGGCGACACCGCGTAGCCACGGGGTGCCAGCGCCTGCCCCGCAATCAGCAGGTTGACCGCCCGGGCAGCAAAGTCAGCCAGCGCCCGCTCCTCATTCCACAGCGTGATGACTGCCGCTTCCTGGCCTCTACCCCTGTTGGTGAAATGACCATCGCCCGCAATCAACCCCAGCACCGTGCCCAGCGACTCATCGCCGCTCTGACCAAACTGCCCTTTTGCAGATTGAACCCACAGTTCATCGCCGACGCGCAAATCCGACAACTTCAACTTGCCGCGGGCGCTGTAAACCTCATGCCAGGCGGTGGCCTTGAGTTCGTAGCCCTCGGTAGTGGTAAGCCGAAAGACCTCGGCATGACGCGCCGTGACGAATGCCGGCATCGCCGGCCGCGTGACCACACCCCGCTCGGCGCCGCCCAGGGCGCGCTGATCGACGGTCACTTCAAGCGGCACGCCCGCCGCATGCAGATCACCGATCTTCATCAGCCCGTGCTGGGTGGCCAGACGGGTATCGGCGGTCACACACGGGTTGGTGGCCGCAATCGTCTCGCAATAACCCAGGTTGTTGTCGGCATTGATGCGGTCGAGAAACAGCACGCCCGGCTCAGCGTGGTCGTAGGTGCTGCGCATCACCCGGTCCCACAGCGCGCGGGCTTGCAGCCTGCGGTAGACCCACAAGCCATCGCCGCGCTGGGCCGCGCCGGCGGCCTTGAGCGCCGGCCCGGGCTCGGCTTTGTGCACCAGCGCAAACTCAGCATCGGCGGCCACGGCCTGCATGAACGCATCCGTCACGCCGACCGAGATATTGAAGTTGCGCAGGTCACCCGCATCCTTGGCGCGGATGAAGGCATCGACATCCGGGTGGTCGCAGCGCAGCACCGCCATCTGCGCGCCGCGCCGGCTGCCCGCGCTCTCCACCGTCTCGCAACTGCGGTCGAAGACCCGCATGTAACTCACCGGGCCGGACGCGCTGCTTTGGGTGGGCGCCACCCAGGCACCGGCCGGGCGGATGCGCGAGAAATCGTAGCCCACGCCGCCGCCCCGGCGCATCGTCTCTGCCGCCTCGGTGAGCGCGGTGTAGATGCCGGGAAAGCCGTCGTCGGGCTGCGAGATTGAATCGCCCACCGGCTGCACAAAGCAGTTGATGAGCGTGGCCGCCAGCGCCGTGCCGGCGGCCGAATTGATGCGCCCGGCCGGCACAAAACCGCGCCGCTGGGCGTCGAGAAACTTGGCCTCCCAGGCAGCGCGTTGCGCTGGCAATTCAGCTTCGGCCAGCGCGCGGGCCACGCGGCGCCGCACATCGTCGGGCGTGCGCTCATCGCCTTTGGCGTATTTTTCAGCCAGCACCTCGGCGCTGATGGCTTGCGGTGGCAGCGGGACGGCCGGGCCTGTGGCGGTGGCGGTGGCGGTGGCGGTGGTGCTGGTGCTGGTGACGTCGCCTGGCGGCACAGCGGCAGGCGCCATCGCCAAGCCGGACGGTGCAGCGGCAGCGCGCTGGGCCAGACCAGCGGCCGTGGGTGGGGTAGGGCTCATGGGGCGAGACTCATTTGACGGTGTGGATGCAGGCGGTGATCGACGGCGACCCCGGGTGGGGCGAGACGGGATTGCCGACGTGATTGCCGACGTGATTGCCGAAATTGATTGCCGAAAGTGATTGCCTGGCGCGATTTCCGAGCGTGATTGCAAGCCGATTGCCGCGAGATTACAAGGGTTTTACCAGGCCAGGCGAGTACGAAGCCTGGTTGTTTATACAGTATTCTGACGCACCTCAAGCCACCATTGGCGGCGCCCCTGATGCCCTGAACAAGGTCTTGACCATGGCCGATCTGGCCACCCTTCACCGCCAATCCGCCGCCACCCGGCCGCCTGCCAGCCCCTTCGACAAGCTCAACCCGCAGCAACTGGCGGCGGTGATGCATGGTGACGCGCCGCTGCTGGTGCTGGCTGGCGCTGGATCGGGCAAAACCCTGACGCTGGCGGCCCGCGTGGCCCGGCTGGTGCTGGACGGCGCTGACCCAAACCGCCTGCTGCTGCTCACCTTCTCGCGCCGCGCCGCGTTAGAGATGGCCCAGCGCGCCGGCCGGCTGCTGCACCAGGCGCTGGGCCTGCGCGCCACGCAGGCCGCGCCGGTGCTGCCGTGGGCGGGCACCTTCCATGCCATCGGCGCCCGGCTGCTGCGCGCACACGCCAGCGCGGTCGGGCTCGACCCGCACTTCAGCATCATCGACCGGGGCGATGCTGAAGACCTGCTGGCGCTGGTTCGGCAGCAGCACGGGCTGGCGGCCACGCCCAAGCGCTTTCCGCTCAAGGCCACCTGCCTGGCAATCTACAGCCGCACCGTCAACCGGCAACTGCCGTTGGCCCAGGTGCTGCAAGAAGACTTCCCGTGGTGCGTCGACGCGCATGACGCTTTGAAGTTGCTGTTTCGCGCCTACGCGGCCGAGAAACAAGGCCAGCACACGCTGGATTACGACGATTTGCTGCTGGCCTGGCACCAGATGCTGGCCAGCCCCGGCCTGGCCGCGCACCTGGGCGGCCGCTTTGACCAGGTGCTGGTGGACGAGTACCAGGACACCAACCGGCTGCAGGCCGGCATCCTGGCCCGGCTCAAACCCGACGGCCGGGGCCTGACGGTGGTGGGCGACGACGCGCAATCGATCTACAGTTTTCGCGCCGCCGAGGTGGGCAATATCCTGGGCTTTGTGCAGCAGTTTCATGCCGAAGGGGCGGGCCAGGCGGGCGGGGTGGATGGCATGGGGATGCTTGCGCCGCAGGTCATCACGCTGGACCAAAACTACCGGTCCACCCAGCCCATCCTGGACGCCAGCAATGCGCTGATTGCGCTGGCCGCCGAGCGCCATGCCAAGACGATGTGGTGCGACCGGCCCAGCGCCCAGCGCCCGCTGCTGGTGACCGTGGCGGACGAGATGGCGCAGGCGCGCTGGGTGGCCGACAGCGTGCTGGCGCAGCGTGAGGGCGGGCTGCGGCTGAAGCAGCAGGCGGTGCTGTTCCGCACCGGCCAGCACAGTGCGGCGCTCGAGCTGGAGCTGGCGCGCCGCAACATCCCGTTTGTCAAGTTCGGCGGGCTCAAGTTCTTGCAGGCAGCGCACATCAAAGACCTGCTGGCGCTGCTGCGCTGGGCGCAAAACCCGCGCAGCCGGTTGACGGGATTCCGCGTCGCGCTGCTGGTGCCGGGCTTCGGGCCGGCCAGCGCCCGGCGCCTGCTGGACGCGATGGCCGCTGCCGCCGATCCGTCAGCCGCGTTGCAGGCCTTTGTGCCGCCGCCTGCGGCCCGGCTGGATTGGCTGGCGCTGACCACGCTGCTGGCCACGCTGCACGACGGGGCCGGCCCGGATGCCGGCGACGCCAGCCACGCCGGCCAGGCCGGCCACGTCAGCCAAAAACGCAGCGCCTGGCCTGATGAGCTGGCCGCCGTGCTGGCCTGGTACGCGCCGCACCTGCAACGCCTGTACGCCGACGATGCAGCAGTGCGCCAGCTCGATCTCGACCAATTACAGCGCCTGGCCGCCGGCACGCCCAGCCGCGAGCGCTTTCTGACCGACCTGGCGCTCGACCCGCCCGAGGCCACCAGCGATGAATCCGGCGCGCCGCACCTCGACGAGGATTATTTGATCCTGTCCACCATTCACTCGGCCAAGGGCCAGGAGTGGCAAGCGGTGACGATCCTCAACGTGATCGACGGCTGCCTGCCGGCCGATCTGGCCACCGGCTCGGCAGCGGCGGTGGCCGAAGAGCGCCGCCTGCTGTATGTGGCGATGACGCGCGCGCGCCAGCACCTGCAACTGATGGTGCCGCTGCGCTTTTATGTCAGCCAGCAAACGCCGCTGGGCGACAGGCACCTCTACGGCGGCTTGAGCCGCTTCATCCCGCCTGCCGTGGCGGGCTTGTTTGAGCGGGTGGCGGCAGCCGGTGCCGAGGGCGCTTGCAGCCCCCAGGGGCTGGCGCAAGTGGGTGCAGGGCCGCTGTTGGCAAGCGGCGCGCTGCGCCTGGGCGCTGCCTGGGACTGATATCGCACCGCAAGCTTGCGGTTGGCCGGCCACTGTGGGCGCTGTGCCACCATCAAGCCAGGCCGCGCTCACTGCCAGCCGCCTCCACTGCCTCCACCACTGCCTCCACCACTGCCTCCACCACCGCCATCACCAACGCCACCACTACCGCTGGACAAAACGACCACCGCATTCTGCTGGCCGTCACCGGCATGACACCGCAGGTGGTGACCGAAACCTTGTACGCGCTGATGCGGCAAGGCCCGCATGCCTTGCCGCATGAGCTGCACCTGCTGACCACCGCCACTGGCGCCGACCGCGCCCGGCTGGCCTTGCTGTCTGAGCAGCTCGGCTGGTTTGCGCGTTTTCTGGCCGACTACCGGCTGCCAGCCATCACCTTTGATGCCCGCCACATCCATGTGCTGCAAGATGACGCCGGCCAGCCGATGGCCGACATCCGCAGCGCCCAGGACAACGCACTGGCCGCTGACCAGGTGGCCGAGCTGGTACGGCGCTTCACCGCGCGGGCCGATGTGCAACTGCATGTCAGCCTGGCCGGCGGGCGCAAGACGCTGGGCTACTTTGCCGGCTATGCGCTCAGCCTGTGGGGCCGCGATGGTGACCGGCTGTCGCATGTGCTGGTGTCTGATCCGTATGAGTCGAGCTGGGATTTTTTCTACCCCACGCCCTACGAACGCATCATCAAGACCCAAAACAACACGCTGGTCGATTGCGCGCTGGCCGAGGTGACATTGGCCGACATCCCGTTTGTGCGGCTGCGTCACGGCTTGCCCGAGGCTTTGCTGGCCGGCCGGGCCGGCTTTGCGCAAGCGGTGGCTGCCGCCCAGGCTGGCTTGGCAGCGCCCCGGCTGGTGTTGGACTTGGCCGGCCAGTGGGTGGACGCAGGCGGCCAGCGCATCCAGTTGGCACCGGCCGACCTGGCGTTTCTGGCCTGGTTTGCACGCCGCGCGGCGGCGGGACTGCCGGGGGTGGTTTGCCCGCGCGACGGTGTGCCACTGGCCGGGCATGCCGCCGACTATCTGGTGGAGCACCGCCGCGTGCGCGGTGCGCTGGGCGACGACGGGCGCAGTGCGGCACGCTACCGGCACGGCATGGAATACGGGCAGTTTCTGGAGCGCAAATCCAAGCTGCACCAGGCCCTGCGCGGTGCCTTGGGTGCGGCGGCAGCGCCCTACCTC
>JANLOP010000259.1:0-5992 GCA_031366635.1 Betaproteobacteria bacterium | reverse complement strand
CGGATGCCGACGGTGCGGTTGTCAGTGCCCCACTGGATGTTGATCGGCGCAGCGGTGTGGCGCGACAAGCGCCGGTAGCTGTTGACATACGGCGCAAACAGCGCCATGGCGGCCGGGATGTAGCGCTGCAGGCCGCCGATGAACCAATAAAACTCTTTGCTCGGCGTGCCGTCGGCGTTGCTGAAGATGTTGAGCCCGGTGGCCGTATCCACCACGCTCTGGTGGATGTGCATCGCGCTGCCCGGCTCACCGGCAATCGGCTTGGCCATGAAGGTGGCGTACATGTCGTGGCGCAGCGCGGCCTCTCGCACCGTGCGCTTGAACAAAAACACCTCGTCGGCCAGGCCCAGCGGATGGTCATGGAAAAAGTTGATCTCCATCTGGCCGGCGCCCACCTCATGGATCAGCGTGTCCACGTTCAGCCCCATCTTGGCGCAGTAGGCGTAGACATCTTCAAACAGCGGGTCGAACTCATTCACCGCATCGATGCTGTAGGCCTGGCGCGATGTCTCGGCCCGGCCGCTGCGGCCGATGGGCGGTTTGAGCGGCATGTCGGGGTCGGTGTTGCGGGCCACCAGGTAAAACTCCAGCTCGGGTGCCACAACGGGCTTCCACCCTTTTGCGGCGTACAGATCACACACCCGGCGCAGCACCGACCGGGGCGCAAACGGCACCAGTTGGCCGTTTTTGTCGTAACAGTCGTGGATCACCTGCGCGGTCGGGTCAACCGCCCAGGGCACGATGCGGGCGGTGGTCGGGTCGGGCTGCAGGTGCATGTCTTTGTCGGTCGGGCTGATGACGTCGTAATACGGCCCTTCTTGCGGAAACTCACCCGTCACGCCCATCGCCACCACCGCCTCGGGCAGGCGCATGCCGCGGTCCTCGGTGAACTTTTCGCGCGGCAATATCTTGCCGCGCGCCACGCCGGTCAAGTCAGGCACCAGGCATTCGATCTCGGTCACACGCTGCTGGTCCAGCCAGTTCTCCAGATCCTGGAAGCTGAAGTTTTCTCGGTTCACCATGTCGCGCGCCTTGCATTGGTTGGGGCGGTTGGGGCGGTTGGGGCGGTTGGGGCGGTTGGTTCGGGCGGGACGGGGCGGGGCGGCTGGTGATCCCGGTAATCCCGGGCCGCTTGGCCAAAGGCTTGCAGCAGCAACATCGACACCGGGTTGCGGGCGGCCTGCCACTCCGGGTGCCATTGCACGCAGAGGTTGAAGCCGGGTGCGTCGGCCACCGAGAACGCCTCGATCAGGCCGTCGGGCGCCAGCGCCTCTACCCGCAAGCCAGGCGCGAGTTGGTTTACCGCCTGGCCGTGCAGCGAGTTGACCGCAAAGCCGCTGCGGCCGACGATGGCCGCCAACCGGCCACCCACCACCACCTGCACAGCATGCACATCGGCGTACTGCAGCTCGGGCGGTTGGCCGTCGGGCGCGCGGTGGTCGTTGAATGGTTTGACCTGCTGCACGGCCTGGTGCAGCGTGCCGCCCAAGGCCACATTGGCCTCTTGCGCGCCACGGCAAATCGCAAACAGCGGCAGGCCCTGCGCGATTGCCAGCGGGATCAGCGGCAGGGTCCAGGCATCGCGGTCGGGGTCTAGCGGCAGGGATTCATCAAGCACCACCTGGTTGAAATGGCGGGGATGCACATTGCTTTTTGAGCCGGTGAGCAGCACACCGTGGGCAATGGCCAGCAGCGCGGCCAGCTCTTCGGGCTCGGCGGTGGGCACGATCAGCGGCGTGCAGCCGGCCAGGCGCACCGCATCCACATACTTTTTGCCGGCCATGTGAAAGGGGTGGTCACCCGACAGCCGGTTGCAGGCTGGCACCAGCACGATGGGTTTGGCGGGCAGGACGGTGGTCATGGTGGCGGCGTGTGAATGGGTATCGGGGGTGTGAGGACGGTCAAGCCAGTGCGTCTTTCAGCCGGTACCAGGCCATGCCCAACACCAGCGCCGGGGTGCGCAGCCAGCGCCCGCCCGGAAACCGGCGGTGGCGCAGCCGGGCAAAGGTATCAAAGCGGCTGGCGTCACCGGCCATGGCCTCGGCCACCAGCCGGCCGGCCAGGCCGGTAAGCGCCAGGCCGTGGCCCGAAAAGCCTTGCACGTAGTAGACCTGCGGCGCACCGGGCAGGCGGCCAAAGTCGGGCGCCCGGTTCATCGTGATGTCGACAAAACCACCCCAGGCATGGTCGATGGCCAGCCCGGCCAGGGCCGGAAAGGTTGCCGCCATGCGCGCCTGCAGGCTTTGGCGCAGATCACCGGGTGTGCGGCTGCTGTAGCTGACGCGCCCGCCGTAGAGCAGACGGTGGTCGGCGCTGAAGCGGAAGTAGTCCAGCACAAAGTTGTTGTCGCACACCGCCGCGCCGCAGGGGATCAGGTTTTGCACCAGCCCGGGCGCCACCGGCGCACTGGCCACGATGTAAGTGCCCACCGGCATGATGCGGTGTTGCAACTGCGGCGCCACGCCTTGCAGATAGACATTGCCCGCCAGCAGCACTTGCCGGGCCATCACCCGCCCGGCGGCGGTGTGCAGCACCGGCGTGGCGCCGGGCGTGATCGAGCTGACCGCTGTGCCCTCATGCATCACCACCCCCAGGCTGGCGGCAGCGCGGGCCAGGCCCCGCGTGTACTTCAGCGGGTGCAGGTGGCCCGAGCGTGCATCGTGCACGCCCGCCTGGTAGCGCGGGCTGTTGATCCACTGCGGCAGATCCGCCTGGCTGATCTGCCGCATCGGGTAGCCGTACACGGTGGCCAGGTGGTCAGCGCCGCGCAGCAGCGCGCGCGCTTTGGCGGCGCTGGTGGCCACGCCCAGGTACCCGTCGCGCCAGTCGCAATCGATGTTGAAGCGGGCGCAGCGGGCGCGGATCAGGTCGAGCGCCTCGACCGACATCGCAAACACCCGTTGCGCGTCGGCCAGGCCGAGCTGGCGCTCGATCTCGGCCTGGTCGCAAGCCAGGCCGTGGATGGCCTGGCCGCCGTTGCGCCCGCTGGCACCGGCGCCCACTTGCCGGGCCTCCAGCAGCCTGACCGACAAGCCCCGGTCAGCCAGCTCTAGCGCCGCCGACAGCCCCGCCAGGCCACCGCCCACCACCGCCACATCGCAGTGCACATCGCCTTGCAGCGCAGGGTGGCTGGCGCCGCGCTGCGCCGTGGTGACGTAGTACGAATCGCGGGCGAGTGCCTGGTCAGCGCTGAGGAAATGCATAAACCGGTGCGCTAGGCAGCTCCTCGTTGGATGGGGTGGACAGGGTGGAGGACGTGCAGCGGTCGGATGAGCAGCCGGTCAAGCGTTGCGCCGGATCGCGCCGCGCACGGTATCGACGATCTGGTCGATCTGCCCGCGCTCGATGATCAGCGGCGGTGACAGCGCCAGCGTGTCGCCGGTGGTGCGGATCAGCAGGCCCTTGTCGTAGCAATCGAGAAAGATGTCGAACGCGCGTTTGGCCGGGCTGCCGGCCAGCGGCGACAGCTCGATCCCGGCCACCAGGCCGATGTTGCGGATGTCAATCACATTCGGCTCGCTTTTGAGCGAGTGCACCGCCTCGGCAAAGTAGCCCTGCAAATGCGCGGCGCGCGTCAGCAGGCCCTCTTCCTGATAGGTGGCCAGCGTGCCCAGGCCCGCGGCGCAAGCCAGGGGGTGGCTGCTGTAGGTGTAGCCGTGGAAGAACTCGATCAAGTGCTCGGGCCCGTTCATGAAAGCGTCGTGGATGCCTTGTTTGACGGCCACCGCGCCCATCGGCACGCTGCCGTTGGTCAGGCCCTTGGCCATCACAATCATGTCGGGCGTGACGCCGAAGGTCTGCGCCGCAAACGGGCTGCCGGTGCGGCCAAAGCCGGTGATCACCTCGTCGAAGATCAACAGGATGCCGTGCTTGTCACAGATATCGCGCAGCCGGTTCAGGTAGCCCTTGGGCGGGATCAGCACGCCGGTGGAACCGGCCACCGGCTCAACAATCAGCGCCGCGATGGTGGACGCATCGTGCAGCGCCACCAAGCGCTCCAGGTCGTCAGCCAGCTCGGCGCCGTGCTCGGGCTGGCCGACGGTGAAGGCATTGCGCGCCGCATCATGGGTGTGGCGGATGTGGTCAACGCCTGCCAGCATGGCGCCAAACTGCTTGCGGTTGGCCACCATGCCGCCCACCGAAATACCGCCAAAGTTGACACCGTGGTAACCGCGCTCACGGCCGATCAGCCGGGTGCGGGTGCCGTCACCGCGTACCCGGTGGTAGGCCAGCGCCATCTTCAGCGCTGTCTCGACTGATTCGGACCCCGAGTTGGTGAAAAACACCCTGTTCAGCCCGGCCGGGGTGAGTTGGGCCACCTTGTCGGCCAGCTCGAAGGCTTTGGGATGGGCCATCTGGAACGGTGGCGCAAAGTCCATCTCGGCCGCCTGGGCCTGGATGGCCTGCACGATCTTGGGCCGGGCATGGCCGGCGTTGACGCACCACAGGCCGGCCACGCCGTCCAGGATCTGCCTGCCGTCGTCGGTCCAGTAGTGCATGCCGGCCGATTTGACGAACAAGCGCGGTGCCTTCTTGAACTGCCGGTTGGCGGTGAAAGGCATCCAGTAGGCGTCCAGCGACGGTGGGCTGGTGGCGGGAATTGCAGCTTTTGCGGCGGCAGACTCGGCGGCTTGCATCAGGGCGGGATCAACGGCGTCGTTCATGCGGGGCTCCTTGGGTGTTGGGGCGGACGGCGGTGTGCGGCCGACGCCCAGTGCAGTTTAGGCAGGCGTGCACGCAATGTGTTCTCGTCTTGGCAGGGCGCCAGCGGCCTCGGCGCAATATCATGCGGCGCAACCCCATCAGATTGAAATTACATGCCAATCGCCAGCCCCATCCCGCCACTGGATGCGATTGACCGCCACATCCTGGCCGAATTGCAGCAAGCCGGCCGGATCTCCAACCAAGACCTGGCGCAGCGGGTGCATCTGTCGCCGTCGGCCTGCCTGCGCCGGGTCAAGCTGCTGGAGGACAACGGCGTGATCGACCGCTACGTGGCGCTGCTGAACCCGAAGCGGGTAGGGCGCCACGGCACCAGCTTCACCATCGTCAACCTGGAAAGCACCCAGCCGCAGCAACTGGAGGCGTTTGAGCAGGCAGTGCGCGACACGCCCGAAATTCTGGATTGCTTTTACGTTGCTGGCGCCAACGATTACCTGGTGCGTTTTACCTACCGCGACGCCGAAGACCTGGAGCGCCTGCATGCCGAGGTGCTGCCGCGCCTGCCCGGCGTGCTGCGCTCGAACTCGATGCTGGTGCTGCGCACCGTGAAAAAAACCACCGCCTTGCCGGTGTGATCTGGCCGCCAGGGCATCAGGCGGCGGGGCAGGCGGTGGCAGCGGTGACGGTGGTGACGGTGGCGGTGGCGGCCCGCAGGGGTGGGTGGCCCAAATGCCGCGCCCGCTGGCCGGCCAGGTAAGTCCACACCAGGCAGGCGGCGGCATTGCTGGTCAGCTCGGCAGGGTCGTAGGCGGGCGCCACCTCCACACAATCCATGCCGACAAACGGCAGACCGGCCAGGCCCTCCAGCAGGCTGAGCACCTGGTGGGTGCTCAGGCCACCGGGCTCGGGCGTGCCGGTGCCGGGTGCAAACGCCGGGTCGAGGCAGTCGATGTCCAGGCTCAGGTACAGCGGTGAATGGCCGTGCGCCGCCAGCCGCGCGCTGATCGATTGCAGCAGCGGCGCCAGTTGGGCCGGCGATTGCAGACCGCGCAAATAACGCGCGGTAAAAATCTGGCCGCCCTGGTCTTGCACAAACTCGCGCGCCGCCCGCTGGCCGGCCGAGCGGATGCCGATCTGGCTGATGCAGGCGGGCAGCAGCAGGCCCTCTTGCACGGCCTCATAAACCCAGGTGCCGTGGCCGATGGGCTCACCAAAATGGTCGGTCCAGGTGTCGCAGTGGGCATCAAAGTGCACCACCGCCAGCGGCTGGCCCAGCACCGCCCGGTAAGCGCGCAGCAGGCTGAGCGTGACGGAATGGTCACCGCCCAGC
>JANLOP010000252.1:0-10421 GCA_031366635.1 Betaproteobacteria bacterium | reverse complement strand
GCACGTCGTCCTGGCCCGCAAATACCGGCCCCGCAGCTTTGCCCAGATGGTGGGGCAGGGCCATGTGGTGCAGGCCCTGGGCAACGCCCTCAGCAGTGGGCGGCTGCACCATGCCTACCTGTTCACCGGCACCCGGGGCATTGGCAAGACCACCGTCAGCCGCATCCTGGCCAAGAGCCTGAACTGCACCGGCGCCGATGGCCGCAGCGGCATCACCGCCGAGCCGTGTGGCGTGTGCCAGGCCTGCACCGAGATCGATGCCGACCGCTTCATCGACTACATCGAGCTTGACGCCGCCAGCAACCGCGGCATCGACGAGGTGCGTGACCTGATCGAGCGCGCCGCCTACAAGCCCAGCGTCGGCCGCTACAAGGTCTTCATGATCGACGAGGCCCACCAGCTCACCAAGGACGCCTTCAGCGCCCTGCTCAAGACCCTGGAAGAGCCGCCCGACTACCTGAAGTTCGTGCTGGCCACCACCGACCCCGACAAGATGCTGCCCACGGTGCTGAGCCGCTGCCTGCAGTTCAATCTGCGGCCGATGGCGCCCGAGACCGTGCTGGCGCACCTGCAAACGGTGCTGGACGCCGAGCAGGTGCCGGCCGACGCCGGCGCGCTGCGGCTGCTGGCGCGCGCGGCGCGCGGGTCGATGCGCGACGCGCTGTCGCTCACCGACCAGGCCATCGCCTTTGGCGCCGGCCGGCTGGACGAGGCCGGCGTGCGGGCGATGTTGGGCAGCGTCGATCGAACCCATGCCTTCGGCCTGGTGCAAGCCTTGGCCCGGCGCGATGGTGCAGCGGTGCTGGCCACCGTGGACGGCCTGCGCCAGCTCGGCCTGTCGGCCGCCGGCACCCTAGAAGAGATGGCCGCGCTGCTGCAGCAGATGGCGGTGCAGCAGGCGGTGCCCGGCGCACTCGACCCGGACGACCCCGACAGCGCCGGCGCGGTAGCGCTGGCCGCCGAGATGGCCGCCGACGAGACCCAGTTGCTCTACAGCATCGTGATCCATGGCCGGGCCGAGCTCAGCCTGGTCAGCGACGACCACGCCGGCCTGACGATGGTGCTGCTGCGGCTGTTGGCGTTTGCACCGGCCGGCGCGGCGGCAGCAGCGCCCTTAGCGCGTGCCGCGCCGCTGGTGGCCAGCCCGCGTGAGGCCCGCAGCACGGCGCCACTGCGCGAGGTGATCGCGGCCCAGGCTGCCAGGCCGCCCAGGCCGGCGGTCCCGCCTGCGCCAATTGTCCGTTACACGCCGCCGGTGGCCGCACCGGCGCTGGGGGCGCAGGAGCCGCCACCCTGGGTCAACGAATCGCTGACAACCGATACGCCGACCGATTCATCAAGCTATACGCCATCTGAAACGCTACCCACCGCGCCGGCACTGCACACCACCGCGCTGGGCGAGCAATGGGCGGCGTTGATCCGACCGATGGTGGCCGATGCCCGCATCAGCGCGATGACCCGCGAGCTGGCCCTGCAGGCCGAACTGCTGGCGGTGACGCCGGCCGACGGTGGCGGCCGCCAATGGCAGCTGCGGGTGGAGCGCGAGACCCTGCGCTCGGCCGCGCTGGTGGCCAAGCTGGCCGCAGCGCTGCTAGCGGCGCTGGGCGAGCCGGTGGATCTGCAAGTGCAGGCCGGCCTGCCGCAGGATTCGATCGCCCGGCGCGATGCGCTGGCGCGTGACCAGGCCCAGGCCAGCGCCGAACAAATCATCCAGGCCGACCCGGCGGTACGCGCACTGATGGCACAGTTCCCCACCGCCCGCATCGTGCCGGGCTCGATCAAACCGGTGGCCGCCGACGGCCTCCCAACCAGGACTACCGCGCCATGATGAAGAACCAACTCGCCGGCCTGATGAAGCAGGCCCAGGCCATGCAGGACAACCTCAAGAAGGCCCAGGACGAGCTGGCCAACATCGAGGTGACCGGCGAATCGGGCGCCGGGCTGGTCAAGGTGTTGATCACCTGCAAGCACGACGTGCGGCGCGTCACCATCGCCCCCAGCCTGCTGGCCGAGGACAAGGACATGCTCGAAGACCTGGTGGCCGCCGCCTTCAACGACGCGGTGCGCCGCGTCGAGGCCACCACCCAGGACAAGATGGGCAAGCTGAGTGCCGGGATGCCGCAGATCCCCGGTATGAAATTCCCCTTCTGATCCGGTGGCCGAGCGCAGCCTGGAGGGCCTGATCGAGGCGCTGCGCCGCTTGCCGGGCGTGGGCGTCAAGTCGGCCCAGCGCATGGCCTACCACCTGCTGCAGCATGACCGCGAGGGCGCTCAGCGCCTGGCGCTGGCGCTGCAGTCGGCGGCCAGCTCGGTGCAGCACTGTGAGCGCTGCCATACCTTCACCGAGGCTGGCCTGTGCCAGACCTGCCGCGACCCCAGCCGCGATGCCCAGCAACTGCTGGTGGTCGAGAGCCCGGCCGACCAGGCCGCGATGGAGCGCAGCGGTAGCTACCGCGGCCTGTACTTTGTGCTGATGGGGCGGCTGTCACCGCTGGACGGCATTGGCCTGGCCGACATCGGCCTGCACCCCTTGCTGGACCGTGCCGCCGATGGCGCGGTGCAGGAGGTGATCCTGGCCACTGGGTTTTCAGCCGAAGGCGAGGCCACCGCGCAGGTGCTGTCGCAGGCCCTGCGCCAGCTCAAGTCTGGGGCCGGTGAGCCGCTGCGGGTCACCCGGCTGGCGAGGGGCGTGCCGGTGGGCAGCGAGCTGGAATACGTCGACCTGTCAACCTTGGCCCACGCCTTGAGCGACCGGCGCTGAAGACGGGCCGCAGGCGCTTTGGGCGCCTGCGGCTGGATCTTGCGGCTGGATCTTGCGGCTGGACCTTGCGGCTTCATCGCTGCCGAGCCGTCGGCCCGGGCGCTGCCAGCCGGCGCGCGCCGCCGCCCTTGGCCTTGGCGCTGGCCAGGCGCAGCGCGCCCTTGGCCGGCTTGGCCGCCACCACCACCACCACCACCGATTGGCCGGGCGCGAAATGCGCATTGGCGCTGGTGCCGTTCCATTGGGCCACCTGCTGCGGCGTGACGCGGTAGCGGCGGGCCACCGCCAGCACCGTGTCGCCCTTCTTGCCGGCCTTGAAGCTGATGCGCTTGCCCGGTGGCCGGTCGGGTGCCAGGGCCAGCGTGGCCTGCTCAGCCACCTGCTCGGCCACATCGGTGGCGCGCTGGGCGCTGCGGTGCACCAGCAGGGTGGAGCCGGCCTTGACCAGCATGCCCTTGGGGATGTTGTTGACCTCGCGCAGTTGCTGCTCGGTCATGCCGGTCTGTTTGGCCGCGTCAGCCGGGCGCAGCGTGCGCGGCGCCTGCCAGGCGGTCCAGGTGGCGAGCGCGCCGCGGTGCTGGTTGATCGCATGCACATAGCGGTTGGCGTTGTCATAGGGCAGCAGCACCTGCGGCGTGATAGCCGCCATGATCAGCGGCTTGTTCATCTGCGGGTTGAGCTGCTTGAACTCGTCCAGCGGCAGGCCGGCCAGGTGCGCCGCCAGATCGACATCGATGTCGCGGTCGATGCCCACCGAGACAAAGTAGGGGTGGTTCAGCAGCGCGGGCAGGGCCAGCGCAAATGACTCAGGCCGCAGCACGATGTTTTTAACCGCCTGCAGCTTGGGCAGGTAGTTGCGCGTCTCGTCGGGCATCACCAGGCTGCTGTAGTCGGCGGCCAGCCCGGCTTTCAGGTTGCGGTTGATGGCACGCTGCACATTGCCCTGGCCCCAGTTGTAGGCCGCCAGCGCCAGTTGCCAGTCGCCAAACAGGCCGTGCAGGGTTTGCAGGTAATCGAGCGCGGCGCGGGTGGACGCCAGCACGTCGCGCCGGTCGTCGCGGAAGATGTTTTGCCGCAGCGAGAAATCGCGCCCGGTGGCCGGCACAAACTGCCACATGCCGGAGGCTTTGGCGCTGGACATGGCCTGCGGGTTGTAGGCGCTCTCGATAAATGGCAGCAGCGCCAGCTCGGTCGGCATGCCGCGTTTGGTGACCTCTTCAACGGTGTGGAACAGGTAGCGGCCGCCGCGCTCGGTCATGCGCTGCACATAGTCGGGCCGGCCGGCATACCACTGCTCCCATTTGCGCACCAGCTCGTTGTCCAGATCCGCCATCGCCACGCCCTGGCGCACGCGCGACCAGAGATCGGTCTGCGCGGCCGGGGCGTCCAGGTCCAGCCGCTCGGTGGGGCGCAGTGGGTCGACGGCGATCACGGCGGCGGTGGCGGCCGGCTCAGCCCAGGTTGCGGCCAGCTCGGCGGGGGGCAACGCAGCGCGCGGGCGCTCGGTGGTGGCCAACGGGGCCAACAGGGCCGGCGCGTCAGCCAGTGGCGGGCCGTTGGCCGGGCTGGCGGCGTTGTCGGTCAGCGCCAGGCCCGGTGCGGTGGCACAGCCGGCCAGTGCGGCACTGGCGGCCAGCAGGGCCAGGCGGGTCAGCCTGGCAAAACGACGGGTGAGCGGGCGGCTTGCATCGGCGTACGGGGGTGTCATCAAAAATGGTTCTTCCATTCGCGCAGCGCGCCCAGCACGGCGGCGCCACTGGTCTCAGTCGCGCCACGCTGGGCGGCGCTGCGGATCACGGCGGCCTGGTCGCAGCGCATGAAGGGGTTGATCGCCAACTCCAGCGCGATGGTGGACGGCAAGGTGGGCTGGCCCGCCGCGCGCAAGGTGCGGCTGGCGCTGATGCGCAGGGCGATGTCGGGATTCGCCGGCTCAACGGCGGCGGCAAAGCGCAGGTTGGCTTCGGTGTACTCATGGCCGCAGCACACCCGGGTGGCGCCGGGCAGTGCGGCCAGCTTGGCCAGTGACTCGTGCATCTGTGCCGGCGTGCCCTCAAACAAGCGGCCGCAGCCGGCCGAGAACAGCGTGTCGCCGCAAAACAGCATCGGCGCCACGCCGCCGTGCGCCGGCAGAAAGTAGGCGATGTGGCCGGCGGTGTGGCCCGGCACGTCGATCACCTCGAAGGCCAGGCCCATCAACACGGCTGTATCGCCTTGCGCCACCGGCACGAACGGCGGCGGGATTTTCTCGCGCGCCGGGCCAAACACCGGGCCTTGCAGCCGGGGCCGCAGCGCCGCCACGCCGCCGACATGATCGGCATGGTGGTGCGTCAATAGAATGCCGGCCAGCGTGAGTTGCAGATTGTCGAGCGCTGCAAGCACCGGGGCGGCGTCGCCCGGATCGACGACGATGGCCTGCGCACCATCGTGCAGCAGCCAGATGTAGTTGTCAGATAAAGCGGGCAGGGCGACGAGTGTCATCATGGTGCAAAGTGCGCGGATTATAGAGTGGGCCCAGTGGCTGCAAAGCCCGCCCGGCCGCCTGTTGCTGGCCTGGGAACAGGCCGAGCTGGACCGCACGGTGACCGACCTGTTCGGCTTCCACGCGCTGCAGTTGGGCCTGGCCGATCTGGCCGGCTTGCGCGCCAACCGCATGCCGCACCGCTGGGTGGCCAGCGCGTCGCTGCCCCGGCTAGACGACCACCCCGAAGACCCGCCCGAAAACCCGCTCGAAATCGAGCCCATGCCCGAGCGCCTGGCGCTGGCGCTGGCGCCGCTGGACGACGCTTTGTCCAGTTTGCTGCCGATGCCGCCCGGCCATGCGCTGCATTGTGATTTTGATGCGCTGCCGTTTGCCAGCCAGAGCCTGGACCTGGTGCTGCTGCCGCACACGTTGGAGCTGGCGCGCGACCCGCATGACACGCTGCGCGAAGTCGAGCGGGTGTTGCGGCCCGAGGGCCGGGTGGTGATCGTCGGCTTCAACCCGGCCAGCTTGTGGGGGCTGCGCCAAAGCGCCGGCCATCTGCGCCAGCGGCTGGGCCTGGGCGGTCCGTTGTACCTGCCGGGCGCGGGCGAGTTGATCGGCTACGGCCGGGTGCGCGATTGGCTGCGCCTGCTGGGGCTTGAGGTGGAGCGCGGGCGGTTCGGGCTGTGGCGGCCGCCGCTGCGCTCGGCGCGCGGCCTGGCGCGCACCGCCTGGCTGGAGCCGGCCGGTGCGCGCGCCTGGCCGGTGCTGGGCGCGGTGTACCTGGTGGAGGCCGTCAAGCGGGTACGTGGCATGCGGCTGGTGGGGCTGGCGCGGCGCCGCAGCGTGGCCGGCAAGGCCGCGCCGGCGGTGGTGGCCAACGCGCTGGCCGGGCCGCAGCGGCCAGCCGGCGGTGAGGCAGCACCAGCGCCGGCCCATTTCGAGACGGTGGATTGAGGCGGAAAGGCGCGCGCAGGTGCAAACCGCGCCGTCAAACCAGCCCGTCAAACGGCATCACGTCCACCAGATCGCCAGCGGCCACATCGCCCTGGCCGTGCTGCAGCACCACCATGCCGTTGGCCTGGCTCATGCTGCGCAGGATGCCCGAGCCCTGGGCGCCGGTGATGCGCACCTGCCAGCGGCCGTCGGCGGCCTGGCTGACGATGCCGCGCTGGTACTCGGTGCGGCCGGGTTTTTTGCGCAAGGCCGCCTCGCTGACGGCGCGCAGCAGCGGCAGTGGCTGCGGTGTGGCGCCGCTCATCGCCAGCAGTGCGTCGCGCACCAGGGCGTAAAAAGTGACCATCACCGCCACCGGGTTGCCGGGCAGGCCAAACAGCATGGCCGGCGGGTGGGCGGCGCCACTGCCACCGATGCCGCCCATCTCACCGATGCGGCCAATCGCCATCGGCCGCCCGGGCCGCATCGCGATCTTCCAGAACAGCACCTCGCCCAGCGCCTTCATCACCTGCTTGGTGTGGTCGGCCTCGCCCACGCTCACGCCGCCCGAGGTGATCACCGCATCGGCGCAAGCGGCGGCCTGGGCGAAGGCAGCGCGCAGCGCGGCCGGGTCGTCGCGCACCACGCCCAGGTCGATCACCTCGACGCCCAGCCGGGTGAGCATGGCCCAGATCGTGTAGCGGTTGCTGTCGTAGACGTTGCCGGCGGCCAGCGGCTGACCGACCGAGCGCAACTCATCGCCGGTGGAGAAAAACGCCACCCGCAGCCGGCGGTAGACCGCCACTTCGGCCTGGCCGAGTGAGGCCAGCAGCCCCAGGTCGGCCGGCCCCAGGATGCGACCGGCCTGCAGCGCGGTCTCACCGCAGGCCAGGTCTTCGCCGCGCAGCCGGCGGTTGTCACCGGGTTTGACGATGCCGGCGGGGATGCGCACCCGGCCGTCGGGCTCAGCGCGGGTGAACTCTTGCGGCACCACCGTGTCCAGCCCGGCCGGCAGTACCGCGCCGGTCATGATGCGCAGGCCCTGGCCCGGGCCCACCACACCGCTGAAGTTGGCGCCGGCAAAACCGGTGCCGGCGACACCGATCAAGGTGTCGGCGCCGGCCACCAGGTCGGTCGATCTCAGCGCATAGCCGTCCATCGCCGAGTTGTCGTGCGCCGGCACGTCGATGGCCGAGACCACATCGCGCGCCAGCACCCGGCCGAGTGCGCTGCGCAGGGCCAGCCATTCCACCGCCTGCACCCGCGGCACCAGCCGGCCGATGAAGGCCCGCGCCTGCGCCACCGGCAGCGCGTTGGGGTCGTAGCCGGCGATGCCGGCGGCGATCTGGTCGAGGCTGGGCAGCGCTGGTTCGGCGGCCACGATGTCAGCCGCCGATGTAGTGCATTTCCACCCGGCGCTCGGTGGTGGCGCTGCCAGCCGGTGCCGCAGCGCGCAACTCGGAATAGCGGTCATCGCGCCCGCCCCAGACGGCGGCCAGCGCGCTGGTGATGTCGGCGTCGCAGGCCCCGCCGCGCAGCAGCGCGCGCAAATCATGGCCCCGGCTGGCAAACAGGCAAAGAAAGAGCTTGCCCTCGGTGGACAGCCGGGCGCGGTTGCAATCGTGGCAAAACGCCTGCGTCACGCTGGAGATCAACCCGATCTCGCCGCGCCCGTCGGCATAGGCCCAGCGCTCGGCCGTCTCGCCGGCCACGCTGGGCTGCAGCGGGACCATCGCAAACTCGGTTTGCAGGATTTTCAGCACCTCGGCCGACGGCAGCACCTCGTCCATGCGCCAGCCGTTGGACGTGCCCACGTCCATGTACTCGATAAAGCGCAGCACCGTGCGGCCGTCAAACTGCTGGCGAAAGTAGCGCGCCATCGGCAGGATTTCTTGCGCATTGGTGCCGCGCTTGACCACCATATTGACCTTGATCGGCCCCAAGCCGGCGGCCTGCGCGGCGGCGATGCCGGCCAGCACGTCGGCGACCGGGAAATCAACATCGTTCATGCGCCGGAACACCGCGTCGTCCAGCCCGTCCAGGCTGACGGTCACCCGTTGCAAGCCGGCCCGTTTCAGCGCCGCTGCCTTGCGCGCCAGCACCGACCCGTTGGTGGTCAGCGTGATGTCGAGTGCCGCACCGTCGGGCGTGCGCAACTCGGCCAGCAGCGCGATCAGTGACTCCAGCCCCTTGCGCAGCAGCGGCTCACCGCCGGTGAGCCGGATCTTCTGCACGCCGTGGGCGACAAAAATCCGCGCCAGCCGGGTGATCTCTTCAAAACTCAGCAGGCTGGTTTGCGGCAGGAAGACGTAGTCGCGGTCAAACACTGCTTTGGGCATGCAGTAGCCGCAGCGGAAGTTGCAGCGGTCGGTGACCGAAATGCGCAAGTCGCGCAGCGGCCGGCCCAGCGCGTCGGCCAACAGCCCGGTGGCGGCGATGGCCAGGCGCGGAATGGCCGGTGCCGCAGCGGCGTAGCGCAAGTCGGCCAGTGGAATGATGGTGTTGCCCATGCTGCGGATTGTGCCGTGGCCGCCGGGTGGGCTGGGTCGGCAGGGTAAGCCGATGGGCAAGCGGTCAGCGCACCGACGACAACTGCGGCGTGGCCGCGCTCAAATCCGCCCGGCGCGCGCCGGTGAAGCGGCGCGCCCAGTACGACTCGCGCATGTCCTCGATGCGCACCTCACCGCCCACCCTGGGCGCGTGGATGAATTTGTCGTCGCCCACGTAGATGCCGACATGCGAGAAAGTGCGTTTCATGGTGTTGAAAAACACCAGGTCACCGGGCTTCAACTCCTGGCGCGGGATGCTGGCCAGGCCGGCGGCGTGGGCTTGCTCGTCGGCCCGGCGCGGCAGGGCCAGGCCGATGCTGTTCTCGAAGATGTGGCGGGTGAAGCCGCTGCAGTCAAAACCTGTTTCTTCGCTGCTGCCGCCGCGCCGGTAGGGCACGCCCAGAAAGTTCATCGCCTGCATCACCAGGTCCGACGCGGTGTCGCGCACCGAGTTTCTGACCACATCCACCAGCGCGCCCGGTGCCAGCGGGCGCAGCAGGCCGCGCTCACCCAGCAGGCTCATGATCGGGTCGGTCAGCGCATTGCCGCTGGGCGCGGTGCTGGCCAGCGCGGGCACGGCCTGGGCTGTGGGCGGGCTGGCCCCGGGCAGCGCCGCGTCGGGCGCGGCGTGTGCGGCGGGTGCAACCAGGCCGGCGGCCAGCAGCAGCGCGGCAAACACGGGTGGGGCGAATGTAGGACAAAAACGCATCGGCGCGCAGGATACCACCCGCCCGGCGCGTCGCCAGTCCCCGGTTGCCGCAGTACATCGCCCCGGCGCTGACGGGCGCGGGCCGACGCGGCAAAATCAGCGCCGCCGCTCACGAGGCGCCGCCCATCCTTCTTCTGCCCACCGATGCACAAACCGCTCAAGGCCCTGCTGGCCAACCTCATTCTGGCGCTGGCCGGCACCGCGCTCCAGCCCGCTGTTGCCGCGCCACCGCAGGTGATCGGCCCGGCGTTTCCGCAATTTGCGTCGGCCGACGCACTCAAGACGGCTTGCGACCAGGGCTTGCTGGCCGCAAAAACGCAACTTCGGCAAATGGAGCACCGGCCTGCCGATGGCCGCTGGCTGGCGGCTTACGACGCCTTCAGCGCGGCGCTGGAAGACTTGTCGTCCCCTCTGCTGTTCCTGTCGGCGGTGCATCCTGACAAGCCGATGCGCGATGCGTCCGAGGCCTGCGAATTGCGCTGGAACGATTTCAACTCCACGCTGGGCCAAAACGAGCGGCTTTACCGCGCGGCCAAGGCGCTGCGGCCGGCTGACGCGGCCGACCGGCTGCTGCGCCAGACCCTGGTCGAAGGGTTTGACGATGCCGGTGTCGGCCTGGCCGCCGGGCAGCGGGCCCAGGCCAAGCAACTGAATGACCGCATCGCCGAGCTGGGCCTGGAATTCCAGCGCAACATCCGCGACGCCAAGATCCAGGTCGCCTTCACCGATGCCGAGCTGGCCGGTGTGCCGCCAGCGGTGTGGCAGGGCGCACCGCTGGACGGCGACGGCCGGCGGCTGCTGGGCCTGGACAATCCGACTTACGAGCCGGTGCTGCAACTGGCCGATCAGGCCAGCACCCGGGAGCGCATGTGGCGGGCCAAAACCAATGAGGGCGGCCAGGCCAATTTGCTGCTGCTGGCTGACATCACCCGGCTGCGCAAAGACTACGCCGTGCTGCTGGGCGCCAGCAGTTGGAGTGAGTTTGTGCTGCGCCGCCGCATGGCC
>JANLOP010000232.1:0-24967 GCA_031366635.1 Betaproteobacteria bacterium | reverse complement strand
CGGCAAAAGCATCGTCGGCTACGAGCCCATCAACCACCTCAACGAGACCATCATCATGCTGGTGGTGCTGGCGCTGATCGACGTGGTGATGATCAGCAACCTGCTGATCATGGTGATCATCGGCGGCTACGAGACCTTTGTGTCGCGGCTGCGGCTGGACGGCCACCCGGACCAGCCCGAGTGGCTGGACCAGGTGAATGCGTCGGTGTTGAAGGTCAAGCTGGCCACCGCCATCATCGGCATCAGCTCGATCCACCTGCTCAAGACCTTTATCAACGCGGCCAATTACACCGACAAGGTGCTGATGTGGCAGACGATCATCCATATCGCGTTTTTGTTCTCGGCGATGGCTATTGCCTACGCCGACCGCATCATGCATCCGCCGTCGGCGCACTGACAGCCTGCCCACAGCAGCCAGCGCCCCGGCTCAGGTCGGCAGCGCGCGCCGCCGGTGCGCCACCACCAGGATGGCCGCGCCCAGCAGCCCCGATGCCAGTGAGCCGGCCAGCACACCCAGCTTGAGCTGGGTTTCAAAGCCGGCACCCAGCCCGTCAAAAGCCAGGCCGCCGATGAACAAGCTCCTCGTGAAGCCGATGCCGCACAGCACGGCCACGCCCAGGCATTGCAGCCAACTGGCGCCCGCCGGCCGCGCCGCCCAGCCCAGCCCCACCATCAGCGCCAGGCTGCCAAACACCCCCACCGCCTTGCCCAGCAGCAGGCCGGCGGCGATGCCCAGCGGGATGCCCTCGGCCAGCGTGGCCAGCTTGACGCCGGCCAGCGCCACGCCGGCATTGGTGAAGGCAAATGCCGGCAGCACCAGAAACGCCACCCACGGGTGCAGGCCGTGCTCCAGGTCTTGCGCCGGGCTGGCGCCGCCGGGTGCGCGCATCGGGATGGTCAGCGCCACCACCACCCCGGCCAGCGTGGCATGCACGCCCGACTTCAACACGCACAGCCAGACCACCAGCCCCAGCGCGAGGTAGACATCGGTGCGCACCACGCCGGCCCGGTTCATCGCCACCAGCAGGCCGATGCCCAGCCCGGCGCCCAGCAGCATCGGCAGTGAGAGCTGCGCGGTGTAGAACACGGCGATGACGACGATGGCGCCCAGGTCGTCGATGATGGCCACTGCGGTGAGAAATATTTTCAGCGACGCCGGCACGCGCGGCCCCAGCAGCATCACGATGCCGATGGCAAAAGCGATGTCGGTGGCCGCCGGGATGGCCCAGCCACGCAGCGCCTGCGCGTCGCCCAGGTTGAACAGGCTGTAAACCAACGCCGGCACCACCATGCCGCACAGCGCGGCCACCGCCGGCAGCCGCGCCTGGCGCCGGTCGGCCAGCTCGCCCTCAAGAAATTCGCGCTTGATCTCCAGCCCCACCAGCAGGAAGAACACCGCCATCCACAGGTCATTGATCCACACCACCAGCGGCTTGGTCAGCACCAGCCAGGTGCCCAGGTGCCACTCGACGGGGGTTTGCACCAGCGCCTGGTAAGCCGGCTGCCAGGCCGAATTGCTGACCACCAGCGCGGCCAGCGCGGCCAGCGCCAGCACGATGCCGCCGGTCGATTCATGGCCCAAAAAGCGCAGCAAGGCCGGTGTCAAGGCGGCGGGTGGGTCAGTCTTCAAGCAGGCTACGCTCGTTAAACTTCAAAGCCAAGCCGCCTTCGGGCAGCGCACCCCGTGAGCCCCCGCCATGACCCACGCGACCAGCACCACCACCAACACCGCCACGATCCGTCAAGCCGACCTGATCGACAGCATTGCCGCCGCGCTGCAATACATCAGTTACTACCACCCGGCAGACTATATCGCCCACCTGGCGCGGGCTTACGCGCGAGAGCAGGGCCCGGCGGCCAAGGACGCCATCGCCCAAATCCTGACCAACTCACGCCTGTGCGCCCAGGGCCATCGGCCGATCTGCCAGGACACCGGCATCGTCAATGTGTTTCTGAAAATCGGCATGGACGTGCGCTGGCAGGGCTTTACCGCCGGCATTGCCGAGGCCGTCAACGCGGGCGTGCGCCAGGCCTACCTGAACCCCGACAACCTGCTGCGCGGCAGCATCGTGGCCGACCCGATCTTTCTGCGCAAAAACACCGTGGACAACACCCCGGCGGTGATCCACATGGAACTGGTGCCCGGCAACACGCTGGACGTGACGGTGGCGGCCAAGGGCGGCGGCAGCGAGAACAAGTCCAAATTCGCGATGCTCAACCCGAGCGACAGCATCGTCGATTGGGTGCTCAAGACCGTACCGACGATGGGTGCCGGCTGGTGCCCGCCCGGCATGCTGGGCATCGGCGTGGGCGGCACGGCCGAGAAAGCCATGCTGCTGGCCAAAGAGGTGTTGATGGACGACATCGACATGTTCGACCTGCTGGCGCGCGGCCCGCAAAACAAGCTGGAAGAACTGCGCATCGAGCTGTACGAGAAGGTCAACGCGCTGGGCATCGGCGCCCAGGGCCTGGGCGGGCTGACGACGGTGCTGGACGTCAAGATCAAGACCTTTCCCACCCATGCCGCCGGCAAGCCCGTCGCGATGATCCCCAACTGCGCCGCCACCCGCCATGCGCACTTTGTGCTGGACGGCTCGGGCCCGGTCTACCTCGACCCGCCCAGCCTGGATTTGTGGCCCGATGTGCACTGGGCGCCCGATTACAACAAGAGCCGGCGGGTGGACATGAACACCCTCACGCCCGCCGAGGTGGCCAGTTGGAAGCCCGGCGATACCCTGCTGCTGAACGGCAAGATGCTCACCGGTCGCGACGCCGCGCACAAGCGCATTCAGGAGATGCTGGCCGCTGGCCAGCCGCTGCCGGTGGACTTCACCCACCGGGTGATTTATTACGTCGGCCCGGTGGACCCGGTGCGCGACGAGGTGGTGGGCCCGGCCGGCCCGACCACCGCCACCCGGATGGACAAGTTCACCGAGATGATGCTGGCGCAAACCGGCTTGATCGCGATGGTGGGCAAGGCCGAGCGCGGCCCGCTGGCGATTGCCGCGATCAAAAAGCACAAAAGCGCGTATTTGATGGCCGTGGGCGGCGCTGCCTACCTGGTGGCCAAGGCGATCAAGGGCGCCAAAGTGGTGGCGTTTGCCGACCTGGGCATGGAGGCCATTTATGAGTTTGATGTGCAGGACATGCCGGTGACGGTGGCCGTGGACAGCCAGGGCACCAGCGTGCACAACACCGGGCCGGCCGAGTGGCAGGCGCGCATCGGCAAGATCCCGGTCGTGGTGGTTTGACGGGGCGGGCCAGGCCCGCGCTCAAAACGCCACCACCTCGGCCTTCAAGCCCCGGCCGGCCAGCAGCACACGGGCGCGCTCGGCGTCGGCCAGGGTGCTGAACGGCCACCAGGCGGCGCGCCATTCACCCTGGCTCTGCATCAGCTCACCGTGCTCGGGCAGTGCGCCCGACAGCCGCTTGCCGGCGCTGCGCAGCAGCGCCAAGTCTTCCACCGCCGACTGGTGCTGGCGCCGGGCGCGGGTGACCACGGCGTAGACCGGGGCGGTCTGGGCCGTCTGGGCCGTTTTGGCTGTCTCGGCGCCCGGCGGCGCGGCAGCGGTGGGCGGGGCCGCGCCGGTTGGCGGGCCGCGCAGCGCGGCGGCCTGCTGGCGCGCCGCCTGCCGCTCGTCGTCAGACAGCACCGGTTTGATCCGGGCGATGGGCGCTGACGCCGTGTCGGCCGCCTGCGCCTGCGCGGCGGGCGGCGTTGGCTCGGCCTCAGCGGCGGTATCGGTCGTGGCGGCGGCGTGGGGGGTGGTTGGGCTATCGCTGTCGGCGTCCGGCGGCTCGGCCGGCACCGGCGCAACCGCCACGGCGCCGGATGCGGATGCGGCATCGTCTGGCGCCGGCGCGGGCGCCGCCGTGCCGGCCTCAGCGGCGGCCAGGCTGTCGCGTGGTGCGCCTGGCCACGGCGCCAGCCACCCCCAGCCGCTGGCCAGCAAGGCAACCACCAGCACGCCGACGGCACCGGCGGCACTTGCCAACCGGGGCCGGCTGTAGGCGCGCGGGCCGAGGATGGCGCCGTCGGCGCTGATCAGCACCCGGATGCGGCGGTCGCCGACACCGATGGCAGCGGTCAGCAGGTGCAGGTGCACGGCATGGGCCCTGCCTTTTTGCCGTGCGGCGGCGCGCAGCCGCTCATCAAAGTCCACTTCGCGGCGTGGCCAGTCGGGCGGCGCCACCGGCAGGGTCTGGCCGTGTGCCCGTGCCCAGCGCGCCACCCGGCCGGGGCTCAATGGCCAGATGAAGTTGCGGCTGAAGGTGGCTTGCAAGCGCGGCAACTTCCGCAAGCCCCCTGGCATGCCCGCCAGCAAACCCGCCGCCAAGCCCGCCCGCAGGCAGGCCAACCGGGCCAGCAGCCGCGCCAGCCAGCCGGGTGGTGGTGCGGCAGGCGCTGCTGTGGCCGCCGGGGCTGCTGGTGCGGCGGTCGTTGCAGGTGGGCCGGGCGCGTCGCAGGTCGGCGCGGTCAGCGGTAGCGACAGGTCGGCATGGCCTTGCGCCGGCTCGGCCGGCACGGGCGATGGCGGTGGCGAGGTTGGCGATGGCGGATCGGCGGCTGCCTGATCAGTGGCTGCCAGATCGGCCGCTGCCAGGTCGGCCTCGGCCAGCTCAAAAGGGTTTTGCTGCCGTGCCGGCGTGTCCGCTTCGCCGTCGGCCTCCGGCGTCATGTCCAGATCCAGCGCCAGACCCAGACCCAGCGCCAGGTCGGGCGTGGCGTCGATCTCGTCGGTGGTGGCGGTGGTGGTGGCGGTTTCGGTCAGCGGCGGCAGCGCCGCGCCGGTGGCTGCCGCCGCTGCATCGGCCTGCGGCGCCACGGCCGACGCGGCGTCTGAACCCGCCGTTGGCGTCGGCCCGGCCGGGGCCGCCAAGCCGCTGGGCGGCGCGTCGCACAAGCCCGGCGGCGCCGTCAAGCCCGCCGGCGCGACGCTGTCGGGCTGGGCCACCGCGCTGGCAAACGGCAGCACCACTTCGCCGATGCTGTGCACCTGGCTGGCCTGGATGGTCTGCGCCAGCGGGTGGCGGTTGTGCCAGGCCACCACACGGGTCAGCACCTCATTGAGCCGCAGCGCTTGCATGATGCGGCTGCATTGTTGGCGGCTGCGGCGCTGACCATCGCGCCATCAGCGGCCCGATTCAGCCGCTGTTCGGGCCACCGCCGCCGCCGGCCAGCCCTATCAACCGGGTCAGCCGGGTTGGCAGGCGCGTCGGGCTACATGCCGGCGTAATTGGGCCCGCCGCCGCCCTCGGGCGTCACCCAGACGATGTTTTGCGTTGGGTCTTTGATGTCGCAGGTCTTGCAGTGCACGCAGTTTTGCGCATTGATCTGCAGCCGGTCGGTGTTGTCGTCGGTTTTGACAAACTCATACACCCCGGCCGGGCAGTAACGCGCCTCGGGCCCGGCAAATTTGGCCAGGTTGATGGCCACCGGCACGCTGGCGTCTTTGAGCGTCAGGTGCGCCGGCTGGTTTTCTTCGTGGTTGGTGTTGCTGATGAAGACCGAGCTGAGCCGGTCAAACGTCAACTGGTTGTCGGGCTTGGGATAGTTGATCGGCCGGCACTGGTCGGCCGGCAGCAGGGCTTGGTGGTCGGGCTGGTGGTTATGGATGGTCCACGGCGGCACCGGCAGGCCGATCTTGGGCATCAGCCACTGCTCGATGCCGGTCATCAGCGTGCCGATCATCGGGCCCTTGTGAAACCAGGGCTTGAAGTTGCGGGTGCGCTTCAACTCGTGATACAGCCAGCTTGTCTCGAACGCCGCCGGGTAGGCCGCCAGCTCGTCTTGCTGGCGGCCGGCGGCCAGGGCGGCGGCGGCGGCTTCGGCCGCCAGCATGCCGCTCTTGATGGCGGCATGGCTGCCTTTGATGCGGGCCGCGTTCATCATGCCGGCGTCGCAACCGATCAGCGCGCCGCCCGGGAACACCAGCTTGGGCAGGCTTTGCAGACCGCCGTTGTTGATGGCGCGCGCGCCGTAGCCCAGGCGCTTGCCGCCCTCGATGTGGGCGCGCACCGCGTGGTGGGTCTTCCAGCGCTGCATCTCCTCGAACGGGCTCATCCACGGGTTTTTGTAGTCCAGGCCCAGCACAAAACCCAGCGTCACCTGGTTGCCGTCGAGGTGGTACAAAAAACCGCCGCCAAAGCTGCCGTCGGTGATCGGCCAGCCGCTGGTGTGCACCACCAGGCCGGGCTTTGCCTTGTCTGCCGGCACCTCCCACAGCTCTTTGATGCCGATCGACCAGCTCGGCGGATCGCGCCCGTCGTCCAGTTTGTATCTGGCGATCAATTGCTTGCCCAGGTGGCCCCGCGCGCCCTCGGCAAAAATCGTGTACTTGCCCAGCAGCTCCATGCCGAGCTGAAAGTGGTCGGTCGGCTCACCGTCTTTGCCCAGCCCCAGGTTGCCGGTGGCCACGCCGCGCACCGCGCCTTTTTCGTCGACCAGCACCTCGGCACCGGTGAAGCCCGGGAACACCTCCACGCCCAGCCCTTCGGCCTGCTCACCCAGCCACTTCACCACCGCGCCCAGACGGATGACGAAGTTGCCGTGGTTGTGAAAGTTCTCGGGCATCAGCCAGTCGGGGATGGTGGCGGTGCCGTCCTCGGTGAGTGTCAGCAGCAGGTCAGCGGTGACGGGCTGGGTCAGCGGTGCGCCCAGTTCACGCCAGTTGGGGATCAGCTCGGTCAGCGCCACCGGGTCCATTACCGCGCCCGACAGGATGTGCGCACCCGGCTCTGAGCCTTTCTCAAGCACCACCACCGAGATCTCGCGGCCCTGCGTGGCGGCCAATTGCTTCAAGCGGATCGCCGCAGCCAGGCCGCCCGGGCCGCCACCGACGATCACCACGTCGTATTCCATCGCCTCACGCGGGCCGAACTGGGTGAGTAGCGCTTGCGGTGTCATCGTGTTAAGTCCTGTGGGTCTGGTTTTTGGGAGGCCGATGGGGCCATCATCCGGCCGAATTCTAACCAGCAAGCGAAAAAAACGAACGATCGTGCTATTTTGAAATGAAAGTGAAAGCCGGCCTGGATTTGCCCCGGTTCAACCGCGTTCAGCAGCCCCGGCCAGCGTGCTATCGTGCCTCGGCCTGGCCCGGCAAGCACCGTGCTGGCCCCGATCCCCGACCGTCCAACAAGCTGAAAAGCCCCATGAGCTACAACATCGATCTGTCCGGCCGCGTGGCCTTTGTCTCGGGCGCATCCAGCGGCCTGGGCGCGCAATTTGCCCGCACCTTGAGCCGCGCCGGCGCCGGCGTGGTGCTGGCCTCGCGCCGGGTGGAGCGGCTCAAGACGCTGCGCGCCGAGATTGAGTCGATGGGCGGTGACGCCCACGTGGTGGCACTCGACGTGACCGACCACGACAGCATCAAATCGGCCGTGGCCCATGCCGAGACCGAGATGGGCACGATCGACATCCTGGTCAACAATTCGGGTGTGTCGGTCACCCAGCGTCTGGTGGACGTGCAGCCGGCGGATTACGACCATGTGATGGGCACCAATACCCGGGGCGCGTTTTTCATGGCCCAAGAGGTGGCCAAACGCATGATCGCCCGCTCACGCGGTGCGGCGCCGGGCACGTTTACCGGCGGGCGCATCGTCAATGTGGCGTCGATGGCCGGCCTGCGCCCGCTCAGCCAGATCGGCGTCTACGCGATGAGCAAGGCGGCGGTGATCCACATGACCAAAGCGATGGCGCTGGAGTGGGGCAAGTTCGGCATCAATGTCAACGCGCTGTGCCCGGGCTACATCGACACCGAGATCAACCACGCGCACTGGAAGACCGAGGCCGGCCAGAAACTGATCAACCTGCTGCCGCGCAAACGGGTAGGCCAGCCGCAAGACCTGGACGTGGCGCTGATGATGTTGTGCGCCAACGAAAGCCACTTCATCAACGGCGCAGTGCTTTCGGCTGACGACGGTTTTGGCGCTTGAGCAGCCCGCCCCGGCATGGCCCGCGCCCTGACCCCGCTGGAAGCCCGCGTGCTGGGCGTGCTGGTTGAAAAACACGCCACGGTGCCCGACACCTACCCGCTGTCGCTGAACACGCTGGTGGCCGGCTGCAACCAAAAGACCACCCGCGATCCGGTGCTCAGCGCCACCGATGCCGACGTGCTGGCGGCGCTGGACGGCCTGAAAGGCATGAGTCTGGTGTTTGAGGGCAGCAGCAGCCGCGTCACCCGCTACGAGCACAACGCGCCGCGCGGGCTGAACGTGCCGGCCCCGGCGGTGGCGCTGCTCACCGTGCTGATGCTGCGTGGGCCGCAAACCTCAGCCGAGCTGCGCGCCAATGTCGAGCGCCTGCACCGCTTTGCCGACATCGCGGCGGTCGAGGTGGTGCTGGCCGAGCTGGCTGAGCGCTTTCCGCCGCGCACCGTGTTGCTGCCGCGTGCGCCCGGCGCGCGTGAGCCGCGCTGGGCGCACCTGCTGTGCGGTGAGGTGCAGATGACGTCCCCGCGTGAGCCGGCCGGCGCCAGCGACGCCGATGCGGTGAGCGTGGGCGAGCTGGTGGCGTTGAAATCCGAGCTGCGCCACCAGGCCGCTGAGCTGGCCGCGCTGCGCACCCTGGTGCTGCGCATGGCCAGTGAGCTGGGCATCGACCCCAACCCGCCACCCGACCCGCCGCCCAACCCTGATCTGACCGTCTGAACCCCGATGCGCTTCGACCTGCCCGACGACAAAAAGCTGTGCTTCGAGATGGTGATCGCTATCCGCTGGGGCGACATGGACGCGATGGGCCATGTCAACAACGCCAATTACTTTCGTTATCTTGAGAGCCTGCGCATCGAGTGGTTTCGCCACATCGGCTGCCTGCCCGATGCCAATGGTGCGGGGCCGGTGATCATCAACGCCTTCTGCAGCTTTATCCGGCAACTGGAATATCCGGGCAATGTGCTGGCCCGTCACTACGTGGGCACCGGTGTCGGCGCGCTGGGCCGCAGCACGCTGGACACCTACGCCACACTGGAGCGGGTGGACCAACCCGGCGTGGTGTACGCCAGCGGTGGCGCCACCGTGGTGTGGACCGATTTCAAGGCGCAGAAATCGATGCCTATCCCCGATCACTACCGGGCGCTGTTCAGTGCCACCTGAGCCGCTTGCCGATCAGCTTGCTGGTCCGGCCATCGACCATGTACGTAGTACGCTTCGCGCCGTGCCATCCCTTTTGAAAGACAGACCATGAACAAGATATTCCCCAGCGCGGCGGCGGCGCTGGCCGGCATCGTGCACGACGGCCAGTTGCTGGCGGTGGGCGGCTTTGGCCTGTGCGGCATCCCCGAGGCGCTGATCGACGCGCTGCGCGACTCAGGCGCGCAAAACCTCACCGTCATCAGCAACAACGCCGGGGTGGACGGTTTTGGCCTGGGCAAGCTGCTGGAAACGCGCCAGATCAAGAAGATGATCGCCAGCTATGTGGGCGAGAACAAAGAGTTTGAGCGCCAGTACCTGGCCGGTGAATTGCAGCTCGAATTCACCCCCCAGGGCACGTTGGCCGAGCGGCTGCGCGCCGGCGGTGCCGGCATCCCGGCGTTTTTCACCCGCACGGGGGTGGGCACGCTGGTGGCTGAGGGCAAGGAGCAGCGTGAGTTTGACGGCCACGCTTACGTGATGGAGCGTGCCTTGCTGCCCGACGTGGCGCTGGGCAAAGCCTGGAAGGCCGACAAGAGCGGCAATCTGATCTTCCGCCGCACCGCGCGCAACTTCAACCCGGCGGCGATCATGGCGGGCAAGATCAGCGTGGTGGAGGTGGAAGAAATTGTCGAGACCGGTACTTTTGACCCCGATTCAGTGCACCTGCCGGGTATTTACGTGCACCGCATCGTGCTGAATGCCACGCCCGAGAAGCGCATCGAGAAACGAACCACCTCAGTGAAAGCGGGAGCCTGACATGGCCTGGACGCATGACCAAATGGCCGCCCGCGCGGCGCAAGAGTTGCAAGACGGTTTTTACGTCAACCTCGGCATCGGCCTGCCCACGCTGGTGGCCAACTTCGTCGCGCCCGACATCGAGGTCTGGCTGCAAAGTGAGAACGGCATGCTGGGCATCGGCCCGTTTCCCACCGAAGACGCGGTGGACGCCGACCTGATCAACGCCGGCAAACAGACGGTGACCACCATCCCCGGCAGCAGCATCTTTGGCAGCCACGACAGCTTTGCGATGATCCGCGGCGGCAAGATCAACCTGAGCATCCTGGGCGCGATGCAGGTCAGCGCCAGCGGTGACCTGGCCAACTGGATGATCCCGGGCAAGATGGTCAAAGGCATGGGCGGCGCGATGGACCTGGTGGCCGGCGTGGCCCGGGTGCTGGTGCTGATGGAGCATGTGGCGCGCAAGAAAGACGGCGGTTTTGATCTGAAAATCCTGCCCGCCTGCACCCTGCCGCTCACCGGCGTGGCCGTGGTGGACCGCATCATCACCGACCTGGCGGTGCTGGACGTGACGCCGCAGGGGCTGAGGCTGGTGGAGCTGGCGCCGGGGGTGACGCGCGAGGAGTTGCAGGCCAAGACGGGCGCGCCGCTGCTCTGAGGGTTGCGGGCGTCTTCGGGGTTGCGCCATCTCCCGCACGCGCGCGACGGCGTGGCCGCCAGCCCCGCCTACAGCTCCTCGATGCGCTGCTGCGGAAACGTGTCCCAGCCCAGGCAGCCCGGGCATTGCCAGAAATGGCGTTGCGCCTCGAAGCCGCAGGCCGCGCAGCGGTAACGCTGCAGCGGCTTGGCGGCCTGGGCCACGGCGTCGCGTGCGCTCAGCCGGGCGGCCTCGGTCCAGGTAGCGGGTGGTGTGCCCAGCAGTTCAATCACGGCCGACAGGCTGGGCTGCTGGCGCAGCAAATCTGCGAGTTGCGGCATCGCGCCAGTGGGCATGCCGTACAGCAGGGCCAACGCGCGCAGCAGGTCGATGCCGGGTTGCAGCGCCAGTGCCGCCGTCAGCGCCTTGCGGGCCACCTCGGACTGGCCAGCGGCCTGGGCGCTGGCCACGTAATCACCCGCCAGCCGGGCAAAGACCTCGGGGCGCCGCAGTTGCAATTCGCCCCAGGCGGCCATCGCGCCGGCAGCGTCACCCAGGCGCGCCAGGCGCTGGGCGCGTTGCACCAGCGGGCGGGCGGCCATCGGCGCAGCGGCGGCGGCCTGCGCCAGCAGGGCGGTGGCGGCGGTGTTGTCGCCGCGCTCGTCGGCCTCCAGCGCCAACTCGCAGTCGTAGTGCGACACCCGGCTGGCAAACGAGCCGGTGCCGCTTTTCTCCAGCAGCGCGGCCACCTCGGTGGCGGCCCGCCAGTCGCGTGATCGCTCGGCCAGCGCCAGCAGCGCCAGCCGCGCTTCGGTCTCAAACGGCGTGCCTTCCAGCGCCCGGAAGGCGGCTTCGGCCCGGTCAAACAACCCGGCTTTCATGAAGTCCTGGGCCAGTGCGTGCTGCGCCCGGTCGCGGTCGGCAGCGCCCAGGTCAGCCCGCTGCAGCAGGTGCTGGTGCACCCGCACCGCGCGCTCAAACTCACCCCGGCGGCGGAACAGATTGCCCAGCGCAAAGTGCAGCTCGCTGGTGTCGGGGTCGGCCTGTACGGCCTCGATGAAGGCGTCGATGGCTTTGTCGGTCTGCTCGTTGAGCAGCAGGTTCAGGCCGGTGAAATAGGCTTTGGGCGCTTGCCGGTCAGCGCGTTTGATCTGCCGCAGGTCAAAGCGCGACGCAGCCCAGCCCAGCAAGAAGGCGCTGGGCAGCGCCACCAGCAGGCCGATCAGCAGGCCGGGCGCATCAAAATCCACGGCATGCCTCGGGCGGTGAGCCGGCGCTCAAAGGCCTTCTCGCGGCGGGTGCTCGGGGCCCAAGTCACCGGCGGGCTGGGCGGCAGGCGCGCCGCTGGCGCGTTTGGCCGGTGGCGGCGGCGGTGCGTGGCGCCGCGCCACCCGCCGGTGCCGCCACCAGGCGGGCACCATCGCCAGCACGCCCAGCGCCGCACCACCGGCAAACGCCACCAGCACCACGATCACCAGCGGGGCCTTCCACGTCGCGCCAAAAAACCAGTGCAGCAGCACCGGCTGCTCGTTGTTCAGCGCGAAGGCAAACAGGGTGAAGAAGATGAAGGCCCGCAGGGCCCAGAGGATCACGCGCATGGAACCTGGATTCTACGAAGGCCGGTGGCGGCCAAAAAAAAGGGGCCCGTGACGGGCCCTGGCGGGATCAAACGGGGGGCATCAGCCGCCCGGCGTCACATCCAGCACCGGCAGCCGCTCGTCCACCGACTCGCGCAGCGCCTTGCCGGGCTTGAAGTGCGGCACCAGCTTTTCGGGGATGGTGACCTTCTCGCCGCTGCGCGGATTGCGGCCCAGCCGGGGCGGGCGGCGGTTGATCGAGAAGCTGCCAAAACCGCGTATCTCGATGCGGTGGCCGCGCGCCAGCGCGTCGCTCATCGCATCGAGAATGGTTTTGACGGCGAACTCGGTGTCGCGCTGCGTGAGCTGGCTGAAGCGCTCGGCCAACTGGTTCACCAGGTCACTTCGGGTCATGTTGGTCGCAGCAGGTCACAAGGCGTTGCTCCCCGGCAGGGGACAGGTCGCCGAAGGCGACCAGGGGAGCGCGGAGGTCATCGGCGGGCCAAACCCCGATCCGGGTCTCCCGGTCGGGTTTGGTAGCCCCCAGGGGGCGGCCGCCAGGCGGCCGGGGCTCACAACTACTCCCGGTTGTCCAGCTTGGCGCGCAGCAAGGCGCCCAGGCTGGTGGTGCCGGCGTTTTCACGCTCGGTGGTCTGCGACAGGCGCTGCATCTGCTCTTGCTGGTCAGCCGCGTCCTTGGCCTTGAGTGAGAGCTGGATCGAGCGTGCCTTGCGGTCCACGTTGATGATCATCACGCTCACTTCGTCGCCTTCTTTCAGCAGGTTGCGGGCGTCTTCCACCCGGTCCCGGCTGAGCTCGGACGCCCGCAGGTAGCCGGTGACATCGTCGTTGAGCTGGATTTCAGCGCCCCGCGGGTCAACGGTTTTGACCTTGCCCGTCACCAGCGCACCGCGGTCATTGATCGAGGTGTAGTTGGCAAACGGATCACCGTCGAGCTGCTTGATGCCCAAGCTGATCCGCTCACGCTCAACATCGATGGCCAGCACCAGGGCTTCAACTTCCTGCCCCTTCTTGAAGTTGCGCACCGCCACTTCGCCGGTCTCGTGCCACGACAGATCAGACAGATGCACCAGGCCGTCGATGCCCGAGGCCAGGCCGACAAACACGCCAAAGTCGGTGATCGACTTGATCGGGCCCTTGACCTTGTCGCCCCGGTGCACCGTGCCCGAGAACTCTTCCCACGGGTTGGCCTTGCACTGCTTCATGCCCAGGCTGATGCGGCGCTTGTCTTCGTCGATCTCCAGCACCATGACCTCAACCTCGTCGCCCAGCGCAACGATCTTGGCCGGGGCCACGTTCTTGTTCGTCCAGTCCATCTCGGAGACGTGCACCAGGCCTTCAATGCCGGGCTCGATCTCGACAAACGCGCCGTAGTCGGCGATGTTGGTCACCTTGCCAAACAGCCGGGTGCTGCTGGGGTAGCGGCGCGACACGCCGTGCCACGGGTCATCACCGAGCTGCTTGATGCCGAGCGAGACGCGGTTTTTCTCCGCATCAAACTTCAGCACCTTGGCTGAGAGCTCCTGGCCGACGGTGACCACCTCGCTCGGGTGGCGCACCCGGCGCCAGGCCATGTCGGTGATGTGCAACAGGCCGTCGATACCGCCCAGATCAACAAACGCACCGTATTCGGTGATGTTCTTGACCACACCGTGCACGATGGCGCCTTCGGTCAGGGTTTCAAGCAGCTTGGCGCGCTCTTCGCCCATCGATGCTTCCACCACCGCGCGGCGGCTCAACACCACGTTGTTGCGCTTGCGGTCGAGCTTGATGACCTTGAACTCCAGCGTCTTGCCCTCGTACGGGCTCAGGTCTTTGACCGGCCGGGTGTCGATCAGCGAGCCCGGCAGGAAGGCGCGGATGCCGTTGACCAGCACGGTCAGGCCACCCTTGACCTTGCCGCTGACGGTGCCGGTGACAAAGTCACCGCTGTCCAGCGCCACTTCCAAAGACAGCCAAGAAGCCAGGCGTTTGGCCTTGTCGCGCGACAGGATGGTGTCGCCGTAGCCGTTCTCGATGGCGTCGATGGCCACCGAGACGAAGTCACCGACTTCAACTTCGAGTTCGCCCTGGTCGTTCTTGAACTCGGCGATGGGCACATAGGCCTCGCTCTTCAAGCCGGCGTTGACAACCACGTGGTTGAACTCGATGCGCACCACCTCGGCTGAGATCACCTCGCCGGCGCGCAGGTCGCTTTTGGCCAGGGATTCTTCAAACAGCGCGGCAAAGTTTTCCATGCCGGCGTAGGCCGGCGTTTCGGGGCGGGCCTGGATGCGGGCCTGGGTCTGGAACGAGATTTGTGACATTGAAGTGCGGTCCTTGGTGCCGGCGAAAACCAAGACAGAAGAGGCCGGCGGGGGTTGGTGCAGCGCAGCGGCTGCGGGTTGAGAAGCGGATGAGGATAGCGGGGCGCTTGCTGGGCAGGGTCGCGTTTCAGGCTGCTTCAGAACCTGAAAACGGCCCGCGCTGGGCCCACCAGCTCAAAACCTGGGCCACCGATTGCTCGATGCCCAGGCCCGAGTTGTCCAGGCTCAGCGCGTCTTGCGCCGGTTTGAGGGGCGCGATCTTGCGGTTTCTGTCCCGTTCATCGCGCGCCTCCAAATCTGCGCGAAGGTCTGCGAGATTAGCAGAAATCCCTTTTGAAATCAATTGCTTATGCCGTCGCTCGGCGCGCATTGCCGGGCTGGCGGTGAGAAACACCTTGAGCGGCGCGCCGGGGAAGATCACCGTGCCCATGTCGCGGCCGTCGGCCACCAGGCCGGGCAGGCGGCGGAAGGCCAGTTGCAGCGCCTGCAGCGCGCCGCGCACCGCCGGCCAGGCGGAGATTTGCGACGCCATGCCACCCACCGCCTCGTGCCGCAACGCGGCGGCCACGTCCACGCCTGCCAGCAGCACCCGCTCACCGTCAAAGCGCAGGTCCAGCCCGGCGGCCACCCGGGCCAGGCCGGGCTCGTCGTCGGCTGCCACGCCCAGGCGTTGAGCGGCCAGCGCGGTGGCGCGGTACAGCAGGCCCGAATCGAGCTGGTGCCAGCCGAGATGTGCGGCCACCGTGGCCGCCAGCGTGCCTTTGCCGGACGCTGTGGGCCCGTCGATGGTGATCACCGGGATGTCGGCGTCGGCCGTCTGGGCCACCGAGAACAGCGCCTCGAAGTAATCGGGAAAGGTCTTGGCCACGCACTGCGGGTCGAGAATGCGCAGCGCCACCTCGGTTCCGGGTGCGGCCACCAGGGGGTTGAAGGCGGCCAGCGACAAGCACATCGCGATGCGGTGGTCGTCGTAGGTGTGGACGCTGGCGGCTTGCCAGGCGGTTGGCTCGGGCGGGGTAATTTCGATGAAATCCGCGCCGTCCACCACCGTGGCGCCGAGTTTGCGTAGCTCGGCGGCCATGGCAGCGATGCGGTCGGTCTCTTTCACCCGCCAACTGGCGATGTTGGTCAGCCGGGTGGTGCCGGTGGCGTACAGCGCCATCACCGCCAGCGTCATCGCGGCGTCAGGGATGTGGTTGCAATCGAGCGTGATGGCGCGCAGCGGCCAGGCGCCGCGCTGCACCGTCAGCCGGCCCGGCTCACCCTGCACCAGCGCGCCCATTGCGGTGGCGGCGTCGACAAAACGGATGTCGCCCTGGATCGAATCCAGCCCCAGGCCGTCGATCACCAGCGGCGCGGTGGTGGCACCGGCCGCGCCCGCAGCACCGGCAGCGATGGCGCCCAGCGCGATGAAGTACGAGGCCGACGAGGCATCGGCCTCAACATGGATCACGCCCGGGGTTTGGTAGCGGCTGCCGGCGGGCACGGTGAAGCGGGCATAACCGTCGCGCTCAACGTGGATGCCAAAGCGCGCCAGCAAATTGAGGGTGATATCGACGTAGGGCTTGCTGATCAGCTCACCATGCACCGCGATCACCGCTGGCGGGCCGGCCGCATCGGCGCAGGCCAGCGGCAGCGCCAGCAGCAGGGCCGTCAAGAACTGGCTGGAGACATCACCGCGCACCCGGATTTCTCGGCCGGTGTGCAGCGCACCGCCGGCCGTGCCGTGCAGCGCCAGCGGCGGAAAGCCGTCGTCGCCGAGGTAATCGACGCCGCAGCCGAGTTGGCGCAGCGCGTCCACCAGGTCGCCAATCGGCCGCTCGTGCATGCGCGGCACGCCGCCTAACTCAAAGCGCCCGCCTTGCAGCGCGGCCAGCAGCGCCAGCGCGGCGGCCAGCGGGCGCATGGCGGTGCCGGCATTGCCCAGAAACAACGTGGCTTGATGCACCTGCAGCCGGCCGCCCAGGCCGGTGACGGCCAACGCGCCGTCAGCCTGGGTGTGCAGGCCGCAGCCCAGCGCGCGCAGCGCGTCCAGCATCACGCGGGTGTCGTCGCTGTCGAGCAAATCGCGAACCAGCGTGGTGCCTTGGCTCAGGCCGGCCAGCAGCAGCACCCGGTTCGAGATGCTTTTGGACCCGGGCAAGCGCACGGTGCCGGCGGCCGCCCGCAGCGGTGGCAAATCCAGGAAGGCAATCTTGTACATGGCAGGGCGTGCAGGGGCCGGTGCCGGGCGGGCTGCCGGGATGGTCGGTGGACGGCGGTCCGAAGTGGGCCGGTTGAGGGCTGCGTTGGCGGCGCGGCGCTGCGGCTACTGGCCCGACGAGCCGCGGGTGGTGCTGCCGATCTGCCAGGCGCCGCGTGCGCCCGATGCGTTGCGGATCAGGTCTTCCAGCGCCTGGGCATTGCCGGCCAGCATCACATGCTCCAGCGCATCGAGCGCCAACTTGAAGCGCTGGCTTTGCTTGAGCACCTCTTCGCGGTTGGCCAGCAGGATGTCGCGCCAGACCTGTGGGTCACTCGCGGCGATGCGGGTGAAATCGCGAAACCCCGGCCCGGCCAGTGACAAAAAATCACGCCCGGCCGGCTGGTTGGCGATGGCCGAGAAATAGGCAAACGCCAGCAGATGCGGCAGGTGGCTGACCGCCGCAAACGCGGCGTCGTGGTTCTCGGGCGTCATGCGCAGCACTTGGGCGCCGATGGCCGTCCACACATCGGTGGCTTTTTGCACCAGCTCGGGCTGGGTTTGCGCCAGCGGCGTCAAGATCACCTGGCGGTTGGCATACAGCGCGGCGTCAGCATGGGCCACGCCGGCCTGCTCACTGCCGGCAATCGGGTGGCCGGGCACAAAATTGCCGATGTGCTCGCGCAGCACGCGGCGCGCGGTGTCCACCACATCGCGCTTGGTTGAGCCCACGTCCATCAGCAGCATGCCGTCTTTGATGCCGTGGCGGATGGCGCTGAAAGCGGCCTCGGTGGCCGACACCGGCACGGCAATCAGCACGATGTCCGAGCCTGAGACCGCTTGCAGTGCCGATTCGGCCTCGATGTCGATCACGCCCAGGCGCCGCGCCAGGTCAGTGGTCGAGGGTGATTTGCTATAGCCCACCACCTGCTTGACCAGCCCGGCGCGCTTCAGTGCCAGCGCAAATGAGCCGCCCATCAAGCCGCATCCGATGACACCGAGCTGGTTGAACATGAGGTGGGGTGAATTGGGGTTTATCGCGCTTTGAGCATGGGCGATTTCCGTCGCGAGCGGGCCGAGCTTGGGTCGAGAAACGCAGCGGTACACCCGTACCGCGAGCATCGCAGACGCAAGATCGGTTCGCGCAGCAGGAAAGCGCCCATGCTCAGTGCACGTCGATCGGGTAGGTGCCAAGCACTTTGAAAAAGGCGCAGGCCTCGCGCAGCGCCTGCAAGGCGGTGCCCACCCGCGGCTCGTCCGGGTGGCCTTCGATGTCGATGTAAAAGTAGTACTCCCACTGGCCCGAGCGCGCCGGGCGCGACTCGAAGCGCGTCATCGACACGCCGTGCTCTTTCAGCGGGATCAGCAAATCGTGCACCGCGCCGGGCCGGTTGCGCACGCTGACCACCAGGCTGGTGCAATCGTGGCCCGACGGCTTGGGCGCGGGATGGCGATCCGGGTGGGTGACGATGGCAAAACGGGTGCGGTTGTGGGCATCGTCCTGGATTGCCGGGGCCACCACATGCAGGCCGAACTCAGCCGCCGCGCGCACGCTGGCAATCGCCGCCAGGCGGCTGTCCAGGCCGGCCAGCCGGGCACCCTCGGCATTGCTCGACACCGGCCGCCGCTCAACATCCGGCAGGTGGTGACTGAGCCAGCCGTGGCACTGGGCCAGCGCCTGCGGGTGGGCGCAGATGGCGCTGATCGCGGCCCTGTCGTCTTGCTTGCGAAGCAGGTTGTGGCGCACCATCAAACTGGTCTCGCCGATGATGAACAGCGGCATCGTCAAGAACAGATCGAGCGAGCGGGTGACCACGCCTTCGGTGTTGTTCTCCACCGGCACCACGCCAAAATCGGCCGCCCCGGCGCTGGTGGCGCGGATCACCTCGTCAAAGCTGGCGCACGGCACCCGCACGATAGACGTGCCAAAAAAGCCCAGCGCCGCCTCCTCGCTAAAGGTGCCGGTGGGGCCGAGAAAAGCCACCCGGGTGGGGGCTTCCAGCGCCCGGCTGGCCGACATGATCTCGCGCCAGATCGGCGCCACGCTCTCGCTCTTCAGCGGCCCACTGTTGATGGCCTTGAGCCCGTCGATCACCTGGGCCTCACGCTCGGGGCGGAACACCGGCGAGCCATCACGCTTCTTCAGCTCGCCCACTTCCACCACCACCTGCATGCGCTGGTTCAGCAGCACCAGCAAGTCGCGGTCCAGCGCGTCGATCTGCTCGCGCAGCGCCAACAGCGCGGCCGGGCCGGGCTGGGTGGGCTGGGCACGGGCCGGCGCCCGCAGCGGAGGCGGCTGATCGGGCAGAACGGGCTGGACGGGCAAATCGGGCAGAACGGGCATGGCGCGGCGGGCCTACTTCTTGGCGCCGGACGCTGCAGCCTTGGGCGACGCCGCTTTGGCGGGGCCAGCGGGCGCAGCCGGTGCCGATGACTCGGCAGGCAGCGCAGCCGCGTTGAGCTTTTTGCCGATCAACTGCTCCAGCGCTTTGAGTTTGGGCTCGACCGTGGCCTGGGTTTCGGCCACCAGCTTCTGGCCCAGCGTGCGCTGCAGCTCGGGCGTGAGCTGCATGTATTTGCGGAACCCCGGGGATTCGAGCGCGGCGATGATCTGCTTGAGCTCGTCGTCGTTGAATTTTTCTTCCATCACCGGGCCGATGGTGGCTGGCGCCAGCTTGAGCACCCGCTCGCGCAGCAGCGGCACCACCTCGTCGCCAAACTTGGCAAACTCGGTCTGGATCTCTTTGGCCAGCGCGTCGCGCTGCTCGGGCGCCACCCGGTTTTGCAAAAACGCGCCGGCTTGCTGGCCAAGCTGTGCCACCGATTGCCCGGCCAGCGACACGGCCAGGCCCTCAAAGCCGCTTTGTTGCAATTGCAGCACCTTTTGCACCAGTTCTTTTTTGGCCGGCGTCGCCGATGGCCCTTGCGCCAGGCTGATGCCGGCCGTGCTGGCGAGTGTGATGAACAGCGTGCTGAGCAGGGCGGCACGGGCCAGCCGGGGGTTCACGATCATGGGTTGTCCAGGTTGGGAGGGGTGTCGTCGGCATCGGGCGCGCCGGGGCCGGCGTCGCTGGCCGGGCCATCGGGTGGCAGGGGCTCATCGCCGGGCCGCAAACCATCACCGGCGTCGCTATTCAGATCGCCATTCAGATCGCCATTCACATCGCCGGTCGCGTCGCCATTCGCATCGTTCTCGACGATGCGCTGCAGGCCCGACAACTTGCTGCCGTCGTCCAGCGCAATCAAGGTCACGCCCTGCGTGGCCCGGCCCAGCTCACGGATCTCGCTGACGCGGGTGCGCACCAGCACACCCCGGTCGGTGATCAGCATGATCTCGTCGGCCGGGCGCACCAGCGTGGCGGCCACTACCGGGCCGTTGCGCTCACTCTGCACGATGGCGATCATGCCCTTGCCGCCACGCAGATGGCGGGTGTACTCGCTGATGCTGGTGCGCTTGCCGTAGCCGTGGGCGGTGGCTGTCAGCACGCTTTGTTCTTCGTCCTCGGCCACCAGCATGGCGATGACGTTCTGCCCTTCTTCCAGGTTCATGCCGCGCACGCCCCGGGCCTGCCGGCCGATGGGCCGCACATCATCCTCGTCAAAGCGCACCGCCTTGCCGCCATCCGAGAACAGCATCACGTCGTGTTTGCCGTCGGTCAGCGCGGCGCCGATCAGGTGGTCGCCGTCGTCCAGATCGACGGCGATGATGCCGCTCTTGCGTGGATTGCTGAATTCATCCAGCGCCGTCTTTTTGACGGTGCCCAGCGCCGTGGCCATGAAGATGAAGTGATCGGCCGGGAAGGTGCGGAACGTGCCTGTCAGCGGCAGCACCACCGTCACCTTCTCGCCCGGTTGCAGCGGGAACATGTTGACGATCGGCCGGCCGCGCGAGTTGCGTGAGCCCTGCGGCACCTCCCACACCTTGAGCCAGTACACCCGGCCCCGGTCACTGAAGCACAAGATCCAGTCGTGCGTGTTGGCGATGAACAACTGGTCAATCCAGTCGTCATCTTTGGTCTGCGTCGCCTGCTTGCCGCGGCCGCCGCGCTTTTGCGCGCGGTACTCGGTCAGCGGCTGGCTTTTGATGTAACCGGTGTGGCTGAGCGTGACCACCATGTCGGTGGGCGTGATCAAGTCCTCGGTGCCGAGTTCTTGCACGTTGTGCTCGATCACGCTGCGCCGTGCGCCCAGCTTGGTCTGGCCAAACTCCAGCTTCACGGCGGTCAGCTCTTCGGCAATGATGAAGGTCACGCGCTCGGGCTTGCTCAGGATGTCGAGCAGGTCGGCAATCTCGCCCATCACCTCTTTGTACTCGCCGATGATCTTGTCCTGCTCCAGGCCGGTGAGGCGCTGCAGGCGCATCTGCAATATCTCGCCAGCCTGGTCGTCACTCAGCCGGTACAGCCCGTCGGCCTGCAAACCCAGGCTGGCAGGCAGGCCCTCGGGCCGGTAGGCGGCGCGGCCACCCAGCGTGCCGCCCTCGGTGCGCTGCAACATCTCGCGCACCATCGAGCTGTCCCAGCTCTTGGCCATCAACGCCGCCTTGGCCACCGGCGGCGTGGGCGAGGTTTTGATGGTCTCGATGAACTCATCGATATTGGCCAGCGCCACCGCCAGACCTTCCAGCACATGGCCTCGCTCACGCGCCTTGCGCAGCGCAAACACGGTGCGGCGGGTCACCACCTCGCGCCGGTGCTCTAAAAACACCTCCAGCAACTGCTTCAGGTTGCACAGCTTGGGCTGGCCGTCGATCAGCGCCACCATGTTGATGCCGAAGGTGTCTTGAAGCTGGGTCTGCTTGTACAGATTGTTCAGCACCACCTCGGGCACTTCACCGCGCTTCAGGTCGATCACCACCCGCATGCCGGATTTGTCGCTCTCGTCCTGGATGTGGCTGATGCCTTCGATCTTCTTCTCGTGCACCAGTTCGGCAATGCGCTCGAGCAAGGTCTTCTTGTTGACCTGGTAGGGCAGCTCGTCAACGATGATGGTCTGACGGGTGCCGCGGTCGATGTCCTCGAAGTGAACCTTGGCTCGCATGATCAGCCGGCCCCGGCCTGTGCGGTAACCCTCACGGGCACCGTGCACGCCGTAGATGATGCCGGCGGTGGGGAAGTCAGGCGCCGGCACGATCTCCATCAGCTCGTCGATGGTGGCCTCAGGGGACTTCAACAGATGCAGGCAGGCATCGATGATCTCGTTCAGGTTGTGCGGCGGGATGTTGGTGGCCATGCCCACCGCAATGCCGGTCGAGCCGTTGACCAGCAAATTGGGCAGCCGCGCCGGCATCACCGTGGGCTCTTTTTCAGAGCCGTCGTAGTTGGGCGCGAAATCAACCGTCTCTTTGTCGATATCGGCCAGCATCTCGTGGGCGATCTTCGACAGCCGGATTTCGGTGTAGCGCATCGCCGCCGCGTTGTCGCCGTCCACCGAGCCGAAATTGCCTTGGCCGTCTACCAACATGTGGCGCAGAGAAAAATCCTGTGCCATGCGCACGATGGTGTCGTACACCGCCGTGTCACCGTGCGGGTGGTATTTGCCAATCACATCGCCAACGATGCGCGCACTCTTTTTATAAGCGCGGTTCCAGTCGTTGTTCAATTCATGCATCGCAAACAACACCCGGCGATGCACCGGTTTCAGGCCATCGCGGGCATCGGGCAGTGCCCGCCCCACGATCACGCTCATCGCGTAATCCAGATAGGACCGCCGCATCTCCTCTTCAAGGCTGATCGGCAGGGTTTCCTTGGCAAAAGGCGTCATGCAGGGTGGGCGGGGCGGCGCCGTTTGAGCGGGTGCAGCAGCAGAAGATTCTGCGCATCAACCCCGGATTCTAAGCGGCGCCGGGTGTCGCGGCCATGCAACAACCGGGCGCGCACAGCGCATCTGGCGGCTGAAAATCAGGTCGGCTGAAAGCCCTATGGCACAATGCTTCATCGGTGGTAAACGCTTGCCAACCCGGGTGTTTGCCGGCTTTTTTTGCTATCGATTTGGACATTACGCAGATATCTGCGACTTTCCTCGAGAGGAGAATCATGAAGAAATTGAACAAGGTGGCTGTGCTCTTCGCGTCGGCCGCACTCGCCGCGCCGTTTGTGGCCTTTGCACAGTCCAACGGCGCTGACAATTGGGCTGCCGCCGACGGCACCGTTTGGAAAAACGGCACCAATGAACTCTGCTGGCGCGATGCCGGCTGGACGCCGGCAACGGCCAACCAGGCATGCGACGGCGCCTTGAAGCCGGCCGCACCGGCACCGGCGCCGGCACCCGCGATGGCGCCGCCTCCGCCGCCGGCAGCACCTGCCCCGGCGCCGATGGCACCGCCCGCGCCTGTCGTGGCACCAGTGGTGGTGCCGGCCGCACCGGTGAGCGAGAAAGTCACCTTCGCTGCTGATGCCTTCTTCGACTTCGACAAGCATGTGTTGAAGCCCGAGGCCAAGGCCAAGCTGGACGATCTGGTTGGCAAAACGTCTGCTGTCGCACTCGAAGTCATCATTGCCGTCGGCCACACGGATTCGGTCGGTACCGATGGCTACAACCAGAAACTGTCGGTCCAGCGGTCTGAGGCGGTCAAGGCTTATCTGGTGAGCAAAGGCATTGAGAAGAACCGGGTCTACACCGAAGGCAAGGGCGAGAAGCAGCCTGTTGCAGACAACAAAACGTCTCAGGGCCGCGCCAAAAACCGCCGCGTCGAGATTGAGGTGGTCGGCACCCGCGCCAAGAAGTAAAGCAGGGCCTGCGGGCCTTGCCGGCAGCCCTGCACCTGTAGGGCTTCAAACAAACCCCGCTCTGGCGGGGTTTTTTGTTTATGGGCGTCTGCCCACATTGCTTTGACGACAGCGCCCATGACCTTGAACGCCGACCCTCAAGAACTGGCCAAATTTGGTGATCTGGCCCACCACTGGTGGGATCCGGACGGTGAGTTTCGACCGCTGCACCAGATCAACCCGTTGCGGCTGGACTGGATCGACAGCCGGGCCCGGCTGGCCGGCAAGACGGTGCTGGACGTGGGCTGTGGCGGCGGCATCCTGGCTGAGTCGATGGCCGCACGCGGCGCCGACGTGCTGGGCATCGATTTGTCGGTCAAGCCGTTGAAAGTGGCGCAGTTGCATGCGCTGGAATCCGGTGTGGGCCACTTGCACTACCGCGAGATCGCGGCCGAGGCCCTGGCGGCTGAAGCGCCTGCCAGCTTCGATGTTGTCACCTGCATGGAGATGTTGGAGCACGTGCCCGATCCGGCGTCAGTGGTGCAAGCCTGCGCCGCCTTGGTCAAGCCCGGTGGCTGGGTTTTTTTCTCCACCCTCAACCGCAATGCCAAAGCCTTTTTACTGGCCATCGTCGGCGCCGAGCATCTGCTCAAGCTGCTGCCCAGGGGCACGCATGAATACGCCCGCTTCATCCGGCCCAGTGAGCTGGCGCACTGGTGCCGGGCTACCGGGCTGTCGAGCGAAGGCTTCAAAGGCATGCAGTACAACCCGCTGACCGGGCGCTACTGGCTGTCTGACGACACATCGGTCAACTACCTGCTGGCCTGCCGGGCAGCGCTGTGAACCGGCCGCGCAAGCCACCCGCGCTGCTGCTGTTTGACCTGGACGGCACGCTGGTCGACAGTGCACCCGATCTGGCCGGCGCGGCCAATGATTTGCGCGCTGTGCATGGCTTGCCGCCGCTGCCGTACCTGGCGCTGCGGCCGATGGTGGGCTCGGGCGCCCGGGGCATGGTGGGTGTGGCCTTTGGCGTGACGCCCACCGATGCCCGGTTTGCCGATCTGCGGGATGCGTTTCTGGCCCGTTACGCCGGGCGGCTGTTGCACAGCACCCGGGTGTTCGACGCGGTGCAGCCGGTGCTGGACCGGCTTGACGCCGCCGGCCAGCGCTGGGGCATCGTCACCAACAAGGCGCTGCGGTTCACCGCGCCGCTGGTGGCCGGTCTGGGCCTGGCGGCGCGGGCAGCGGTGGTGATTGCCGGTGATTCGACGCCGTTTGCCAAGCCCCATCCCGAGCCATTGTTTGAAGCCGCGCGCCGCGCTGGCGTGGCGCCGGCCCACTGCGCTTATGTCGGCGATGACCAACGTGATGTGCAGGCCGGCCGCGCCGCCGGCATGGCCACGCTGGCGGCGGCCTGGGGCTACCTGGGGCAGGGTGAGCCGGTGGCGGACTGGGGGGCCGACCACGTGCTTTCTTCACCGGCTGCGCTCTTGCAATGGCTCGATCTGGCCTAAACTCAAGTGGTTCAGGGGCCGACCTGGTTTCGACGTGGGTACGGAGTCGGTTCAGGGCATGCCGAGCACCAGTTCGCTCGTAAAACCACTGGAAACAAAGTAACTGCGAACGATACCTCGTACGCCCTCGCCGCTTAAAAACCGGTGAGCTTC
>JANLOP010000206.1:0-2408 GCA_031366635.1 Betaproteobacteria bacterium | reverse complement strand
CGCTGCCGTCTGTTGGCGCGCATCAACGTAGGACACTTTGTAATTGCCAGTCCGAACCCGTCGGCACCCGCAACCCGAGTCGCCACAAAATTGCCAGCAAAACGGCTTAAAACTGCTCGTGCGGCGCCAGATAGCGCCACTGCCCGACCGGCAAATGCCCCAGGTTGACCTGGCCGATCCGCACCCGCTTGAGCCCGGTGACGAACAGGCCAACCTGCTCGCACATGCGCCTGATCTGGCGCTTTTTGCCCTCGCGCAGCACAAAGCGGAGCTGCTCCGGGTTTTGCCAGTTCACCAGCGCCGGGCGCAGCGGCTGGCCGTCCAGGCTCAGGCCGTGGCACAGCAGTTTGAGTTTTTCGGGCGGAAAGGCGGCCTGGACGTTGATGGACTCAGTCCCGTAGCTGACGCGGACCAGATATTCCTTTTCGATCTCCGAATCTTCACCAATCAGTTGCCGGGCCACGCGCCCATCCTGCGTCAGTACCAGCAAGCCGATCGAATCAATGTCCAGGCGTCCGGCCGGCGCCAGCCCGCGCAATTGCTCATGGCCCCAGCGCATGCGGCTATTGCATTCGCGCCAGCGGTTTTGCGGCTGCACCAGCACCACCGCCGGCTCATGGCCGTCTTCGGCCTGCCCGCTGACGTAGCCGACCGGCTTGTTGATCAGAATCGTCACCTGCTGGCGCTGCTGCTGCTCGGCTTGGCGGTCAATGTCAATGCGTGCGTTCAACGCCACCGGCTGGCCCATCACCGCCGGCTGGCCATTGACCCGCACCCAGCCGCGCGCAATCCAGTCGTCGGCCTCGCGGCGCGAGCAGATACCGAGTTCGGCCATGCGTTTGTTCAGGCGCATGGTCAACACCGGCTCGCCAGCGGCGGGTTTGGCGATTCGCACCGCCGGGCCAGTGGGGGGCAGCGGTTTTTTGGGGTCGGTCGGGTGGGGCATCGCGGGGCTCAGACGGTTAGGTTGCTATGTAATTAATAGCTGCTTACGCACGTATTACCTGGGCTAGAGGCACTTTTCGCCTTTTTTTCGGGTAACGACTCAGGTCAGGGTCCAAGGAAGCTAATTTAGGTGTTGACCTGAGTAGGTACTTTTTCGGGCCCATGGCCGGGCAGCATGCGCTGGATTGTCGCCCACCCGTCCCGCCGCCGGGGCCGCCGGATGACGGCGCAAGAGGCCGCGCTGCAGCCTACAGCGCGGCGCCCTGCCGTCTTAATGCCAGCTCAATGCCGTCTCAGGCCGCCTCGGCTTCCACCGGGCCTGCGCAAAGCGACCGCACCTGCGCCAGCAAGTCGGCATCCTGGTACGGCTTCGTGAGGTACACATCGACGCCGGCCCTTGCCGCCTCGCCGCGATGTTTTTCGCTGGTTCGGGACGTGATCATCACCACCGGTATGCCGGACCAGTGCGGCACCTCGCGCACGCGCCGCGTCAGCTCCAGGCCATTGAGGTTAGGCATTTCCAGATCGGTGATAACCAAGGCTGGCTGGCTGGCGCGCAAGCGGTCCAGTGCCTCAAAGCCGTCTGCGGCGGTGGCGACTTCATAGCCGGCATCTTCAAGCAACTGCTGCATGGAACGGCGAACCGACCACGCGTCGTCAACCACCAGGACGCGTGTGCGCTCGACTTCGCGGCGCTTGCGCAGCGCGGCTGACGCATGCAGGCGCCGGGTTGAGCCTGCTGCCCGCTCCAGATCCGTGATGTCCAGCAAAAACAGCGGCCGGCCATCAGCGCGCAGTGCGCCGCCAATCACGCCTGGTACGCGGCGCGTGAGACGTCCAACGTCCTGCAAAATAAGTTCGCGCGACTCATTGACCTCATCGACCAGCAGCGCAATCGTTCCAGCCGCGCCCTTGGCCAGCACCACAATCCATTGCCCGGCACGCGCCAGCACCTGCTGCGCGTCATGGTGTTCCAGCTCAAGCCACTGCGCCAGCACATGGGCCGGGTAGTGCTGGTCTTGGTAGGCGATGCTGACCTTGCCGCCACTGCTGCTGAACTGCGCCATGCCGGCGGCCAAAATGCTGTCAACCTGCTCCAGCGGCAAGGCGACAGATTCGCCGGCGCTTTTGACAACCAATGCGTGGGCCACGCCGCTGGTGGCTGGGACATGCACCGTGAAGCAGCAGCCCAGGCCGTAGGCGCTTTCAATGTCGAGCCGCCCTTTCAAGCCATGGATCCGGTCGTTGACGATGTCCATGCCGACACCGCGGCCCGATGTCTCAGTGACGGCATCGCGTGTGCTGAAGCCGGGCCGCAAAATCAGCCGCTGCAGCTCGGGCTCTGACAAATCGCCGCTGGCATCAATCAGGCCATAGGCCACGGCTTTGTCTTCGATGGCGGCGAGGTCAAGTCCGCGGCCATCATCGGTCACGCGCAGCACCACTTCTTCGCCTGCGCGCTG
>JANLOP010000122.1:0-12583 GCA_031366635.1 Betaproteobacteria bacterium | reverse complement strand
TGATGAATTGCAGGGCAGCGGCGATGGATTCGATCAGGTCAGCCTGTTTGATGATGGTCGTGGTCATGTTCGTTTTCTGGTTTAAGGCTTGCAGATGTCAATGGCGGCATGTTTGGCGACAATGGCTTCAAGTTTAACCATCCCGGCCGCCACGCAACTGACGGTGAGGCCCCTCCCCAATGCTCAAATTCATAGCGCGCAGCATTAACCAGTTTGACCAGTTTATCCATTCTCAGTCCGTTGGCGGCGTGTTGCTGGCGCTTGCGGCGCTGGTGGCTCTGGCGGTCAGCAACTCACCATGGCGAGAGGCCTACGAGCAGTTCTTGCAGATTCCGGGCGAGTTGCGGCTGGGTGCAAACTGGCTGGTATTGTCCAAACCTATGCTGATCTGGGTCAACGACCTGTGGATGGCGGTGTTCTTTTTTCTGGTGGGGCTGGAGATCAAGCGGGAATTGATGGACGGCGAGTTGGCCTCGCCAGCCCAGATTTTGCTGCCTGCCGGTGCTGCTTTGGGCGGCATGGTGGTGCCTGCACTGATTTTTGCGTCCATTAACTGGGGCGACCCCGTGGCGCTGCGCGGCTGGGGCATTCCCATGGCGACGGACATTGCTTTTGCGCTGGGAATACTGGTGCTGCTGGGCAGCCGCGTGCCAGCGTCGCTCAAGGTATTTTTGACGGCGGTGGCCATCATTGACGACTTGGGCGCGATTCTGGTGATCGCCTTTTTTTACACGGCCAATCTGTCCCCCGCCATGTTGCTCGGAGCTGCCGCTGGTGCGGTTGTCCTGCTGGGGCTCAACCGCTGCCGGGTGGCGGCCGTTGGGCCCTATGTGGTGGTGGGTTTGGTTATCTGGGTGTTTGTGCTCAAGTCGGGCATTCATGCCACGCTGGCAGGTGTCATCACCGCATTGGCAATCCCCCGCTCGGATGGGCAAGGCGGCTCGCCACTGCATCGGGCAGAGCACGCCTTGCACCCGTGGGTGGCTTACCTGGTTCTGCCCATGTTTGCGTTTGCCAACGCCGGTGTGTCATTGCAAGGCGTGACCTGGGGCACATTGGTGCAGTCGGTGCCGCTGGGCATCGCCGCCGGACTGGTGGCGGGCAAAGCGCTGGGCGTCTTTGGTGCTTCGTGGTTGCTGATCCGCCTTGCGGGCGCCCGTCTGCCGGCGCAATCCAGCTGGGGCCAGATGTTTGGCGTTTGCGTGTTGTGCGGTGTTGGCTTCACCATGAGCTTGTTCATCGGATCGCTGGCATTTGAAGGGGCAGATGCGATGTATGAGGCGCAAGTCAAGCTCGGCGTGCTGCTGGGTTCGCTGGTCAGCGGTGCGCTGGGCACCTTGCTATTGCTGATGACCCAGGCCGACAAGTCGCCAGCCCGCTCACAGGCCGACTCGCCAGCCAACTGAGCGCCGCTGGCCTGCATCAGCGCATCAACGTGTCAGTGCTTCACCGTCTGGATGCCCGACATGATTTTGTCGGTGTAGGCAATCGCAATCGCCGACAGCAGGAACGTGATGTGAATGGCGGTTTGCGCGATCAGCACCTTTTCGTCGTAATTCGCTGCATTGATGAAAGTCTTGAGCAGGTGAATTGAGCTGATGCCGATGATGGCCGTTGCCAGCTTGACCTTGAGCACCGACGCGTTCACGTGACTCAGCCATTCTGGCTGGTCGGGGTGGCCATCCAGGTCCATGCGGCTGACGAAGGTTTCGTACCCGCCCACAATCACCATGATGAGCAGGTTTGAGATCATCACCACGTCGATCAGCGCCAGCACCACCAGCATGATGATGGTCTCGTTCAGCGTGCTGATCGGCTCGTAGCCGACGATGCTTTTGCCGTCCGGCCCCAGGATGGCCACCGCCTGGTAGCCGGTGCTCTTGACCAGCGTGATCAGCGCCGCCTGGTTGCCAAACGCGGCCTCGATCAGGTGCACCAGCTCGATCCAGAACTGGACCACATACACCCCCTGCGCCAGGATCAACCCGAGATACAGCGGCAGTTGCAGCCAGCGGCTGGCAAAAATCAGCCTGGGCAGCACCGGCATGCGGGCGGGGATTGTTTTCGGGGGTTGTGCCATCTTGCAGCGCTGCCTTTTTGGGAGATAGCGCGGATTTTAGGCAGCGCCTGTGGCAGGCCGGCAGCGCCGGCAGCCGCAGGTGTGGGGCCCGGCCGGCGCGCAAGTAAGCGGTTCGTAAGAGCCCCTGCCTAAGGTGTATGGTTTGCACGACAGCCATCTGGCCAAGGTGGTGATGCCCGATTTCAAGACGCCAGGAGACCCGCATGAGCACTGATACCAGCACCGACACGAGCCTCAAAATGACCACGGACGGCCCGACCGAGCTGAAAACCTATCTGCCGTCGGCACAGTCGGTGGCCGGCGCCCACGTGCAGGGCATGGCCGCCTACCAGGCGCTGGTGCAAGAGGCCAATGACGACTACGAAGGCTACTGGGCGCGCCAGGCGCGTGAGTTGATCTCCTGGCACACGCCGTTCACTCAAGTGCTGGACGACAGCAACGCGCCGTTTTTCAAGTGGTTTGAGGACGGCACGCTGAATGCCAGCTACAACTGCCTGGACCGCAACATCGAGCGTGGCCTGGGCGACAAGACCGCCATCATCTTTGAGGCCGACGGCGGGGAGGTGACGCACACCAGCTACCGCGATCTGCTGGCCAAGACTTGCCAGATCGCGAACGGGCTCAAAAGCCTGGGCGTGGTCAAGGGCGACCGGGTAATCATCTACATCTCGATGTCGATTGACGGCGTGGCGGCGATGCAAGCCTGCGCCCGCATTGGCGCCACGCATTCGGTGGTGTTTGGCGGCTTCTCGGCGCAAAGCCTGCGCGACCGGATTGAGGACACCGGCGCCAAGGTGGTCATCACCGCCGACCACCAGGTGCGCGGCGGCAAGCAACTGCCGCTGAAAAGCATTGTCGATGAGGCGCTGACGCTGGGCGGCTGCGATTCAATCAGCCAGGTGCTGGTGGTCAAACGCTCGGGCGCAGACATCGCGATGACCGCCGGGCGCGACCTGTGGATGGCCGATTTTGTGGCTGGCTTGCCCACCACCTGTGAGCCAGAGTGGGTGGGCGCCGAGCACCCGCTGTTTTTGCTGTACACCTCGGGCTCGACCGGCAAGCCCAAGGGCGTGCAGCATTCCACCGGTGGCTACCTGCTGTTTGCCGCGCTGACCACCAAACTGACGTTCGACTTGAAAGCCGATGATGTGTTCTGGTGCACCGCCGACATCGGCTGGGTCACCGGCCACACCTACATCACCTACGGCCCGCTGGCCCTTGGCGGCACCGAAGTGGTGTTCGAGGGCGTGCCCACCTACCCCGACGCGGGCCGGTTCTGGCAGATGATCGAGCGCCACAAGGTGTCGATCTTCTACACCGCGCCCACGGCCATCCGGTCCCTCATCAAGCTGGCCGAGGCCACGGCCGCCGTGCACCCGGCGCGCTCCAACCTGAGCAGCCTGCGCATCCTGGGCTCGGTGGGTGAGCCGATCAACCCTGCCGCCTGGGAGTGGTATTACCAGCATGTGGGCGGCAGCCGCTGCCCGATCGTCGATACCTTCTGGCAGACCGAGACCGGCGGCCACATGATCACCCCGCTGCCGGGCGCCACGCCGCTGGTGCCGGGCTCTTGCACCCTGCCCTTCCCGGGCATCATGGCCGACGTGGTGGACGAGACCGGCAAAGATGTGCCGTGGGGCCAGGGCGGCATTTTGGTGGTGAAAAAGCCCTGGCCTAGCATGATCCGCACCATCTGGGGCGACCCGGAGCGCTTCAAGAAAAGCTATTACCCGGACGACTTTCAAGGCAAGTATTACCTGGCGGGCGACGGCGCGATCCGCGACGCCAAGACCGGCTACTTCACCATCACCGGCCGCATCGACGATGTGCTGAACGTCAGCGGCCACCGCATGGGCACGATGGAAATCGAATCGGCGCTGGTGAGCTGCACCGAGCTGGTGGCTGAAGCCGCGGTGGTGGGCCGGCCCGACGACACCACCGGTGAGGCGATCTGCGCCTTTGTGGTGTTGAAACGCTCGCGCCCGGTGGGCGACGAGGCCAAGGCCATTGCCAAACAGTTGAGGGATTGGGTGGGCAAAGAGATCGGCCCGATTGCCAAGCCCAAAGACATCCGCTTTGGCGACAACCTGCCCAAAACCCGCAGCGGCAAGATCATGCGGCGGTTGTTGCGCTCTGTCGCCAAGGGCGAGGCGATCACGCAGGACACGTCTACGTTGGAGAATCCGGCAATCCTGGATCAATTGTCGGAGAACAATTGATCCAGGCGGCGCGCCAGCGCCGAGGGCGCCGCCAGGCGCCCTGCCGGGTTCAGGGGCCGGCTAACTTGCGCGAAGCGCAAGTTAAGGCGCAAAGCGCCGGCCGGCACCAGAATCCTGCTATTTTGGATCAATTGTCGGAGAACAACTGACAACGCGCCGCGCGGCTGGGTGCCGGCAGGTTCAGCAAGCGCCCACAAAAAAGCCCCGCAGCGCGGGGCTTTTTTCGTCACTCGCCAATCACTTGATCGACAACACCCAGGCGGCCAACGTTTTGGCCTCGGCCGCGCTAACTTGCGGATTGGCGGGCATGGGAATCTGGCCCCAAACGCCGACGCCGCCTTTCTGGATTTTCTCGGCCAGCATGGCCACCGCGTCTTTTTGACCCTCGTATTTGGCGGCCACCTCTTTGTAAGCCGGCCCGACCAATTTCTTGTCAGTGGCGTGACAGGCCAGGCAGCTTTTTTTCTGCGCCAGATCGGCGTTGGCAAAAGCGGGTGCGGCCAGCACAGCGGCGATGGCAATGACCGAGGCGATTTTCTTCATGAGGTGCTTTCTACGGAGGAACAAGGATCAACGCTGAACTACAGTCTGTGTAACGAATGCTAAACCGGCTGGTTGACAGCACGCTGTCAAATCGGCGTCACAAGAACAGGACAGCACGATGTGGTTGGTGGTCGTGGGCGTGTTGCTGATGGGCTTGAAGCTGGCCGGCCTGGGCCTTGTGGCGGGCTGGTCTTGGTGGTGGGTGCTGGCGCCGTTTGCCGGCGCGGCGCTGTGGTGGCAACTGGCCGACAGCGCCGGCTGGACCCAGCGCGCCGCCGCAAAGCGCGAACAGCGGCGGGTGCAGCGCCGGCGCGAGGCTCGGCTGGATGCCATGGGCCTGCGCCCGCCCAAATCGCATTTTGGCGGTGAGACGACCTCGTTCAAATCCGACTCGGCTGATGTGGGACCGGCCGCTGCCGACCCCACCAAGCCGCGCCGAGACTGAGCGGTGCGGGGCAGGCCGGCTCAATCAAACTTGTCGAGCACCGCGCCCAGGCTGGCACTGGCCGCGTGGTGGGCAAATTTGGCCAGCACACCCCGGGTGTAGCGCGGCGCGGGCTGCACCCAGGCGGTGCGGCGGCGCGCCAGTTCATCGTCGGCCACATTGAGCTGCAACAGCAATTGATGCGCGTCGATGGTGATCGAGTCACCGTCGTGCACCAGCGCAATCACGCCGCCCAGATAGGCTTCGGGCGCCACATGGCCCACCACCATGCCCCAGGTGCCGCCCGAGAACCGGCCGTCTGTCACCAGGCCCACACTCTCACCCAGCCCTTGGCCGATCAGCGCACCGGTTGGCGCCAGCATCTCGGGCATGCCGGGCCCGCCCTTCGGGCCCAGGTAGCGCAGCACCATCACGTCGCCGGCGACGATCTGCTTGGCCATGATCGCGGCCAGCGCCGTCTGCTCGTCCTCGAACACCCGCGCTGGACCGGTCATCACCGGGCTTTTCAGGCCGGTGATCTTGGCCACGCAGCCCTCGGGCGCCAGATTGCCACGCAAGATGGCCAGGTGGCCCTGGGCGTAGATCGGGTTGGCTACCGGGCGGATCACTTTCTGATCGGGCGACAGATCGGGCACACCGGCCAGGTTTTGCGCCACGGTCTTGCCGGTGATGGTGATGCAATCCCCGTGCAGCAAGCCGGCCTTGAGCAGCTCTTTCATCACCGCCGGGATGCCGCCGGCATGGTGCAGGTCAATCGCCAGGTACTGGCCACTGGGCTTCAAATCACACAGCACCGGCACTTTGCGGCGCATGCGCTCAAAGTCGTCAATGGTCCATGCCACCTGCGCCGCGTGGGCGATTGCCAGAAAGTGCAGCACCGCGTTGGTCGATCCGCCGGTGGCCATGATCACCGCCACGGCGTTTTCAATCGATTTTTTGGTGACGATATCGCGCGGTTTGAGGTTGTTTTTGACAGCCTCTACCAACACCGTCGCCGCCTGGCGGGTGGTGGCGACGATCTCGTCCTGCACATTGGCTTGGGTGCTGGCGTAGGGCAGGCTCATGCCCAGGCCCTCAAACGACGACGACATGGTGTTGGCGGTGTACATGCCGCCGCAAGAGCCGGTGCCGGGGATGGCGCGGCGCTCGATCTGGCGGAAATCCTCTTCGCTCATGTTGCCGGCCGAGAACTGGCCCACCGCCTCGAACACGCTGACGATGTTCAGGTCTTGGCCCTTGTACCTGCCCGGCAGGATGGTGCCGCCGTAGACGTAGATCGCCGGCACATTGGCACGCAACATGCCCATCATGCCGCCGGGCATGTTTTTGTCGCAGCCGCCGATCACCAGCACGCCGTCCATCCACTGGCCGCCAACACAGGTTTCAACGCAATCGCTGATCACCTCACGCGAGACCAGGCTGTACTTCATGCCCTCGGTGCCCATCGCCATGCCGTCGCTGATGGTGGGTGTGCCGAAGATCTGCGGGTTGGCGCCCGCCGCTTTCAGCCCCTCAACGGCCGCATCGGCCAGCCGCTGCAGGCCAGAGTTACACGGCGTGATCGTGCTGTGGCCATTGGCCACACCGATCATCGGCTTGCCAAAGTCGCCCTCGGTGTAGCCCATGGCGTAATACATCGACCGATTCGGCGCGCGGGCCACGCCTTCGGTAATGTTCTTGGAGCGGCGGTTGATGGGCATGGTGTCTATCCTGTGGCCTGCGGATTGGAAGGACACCCGAAAAAGTCGCCGGCCTGGCACAACCAGGTCGCAGCGCTGATCGGGTGGTTCACCATTCTATTGACGCGCCGGCCCGGCCTGATCGCTGCCAGGCCGGGCCGGCGCTGCGGCGACAATCCAGCGCCGGCCCGTCTGGCATTCGACGCGAAACGGAGTCCCCACGATGCTGGTGCATCCCCAATTCAACCCGGTGGCACTGGCCCTGGGCCCGGTGCAAATCCACTGGTACGGTCTGACCTACCTGGTGGCGTTTGCGCTTTTCATGGTGCTGGCCAATGCGCGTGCCCGCCAAACGCAGTTTGCCCATGCCGGCTGGGCCCGCCGCGATGTGGAAGACCTGTTGTTCTGGGGCGTGCTGGGCGTGGTGCTGGGCGGGCGCATCGGTTATGCGTTGTTTTACAAACCCGGCTACTACCTGGCCAACCCGCTGGACATCCTGGCGGTGTGGAAGGGCGGCATGTCGTTTCACGGCGGCATGCTGGGCGTGATCATCGCGATGGCGGTGTTTGCCCACCGCCGCCATCGGCCCTGGCTGCAAGTCACTGACCTGATCGCCCCTTGCGTGCCCACCGGGCTGGCGTCAGGACGCATCGGCAACTTCATCAACGGTGAGCTGTGGGGCCGGCCGGCCGATACAGCGCTGCCGTGGGCGATGGTGTTCCCGCAATCGGGCAGCGACGCGCCGCGCCACCCGTCGCAGCTCTACCAGTTTGCGCTGGAGGGCCTGCTGCTGTTTGCGCTGTTGTGGTGGTACGCCCGCCGGCCGCGCGCCACCGGCCAGGTCTCGGGCGCGTTTTTGGTGGGCTACGGGCTGTTCCGCTTTGCGGCCGAATACTTCCGAGAGCCCGACAGCTTTCTCGGCCCGCTGGCGCTGGGCCTGAGCATGGGCCAGTGGCTGTGTGTGCCGATGGTGGTGGCCGGCGCCGCGCTGTGGCTTTGGGCCAGCCGCCAAACAGCGCCTTTGCGCTGAGCCGGGGCAACGCCATGCGACAGATATTTCTCGACACCGAAACTACCGGCCTGCACCCCGAGAGCGGTGACCGCATTGTCGAGATCGGCTGCATCGAGATGGTGAACCGGCGGCTGACGGGCGAGAACCGCCACGTCTACCTCAACCCCGAGCGCAAGAGCGCCGAGGAGGCCATCAAGGTGCACGGCCTGACGGATGCCTTCCTGGCCGACAAGCCCCGGTTTACCGAGGTGGCTGACGATCTGCTCGATTTTTTGCGCGGCGCCGAGATCATCATCCACAACGCGGCGTTTGACGTGGGGTTTTTGAATGCCGAGCTGAAACGTCTTGATCGGGCGCTGTTCCACACCGTGGCCGGGCAAATCACCGACTCGCTGCTGATGGCGCGCGAAATGTTCCCCGGCAAGGCCAACTCACTCGACGCACTGTGCCGGCGGCTGGAGGTGGACAACACCCAGCGCAGCGTGCACGGCGCGCTGCTCGATGCCGGGCTGCTGGCCGAGGTGTACATCCGGCTCACCCGGGGCCAGGACTCGCTGGTGATCCAGCACGATGACAGCGCCCCCGGCACGGCGCAGGCGGCGCTGGCGCGTGACCTGTCGCCCTACCGGTTGGCCGTGATTGCCGCCAGCGCTGAAGAGCAAGCCGCGCACCAGGCCGTGCTGGCCGAGTTGGACAAGGCCAGTGGCGGCAAGACGGTGTGGCGGCAGATGGCGCCCGAAAGTGCCGTGGCATAATTGCAGGCTTGCCGTCGGATGCTGGTTTTGACGGCAACCCGGGATTCCGGGCGGTTAGCTCAGCGGTAGAGCACTGCCTTCACACGGCAGGGGTCGCAAGTTCGAAACTTGCACCGCCCACCAAGATTTCCCTGAGAAATCAACGACTTGCGCCACCGACGAGGTGGCGTTTTCGTTTCTGGTATGAAAAAAGTATGAAAAGAGGGTGGTGCAACTCCCTTCGACCGACACGCGCCGGCCGGCGACGTTGTCCCTGCTCCAGCGCCGTCGCGCTCTGGGTCTACACGTGAAGCGGCTGCACCGGTTGCTTCGGCCACTCGCGGCGACGGACGGTAAACCAGTGGCTGGCGGATTAGCCCTGCCCACCCAACAGACCGGCCCCACGCATCGCCTGCAGCACAGCCTGCGCCACCACTTCCGCCTGACCATGCGGTTCGCCAGCCCCCATCGCCAGCGTCTGGATGATCTGCCCCTGCCGGCGCTGCGCCACAGCGCCATAGCTCAAGAACGTCGTCAGCACCCCTTCGTGGCCCAGGTTCTGGCTCCACGCCTTGAACTGCTCAGGGTTCTGGCAAACGCTCTCGCCGAGTTGGGCCAGGGTGGTCCTGAAGCTGTGCGGGTTGAAGTACGGCAGCCCCGCAGCCTCGAATGCGCTCCTGAAGATCGCGCGGATCGGTGACGCCGTGCTCCAGTGTCGGCGTGCCAGGCCCACCGCCTCGAACCGCTGCGTTTCGCCCAGTTCCACCAGCGTTGCCGGGAACAACGGGTCGTCGTTGCCCCAAAGTTTTTCCTGCCGCAGGTAGTTGACCCAGTCATCGAAGATCTGGCGCACGTCGCTGCCGACGTTGAAGAAGTAGGTCGTGAAGCTCTTGCTGAATTTGGTCTGCACTTCGCGCGCGTCCTGGAAAACGCTGCCGGCGGCCAGGTCCACATGCTTGAGCTTCATCGACGCCAGCGCACTGTCCCGTGCGCCCGTCATCAGCGTGAAGGCCACCAGCGCCCGGTCGCGGCGCTCGATGTCGGTGTTGCCGGGCATCAGCGCAATCGCGTGCTTGACCTGCTCCAGCGTCGGCGCGGCCCGCTCACGCCGTGCGGTCGCCACCCGCGTGTCTTTCTCTGACAGGTTGAAATACTCGGCGTCCGAATACTGCAGCCGCGACTTGTAGCCCGGCTTGTCGGCCAGCCACTGGAAGAAGCGCTTCAGGTGCGCCAGCGTGGCGTGCAGCGTGGCTTTGCTGAGCTTGCCGCCGGTGGTCAGGCTGTCCTGCTCGGCCAGGTGCTTCTTGAACGCAACCGCCTGCTCGAAGTGGAAAGCCTTGAAATCCCGGTATCGGGTGGCGGCCTCGAACCGCGCCAGCGCCTTGGCCACCGCGTCCACTGAGTCCTCGCTCTGCCGCTTGGCCTCTTTCAGGAAAACGAAGTACCGGCGCTTGATCCGCTCGTTGTCGGCATTGTGCGTTGCCATGGTCTGATGCTCCCTATCTCAAGTCACTGTTCACGGTGGGCCGTGCGCTCTCGCCTATGTGTTCCAGTGCCTGCGGCATCGTGATGTCCAAATTCCCCCGAACGCTCTCCAGCTTCGCCAGGCTGACCCGCCGATACATCATCGTTTCGCAGGCCGCGCAGATGGCCACCAGGTTGCCCAGCGTCGCAGTCAAGGGCACGTAGTCCACCATCTCGCCGGCCGGCGCCCGCGGCGCGCGGCAGCGCACGCAGTAGATTTCGCCCGGCGGGCAGGGGCGCTTGTTCTTGGCGCGCCGCACGGTCAGGAACGCGACAAGCTCGCGGCCCAGGATCAGCATCGGCCGCTTGCCGTCGCTGGTCGGCAGCCCGCGCTTTACCCACTCGCGGACGGTGTTGCGGTGCACGTCAAACAGCTGAGCGACTTCGTCCACCGTGTAGTTCCGGTGGATCTTGGCCAGACGGGGGTTGGGGTGGCGCTTGCGCATGGGTCGGCCGGGTGACGCGCTCATGTGCCGCGGCTGGCGCGCGCATACGCGTTGCCGCCATCTGCATCGCTGCCGACACTTTTCACACTCAGTGCGACAGGAACCGATGAAACCGTCGAAACCGATTCCACCTGCCAGGCTTCGGCCGAACGGTTGCCGCTGGCGCGCACGAAGCGCAAGCCATCGACGATGCGCCCGGCATGGCGCTTTATCCACCAGCCCAGCTTGCGCCGGTTGATCTCGCCGCGCTCGTCGGCGATGTCATGCAGCACCTCTCGCAGTTCGACATGCTCGACGCCGAACTCAGACGCCCGCTTCACCGCATCGCGCACCATCGCCGCCGTCTGGCCAAAGACCGACTGCCAGGCAACCAGCAGGCGGCTAAGCGTTTCCCGGTCAGGGTCTTCGGCCATGGCCTTGAACACCGATGCGGTCGCGTCGGCCAGGCCCAGCCAGAGCAGAGGCTGCCGGCAAAGGGCAGACCAGTCGCTGAAGCCCGCCAGCGACTTGCACTCGGCCAGCGGCCTGCCGGCCATGATCCATGCGCGCACGATGGTCAGCGCCGCCGAGACGTACCGCCCACGCTCGCGCAGCACATCCCGCACCAGATCAGGCCGCGTGAAGCTGCGCACGGCCGGCACTTCGCATTCAGGGCTCAGGTGGATCGTGAGGCAGCGCCGGGTCATGTCCTGCACCGGCCCCACGTTGTTGCCGCTGGACAAGAACAAGGCTCGCGTGTTGACCGTGGCCGTCTTCGACACGCCCAGGATGCGGCCGCTCATGTGTTCCGAAGTCAGCGCCGTGCACAGGCTCTTGTGCGCCACCAGGTCACCCGTGAGGTTGTCGAATTCGATCACGGCCGGCGCCCGCAGCAATTCGGCAAGCAGCAGCTTGCGGCACTCCTCGTCGTCGCCGGGGAAGGTGGTCGGCGTGCCGCGCTGGGGCGTCGCAAAGGCCGTGATCAGCTCGCACAGGTACGACTTGCCCGAGCCCACCATGTGCGCCCGCGCATGGAACATCGGCGCATGGTCCAGGCTGGGGCGGACCACCGCGGTGAGCATCGCCACCAGCGCCGCCGCCAGATCCGTGTCGCCGCCAAAGCTGAACTCGGTCAAGAGCCCCTTCAGCAACGCCAAGGCGGCCACGGCCTGCACGCGCGTCGGCTTGGCGGGCACCGAAAATTCCCGCGCATCGAACACACCGAACATGCCGGTGGCCGCGTCATACCCCGCCGCCGTCATCAAGCTGCCGTCTGGCCGCAGATAGGGCTGCCGGGTCAGGCCGTTCAACACCGGCAGATGGTGGTAGCTGGTGGCGTCGAACAGCACGGCGGCGTGACGGGCCGGCGGGTCGATGCGCACCCAGTCTTCGGCGCGGCCGTCAAACCGCTCCCAGGTGGCGGCGCCAGACAGCGCGCGCACCAGCGCCGGTAGGCTGATGTCCTGCACGCGGGTCTCGCGCGTGCCGGGGTCGGTGACCACCGTCACGATCAGTCCGCCGCGCTGGTAGTGGCGGCCGGAGTGCGCCAGCTCGCGCTCGCCTGCGTCCACCACCCGGTTCATCTCGCCGGCCACCACTCGGATCGTCGGCTTCATGCGCGCATCGCCGGGCTCGATGCCTACGAAGTGCAGCAGGTCGCGCACACGCCGCTGGGCGCAGTGGCCGTGCAGGCACTTGAAGCCGCCGATGGGCCAGCCGTCGTCGGGCTCGAAGTAGGCCGTGCCGCCGTCGGCGGCGCCAGTGTGTTCCTGCACCCACGGGCAGGTGATGTCGTGCTTGCCGTCGCCGAGCGGCGCCTTGTACAGGCCGCCGTCACGGATGGCCACCAGCACGGCGTTCTCGTCGGGGCGCGGCAGCCAGACCGGGTCGCCATCGCGCGGCCGGTCTTGCGCGGCGCGGGC
>JANLOP010000005.1:0-27057 GCA_031366635.1 Betaproteobacteria bacterium | reverse complement strand
CGAGCGCATCCGCTACCTGCACTACAGCATCCGCACCGAGCACGCTTACGTGCAATGGGTGCGTGCGTTCATTCGCTTCCACGACCTGCGCCACCCGGCCGAGTTGGGCGCGCCCGAGGTCGAGGCGTTTCTTTCGTGGCTGGCCAACGAACGCCAGGTGGCGGTGGCCACGCACAAGCAGGCCTTGTCGGCATTGATGTTCCTGTACCAGCAGGTGCTCGGGCTCGACCTGCCGTGGCTGAACGAAATCGGCCGTCCGAAGAGCCGGGTGCGGCTGCCGGCGGTGCTCACGCACGACGAGGTGGCGCACCTGCTGCAAGCCATCCAGCCACCGCACCGGCTGATGGCGCAGTTGCTCTACGGTACCGGCATGCGCATTCTCGAAGCCGCGCGCCTGCGCGTGAAAGACGTCGACTTTGATCGCCAGGCGCTCGTCGTGCGTGAAGGCAAGGGCGCGAAAGACCGTGTGGTGATGTTGCCGGCCTCGCTGGCGCCCGCACTGCGCGAGCAGATGCATGCGGCGCGTATGGTGTGGTCGGCCGATGTGCGCGCGGGCACGGCCGGCGTGCACATGCCCAACGCGCTCGACCGCAAGTACCCGCGCGCGGGCAGCGCGTGGTCGTGGTTCTGGGTGTTCCCGCGGCTCGAGCTCTCGGCCGACCCGCGCAGCGGCGTGTGGCGCCGCCACCATGTGCTGGAGCAGACGTTCCAGCGCGCCTTCAAGCGCGCGCTCGATGGCTCGGGCATCGCCAAGCCGGCTACGCCGCACACGCTGCGCCACTCGTTCGCCACCCACCTGCTGCAAAGCGGCTATGACATCCGCACCGTGCAAGAGCTGCTCGGCCACGCCGACGTGAGCACCACCATGATCTACACCCACGTGCTCAAGCTCGGCGGTGGGGCGGTCCGAAGCCCGCTGGATGCGCTCCATGCCGGCATGGCAGCCGAAGGCGCGAACCCTCACGCCGCTGCGCCACTGGCCGTGCCCAGCCTCACTCGATATGCGCTGCCAGCGCCTGGCAAGCCGCCGCGCGTGCGCATGCCGCAGGCGGCTTACGGCGCGGCGGCCACCTCCGCCTTCACCACCACCTTCACCACTGCCTTCACCACTGCCGCCAGCCTCTGCGCCGCCACGCAGGCCGAGCCTGCCTGAACCTGGCTGGCCGGGCACCTGAGCCCGGCCCACTTCGCCCATGCGCCCCCGCCCGTCGCTCCCAGGCTACGCTGAACTGCACTGCCGCAGCCAATTCGACTTCCTGCGCGGCGCGTCGCACCCGGCGGAATTGATCCAGCGTGCAGCGCGCCTGCGTTATGCAGCCATCGCCTTGACCGACGAGTGCTCGCTCGCCGGTGTCGTGCGCGCATACGAGGCCGTCGAGGCGTTGCGGTCGGGCAGCGAGGCCAACGCTGCACATGCGCCCGCACCCGCACCAGCTTTGGCCCTGATCATCGGCTCCGAAATGCGCCTGACCCTGCCAGCCAAGGCCATCAAGCCTGCCGCGTCGGTGGCCGCAGCGGCGAACGCCGATGCCAATGCCACACCCCACGCCCGCCTCGTGCTCCTCGCCCAAACCCGCCGTGGCTACGGCAACCTGTCGCACTGGATCACCATTGCGCGGCGGCGCGCGCCGAAGGGCCAGTACCTCGCGCACCCGGGTGACGTGCAGGGCAAGGTTCCGAACGCGCCGTTCCTGGCCGGCCTGCCCGATTGCATCGCCCTGCTGGTGCCCGATGCAGCGCAGCCCTTCGAGACCGTGTTCGCGCACGCCATCTGGCTCAAGACCTGGTTCCAGGACCGCGCCTACCTCGCCATCGAACTGCTGCACCGCCCCGGTGATGCCGACTTGCGCGCCACCGTCAAGCGCGTGGCCGAACTGGTCGGCCTGCCCATCGTCGCGGCGGGTGGCGTGCTGATGCACGTGCGCTCGCGCAAGCCGCTGCAAGACGTGCTCACCGCCACGCGCCTGAAGCGCCCGGTGGCCGAGTGCGGCACCGCGCTCGAACCCAATGCCGAGGCGCACCTGCGTTCGCGCGCGCGGCTGGCCGCGCTTTACGAGCCCGAGTGGCTGGCCAACACGCTGGTGATCGCCGGGCGCTGCGCGTTCTCGCTCGGCGAGTTGAAGTACGAGTACCCGCGCGAGATCGTGCCCGACGGTGAAACCCCGACCACCTGGCTGCGCAAACTCGCGCTCGCCGGTGCGGCCGAGCGCTTCCCGCCCGAGCGCTGCAGCGCGCCAGCGCGGGCCGGCTACCTGGCGCAGGTCGAGCGTGAACTCGCGTTGATCAAGCAGCTCGGCTACGAGGCCTACTTCCTGACCGTGGCCGACATCGTGCGCTGGGCCCGGTCGCAGCGCATCCTGTGCCAGGGCCGGGGCAGCGCGGCCAACTCGGTGGTCTGCTTCTGCCTGGGCGTGACTGAGCTCAACCCGCAGGCCGACGGCATCCACCTGCTGTTTGAGCGCTTCATCAGCGCTGAGCGCAATGAGCCGCCCGACATCGACATCGACTTTGAGCACCAGCGCCGCGAAGAGGTGATCCAGTACCTCTACCGCAAATACGGCCGCCACCGGGCCGCGCTTACCGGCGTGATGATCAGCTACCGGCCGCGCAGTGCGCTGCGCGACGTGGGCCGGGCGCTGGGCATTGATCTGGACCGCATCGCCGCAGTCTCCAAAGGCCAACATTGGTGGATTGACGACCCCCAGACGCCTGCGGCGTCGCCCCCCGGGGGGAGCGCGCCTGCCTTGGGGCGGCCCGGCGCCAGGCGCGGCGCAACCATAGCCCCTGATCGCCTGCGAGAGCAGGGGCTCGATCCCGATTCACTCGTCTGCCGCCAGTGGCTGGCACTCACCCAGCAGTTGATCGGCTTTCCGCGCCATTTGAGCCAGCACCCGGGCGGTTTTGTCATCGCCCGCGACGATATTTCGCGCCTGGTGCCGGTGGAGAACGCTGCGATGGACGACCGCACCGTGATCCAGTGGGACAAAGACGACCTCGACGCGCTGGGCCTGATCAAGGTGGACATCCTGGCGCTGGGCATGCTCAGCGTCATCCGGCGGGCGCTGACGCTGGTGGGTGCCAAGCTCGGCCAGCCTGGCTTCGACATGCAAAGCGTGCCGGCGGGGGATGTGCCGGTCTACGACATGCTGTGCCGGGGCGACAGCGTGGGCACCTTCCAGGTCGAGAGCCGGGCCCAGATGAGCATGCTGCCGCGCCTGCAACCGCGCTGTTACTACGATCTGGTGATCGAGGTGGCCATCGTGCGGCCCGGGCCGATCCAGGGCGGCATGGTGCATCCCTACCTGCGCCGCCGCTCGGGCGAAGAGCCGGTGGACTACCCCAGCGCCGAGGTGCGCCAGGCCCTGGGCCGCACGCTGGGCGTGCCGATCTTTCAAGAGCAGGTGATGCAGCTCGCCATCCTGGCCGCCGATTTCACCCCCGGTGAGGCCGACAGCCTGCGCCGGGCGATGGCCGCCTGGAAGCGCAAAGGCGGCATCGGCCCGTTCCACGAGCGGCTGGTGGGCCGGATGGTGGCCAAGGGCTACACGGCCGACTACGCCGAGCGCATCTTCAAGCAGATCGAAGGCTTTGGTGAATATGGCTTCCCCGAGAGCCATGCCGCCAGCTTTGCGCTGCTGGTCTACGTCAGCGCCTGGCTCAAATGCCACCACCCGGATGCGTTTCTGGCCGCGCTGCTAAACAGCCAGCCGATGGGGTTTTATGCGCCGGCGCAACTGGTGCGTGATGCGCGTGAGCACGGCGTTGCGGTGCTGCCGGTGGACGTGCTGCGCAGCGAGTGGCACACGGTGTTGGAGCCGGCGCCCACCGCGCCGTCGGGCGACGGCGCTGACGCCGGCCCGGATTTCAACCCGGATTTCAGCCCGAATTTCAACTCGGACAGCGCCCCGTTCTCCGGCCCGGATCTGGGTCCGGGCGCCAGCCGCGCCGGTCTGCGCCCCGTGCGGCTGGGTTTCAACCGGCTGATCGGCTTCAACGAGGCCGACGCCCGACGCCTGGTGGCGGCCCGGGGGGCGGCACGGGTGAATGCACGGGTTGAGGCACGGGTTGAGGCACGGCTGGCCGCCGGCAGCGCAGGGCAGGGCGGGGCGGCAGCGCCCTTCACCAGCATCGAAGACCTGGCCCGCCACGCCGGCCTGGGTGCCCACGCGCTGCAATTGCTGGCCCAGGGCGACGCGCTGGCACCTCTGGTGGGCCACCGCCACCAGGCCGCCTGGGCGGTGCGCGGCGTGGACAGCCGCGCCACCGCGCTGCTGCAAGCCACCCGCACGCAAGAATTACCGGCCACGTTGGCGGCGCCGGCGCCGGGCCTGGTGGTGCTGGCCGACTACCGCAGCACCGGCCTGTCTCTCAGCCACCATCCGCTGGCCTTGCTGCGCCATCAACTGGCGGCCTTCAGGGTGCAGCCGGCGGCCGTGCTGGTGTTGTGCCGGCACGGCCAGTTGGCACGCGCCTCGGGCCTGGTCACCCACCGCCAGCGGCCCGGCACCGCCAACGGCGTGGTCTTTGTCACCCTCGAAGACGACACCGGCGCGGTCAATGTGGTGGTCTGGCCCACGGTGGCCACCGCCCAGCGCGTGCCGCTGCTGGCGTCCACCCTGCTGACGGTATACGGCGTCTGGCAGCGGGTGGGTGACAACGCCCACGCGGTGCGCCACCTGGTGGCGCACAAGCTGATCGACCATTCGGCGCTGCTGCACGGCCTGGTCAGCAAGAGCCGCGATTTCCACTGAGAGGCTGAGAGTTTTTCGATCAAGCCCGCTCATCACGCCAAAAGTCGCTCGCTCGTCGAACGCCTTTTGCCGCGCCGCTCGGTCACGCTCGAAATCCTCTCAGCCTCTGACGGCTTTGCCGCGCGTCCGACCCGGACGGCAACCGCCCGGCATCGGCTGGCCCGGCGGTGCACGGCAGCCGCGTCAGGCCAGCGCGCGCAGCGCCGAAAATACCCCGATGACCACGCCCTCGATCCGCCACGCCAGCGCGCCATCACTGCCAGCGTCGGCGCTGCCCGCCGCATTGAAAAGCGCGCCCCTGATGCCCGACACCCTGCAATGGCTGCCCGTCACCGGCCGGCCCGAGCAATTGATGATCCTGCTGCACGGCTGGGGCGACAACGCCGCTGGCATGGCGCCGCTGGCCCGCCGGCTGCGCCTGGCCTTCCCGCAGGCCGCGCTGCTAGCGCCCGATGGTTTTGCGGCGGCCGACGCGCCAGCCACCGGCCGGCAATGGTTTGCGCGCTGCGATGCGCAAGGCCCTGTCACCGAGGCCAACCGCCCGGCCCGCGTGGCCACCGTGCTGCCGCGCCTGGCCGACTGGCTGCACGCCGCCCAGGCGGCCAGCGGCGTGGGCCCGGCCGCCACCGCGCTGGTCGGCTTTTCGCAAGGTGCGATGCTGGCGCTGGAGCTGGTGCAGCGCCATGACGGCATCGCCGGCCGGGTGCTGGCGTTTTCAGGCTGCTACGCCACGCTGCCCGAGCAGGCGCCGCAGCACACCACGCTGCATTTTTTCCACGGTGCAAGCGATGTTGTGATCCCCGCCGCCCAGGCCCGGCTGGCGCTAGAGCGGCTGGCCGCGCTGCGCGGCGATGCCACCATCGACATCGCCCAGGGCGTGGGCCACGAGTTGGCCGCCGTGCTGATCGACTGTGCCCTGCACCGCCTGCGCAGCCACATCCCGCAGCGCACCTGGACAGCGGCGCTGGGCGCAGTGCCCGGGCTGGCAGGGCGGCCGGCCGAGGCCGGGCCGGATTGACAGGCCAGCCGACCCACCCGCCAGGCCGGCCACACCCCCGGCAAGGCCCAAATCCGCTGCTTACACTGCCCCAAATGCTCTATTTGCTGTCGCCCGCCAAGACCCTGGACTACCAAACCCCGCTCACCAAAGCCGCGCTGGTGCGCGCCACCGAGCCGCTGTTCATCCCGCGCGCGGCTGAGTTGATCGCGCAGTTGGCGCAGTTGCCACCGCCGCAAGTGGCGCAATTGATGGCTTTGTCCGATGACCTGGCCCACTTGAATACCGACCGCTACCGCGCCTGGTCGCCCAAGGCCACGGCTGCCAACAGCCGGCCGGCCGCGCTGGCCTTCAACGGCGATGTCTACGGCGGGCTGGACGCCAAAACGCTCAAGCCCGGCCAGCTCGACTGGGCCCAGCAGCACCTGGTGATCCTGTCCGGCCTGTACGGCGTGCTGCGCCCGCTTGACCGGTTGCAACCGTACCGGCTGGAGATGGGCACCCGGCTGGCCACGGCCCACGGCAAGGATCTGTACGCTTTCTGGGGCGATGCGCTGGCCCACTACCTGGACGGCCGGCTGGCGGGTGAGGCCCATCCGGTCGTCATCAACCTGGCGTCACAAGAGTATTTCAAGGCGGCCCGCCGCCCGGCGCTGCAAGCCCGGGTGGTGGACTGCGTGTTCGAGGAGTTCAAGGCTGGCCAGTACAAGGTGATCAGCTTTTTTGCCAAGCGCGCCCGCGGCCTGATGGCGCGTTGGGCGGTGCAGCACCGGGTGGCCACCGTCAACAGGCTGCGGCGCTTTGATGTCGAGGGTTACCGGTTTGATGCGCTGGCATCCCTGCCTGACCGGCTGGTGTTTCGGCGCCGCAGCGCCGATTGAGCGCCGAATGAGCGCCGCCGGGGTGCCGTGCTGGCGCTGATGGTGGGGTGCTGCTGGGCGGCCCGGGGTGGTCCGGCCGCTGACGCACGACGCCGCCGCTGACAAAATGGCGCGATGAACACGCAAGCCATCACCGCCGAGCTTCGCCAATGGATCATCGAACAGGCCCAGGCCGGGTGCCGGCCCGAGGACGTGCTGGCGTCGATGCAGACCAGCGGCTGGACCGAAGACGTGGCGATTGCCGCGATGGAGACGGTGCTGGGCCAATTTCTCGGCGCGCCACGCCAGCCGCCAGCGCAAGCCCAGGCGCTGCCGGCACAGGTGCCGGTGCCCGAGCCGGCGCTGGCCGGCTCGCCCAGCCAGCTCTGGGCGCTGGACCGCCAGGTCACTGTGCTGGCCACGCTGCGCCAGCCCCGGCTGGTGGTGTTTGGCGGCTTGCTGTCGGATGACGAGTGTGACGCGCTGGTGGCTGCCGCCGCGCCGCGCACCGAGCGCTCGGAGACGGTGGTGATCGAGACCGGCGGCAATGAGGTGAATGCCTCGCGCACCAGCGAAGGCATGTTTTTTGGCCGGGGCGAGACGCCGCTGTGCCAGCGCATCGAGGCCCGCATCGCCGCGTTGTTGAACTGGCCGGTGGTCAACGGCGAAGGTCTGCAAGTGCTGCGCTACCGGCCCGGTGCCGAGTACAAGCCGCACCATGACTATTTTGATCCGGCCCAGCCCGGCATGGCCCCGGTGCTGGCGCGCGGCGGCCAGCGCGTGGCCACTTTGGTGATCTACCTCAACACGCCCGAGCTGGGCGGTGGCACCACCTTTCCCGACGTGGCGCTGGAGGTGGCGCCGATCAAAGGCAACGCCGTCTTCTTCAGCTACGACCGGCCGCATGCCGCCACCCGCACCCTGCACGGCGGTGCGCCGGTGCTGGCCGGTGACAAGTGGGTGGCCACCAAATGGCTGCGCGAGGGTGAGTTCATCTAAGAGGCTGAGAGTTTTTCGATCATGCCCGCTCATCACGCCAAAAGTCGCTCGCTCGTCGTTGCAAATGCGCGCCATAGCCCGGGCTATGGCTGTGCTTTGCGCCTAGATCGAACGCCTTTTGCCGCCCCGCTCGGTCACTCTCGAAATCCGCTCAGCCTCTAACAGGTTGCCGGGCCGGCCAATGCCGGTTTGCGCGCCTGTCAACCGCCGGCCGGCCGGCCGCGTTGAACGTCCGAGCGCTTTGCTCCCCGTACCCCTCTGGACGACAAAACCATGACCAAACTCATCGCTGCCCTCATCGCCGCCACTTTCAGCCTGGGCGCATTTGCCCAAACCACCGCCCCGGCGCTGACCGCTGCACCCTCCGCCACCATTCAGAAGGCCGGCGGCACCAGCGCCAAGAAAGCCAAGGCGCACAAGGCCACCAAGCACGCCAAGCAAGCCAAAAAGGCCAAAGCCGCCTGATCTGCGGCCTCGCCCGGCCCCGAAAGCCCGGTCATTCGACCGGGCTTTTTCATGTCTGTCGCGGCCCGCTCAATGGTTGTCGCCGCCGTGAGCCTGGTATTCGAAGTACATCTGCCCGCCAAACGCCAGCGTGCCCATCAGCACCGTGCCGCCGGCCAGCAGTGCTACCACCACCCCGATAACCGGGCCCCAGCGGGTGTGCACAACCGGCTGGCCCGGGTTGAAGCGGGCTGAGAACTTGTCGTCCGGCATCAGCCCGCAAACGATGGCCGCCAGCATGCCGACCGACAGCATCAGCCCGAGCAGCGGGATCAGCAGCCAGGCGGCGTGGTCGTCCTGCCCCAGATTTTGCATGCGCGCCGCCCCGGCCAGGCCCAACAGCGTGGGCAGCGGGTGCAGCCAGGCCAGCCGGTCGCGCCAGCCTTGCAAATAAAAGCGGTGCGCGCCCAGGCTGCCCAGCGTCAGTGCCAGCCAGGTGGCGAGGGTTTTGGATTTTTGCGTCATTGGCAGGTTCACTCTGGCGCCGGCTGGCCGGCGCCGCTGCCCAGCGCCCGCTGCATCAGCACCACGTCCAGCCAGCGGCCAAACTTCCAGCCCGCCGCCCGCAGCACACCGGTGTGCTCGAAGCCCAGCGCCGCATGCACGCCGATTGAGCCGGCGTTCGCCGCGTCACCGATCACCGCCAGCATCTGCCGGGCGCCGGCCGCCTCGCAGCGGCTCACCAGCTCGGTCAACAGCAGCCGGCCCACGCCCTGGCCGCGCACACCGGGCGCCAGGTAGATCGAGTTCTCCAGGCAAAAGCGGTAAGCCCGGCGGGGCCGGAAGTGGTTTGCGTAGGCATAGCCCAGCACCTGGCCGTCGGCCTGGGCCACCAGCCAGGGCAGGTTTTTGCCCAGCACGTCGTCGCGTCGGCGCGCCATCTCGGCCAGGTCAGGGGCGTCCAGCTCAAACGTGCCGGTGCCGTGCAGCACATCCTGGGCGTAGATGGCGGTGATGGCCGGCAGGTCGGCGGCTCTGCTGGGGCGGATCAGCAAGGTGGGTGGGGGCATGAGGATGGCGGTGGGGTGTGGCGGGTGGCGATTTGGTGAGGGGCGGGAGGGTGCGCACGGCCGGACGGGCTTGCCGCAGTTTATAATGCTAGGTTTTCAGCGGCGCCCGTCAGCAACATCGTCGGTAACACCTCAAGCCGGCAGCAGCAGCGCCGCGCTGAAATCAAAAGCCCCCTTCGAACCTTTGAAAGAACATCATGGTCGTCATTCGACTCGCTCGTGGCGGCGCCAAGAAGCGCCCGTTTTACAACATCGTCGTGGCCGACTCGCGTGAGCGCCGCGACGGCCGCTACCTTGAGCGCCTGGGGTTTTACAACCCGATGGCCGCCGGTGGTGAGCAGCCGCTGCGCGTCGCACTCGACCGTGTTGGCTACTGGCAAGGTGTGGGCGCGCAACTGTCGCCCACCGTCAAGCGCCTGGTCGGCACCGCAGCCAAGGCCCAGGTGGCACCGGCGGCTGTGGCTGCGGCTGCCTGAGTTTCACCGGCCGGCCCGCCAACGTTTGCGCAGCCTGCTGCCATGACACGGGCCGAGCCGGCGCAAGGCGAACCAGCGCAGGATCGCTTGCTGAGCGGGCTGCCTGGTGGTTTGCAGGGCGGGTTGCAGCACGCACTGCCCGCTGAGTTGATCGAAGTCGGCCGCGTGCTGGGTGCCTGGGGCATCAAGGGCGGGGTTCGCGTCCTGCCTTTCTCGAAAGACCCGAAAGCATTGTTGGCGGCCAAGCAGTGGGACATCAGGCCGCCCGACGGTTTTGGTGCCCGGCTGGGGGTGGTGAGCTTCCCGCCGCTGCTGCATATCACGCACAGCAAGGCGCATGGCGACGGCGTGGTGGCCACCGCGCAAGAACTGCCCGACCGCAACGCCGCCGAGGCGATGCAGGGCGCCCGCGTTTTTGTCGCCCGCAGCCACTTTCCGAAGGTCGGTGACGGTGAGTTTTACTGGATCGACCTGATCGGGTTGGCGGTGGTCAACCGCCAGGGTGAGGCGCTGGGCAGCGTGAGCGATCTGATCGACACCGGCCCGCACAGCGTGCTGCGGGTGCGCCGGCCCGATGCGGCCGAGGGCGCGTCGCTGGACGACAGCGAGCGGCTGATCCCGTTTGTCGCCGCCTTCATCGACGACGTGAGCCTGGCCGAGCGCCGCATCACCGTCGATTGGGGCCTGGATTTCTGAGCGCTGCCGGGGTGCGCCACTGGGTGAGTGCCGCCACTTGAGCCGCGTCCGCCATGCGTTTTGACGTCATCACGCTGTTCCCCGAGGTGTTTGCGCCGCACCTGACGCAGGGCATCACCCGGCGGGCTTTTGAGTCGGGCCAGGTGGCTGTGCGGCTGTGGCCGCTGCGCGACTTTGCCGACAACAACTACCGCCGCGTCGATGACCGGCCTTACGGCGGCGGCCCCGGCATGGTGATGCTGGCCGAGCCGCTGCAACGGGCGTTGGCGGCGGTGCGCGATGACCGCGCCCGTGCCGTTGATCCGGGCCTGAGCCTGGGCCTGGGCGCGGTGGCGCCATCGGCGCTGCGGGCGCTGCCGGTGCTGCACTTCAGCCCCACCGGCCAGCCGCTGACCCAAGCCCTGGTGCAGCAACTCGCTGACGCGGCCGGACCGGGCGCAGTGCTGCTGTGCGGACGCTACGAGGGCATCGACCAGCGCTTCATCGACAGCGACGTGACGCTGGAGATCAGCCTCGGTGATTTTGTGCTGTCGGGCGGAGAGTTGCCGGCGCTGGCGCTGCTGGACGCGGTGGCGCGGCTGCAACCGGGTGTGCTGACGGCAGCGTCGCACCAGCAAGACAGTTTCTCGGCCGACGGCCTGCTCGATTGCCCGCACTACAGCCGGCCCGAGTTGCTGGCCACCGCCGAGGGCCTGTTGCCGGTACCGCCGGTGCTGCTAAGCGGCCACCACGGCCAGATTGCGCGCTGGCGGCGCGACCAGTCGCTGCGGCTGACGGCATTGCGCCGGCCTGAGTTGATCGCCGCCGCACGCGCGGCCGGCCGGCTGTCAGCGGCGGATGAGGTGACGCTTCGCGCGCTGGCCGCAGGCCATCCCCTGCCAGCCGGCCCGTCAGCCAGCCCATCATGCATCCCGTTGGCCGGGCTATAATCGTGGGCTTTTCGATCCTCTGCCGGGCCAATGTCTGAGCGCCGCCATGATCGACCCAGGAGAACCTGATGGACGTCAAGACGGACCTGATCCGCACCTTAGAGCAAGAAGAAATTGCTCGCCTGAACAAGACCATCCCCGTTTTTGCCCCCGGCGACACCGTGATCGTCAGCGTGAACGTGGTGGAGGGCACCCGAAAACGGGTACAGGCTTATGAAGGCGTGGTGATTGCCAAGCGCAACCGCAGCCTGAACAGCAGCTTCATCGTGCGCAAGATTTCCAGCGGCGAGGGCGTGGAGCGCACCTTCCAGTTGTACAGCCCGCTGATTGCATCGATCGAAGTCAAGCGCCGCGGCGATGTGCGCCGCGCCAAGCTGTATTACCTGCGTGAGCGCTCAGGCAAGTCAGCACGGATCAAAGAGAAGCTTGGCTGAACGAAGTTCAGCCCGGCGCCGTTAGGCGCCACGGCGCGCGCAGCGCGACGAAAAGCGGACGCGGCGCAGCCGCAGTGACGCAGAAGTTCGGCTCATCCGGCGCCGAGAACGTATTGCTTTGAAGCCGCCCCCGGGCGGCTTTTTTTATCCAGCCGTCAAAATCGGCATGTCATGTCCGCAGATCAGCCCCCGCCCCGCATCCTCGACCCCCACATCCTCCCCGTCATCGGCGTGGACCATCACCTGCCACCGGTGCCAGCCGCCCATCTGCAACCCGATGCGCTGCGCCAGCGCTTTGCCGCCCCGCTGCCGTGGACGCCTGAATTCCCCGGTGACGGCAATCGCTTCAACCCACTGGGCGCACCCGCCGCCGCATCGGTGCTGATCGCGCTGGTGATGCGCGCCGACGGCCTGCATGTGCTGCTCACCCAGCGCACCGCCCACCTGCGTGACCATGCCGGGCAGATCAGCTTCCCGGGCGGCCGGGCTGAGGCGCACGATGTGGATGCCATCGCCACCGCGCTGCGCGAAACCGAAGAAGAAGTGGGGCTGGACCGGCAGCACATTGAGGTGGTGGGCCAGTTGCCGGTCTACACCACCGTCACCAGCTTTGTCGTCACGCCGGTGGTGGCGCTGGTGCAGCCGGGGTTCAAGCTCGTGCTCGACAGCTTTGAAGTGGCCCAGGCTTTTGAGGTGCCGCTGGCGTTTTTGATGACACCGGCCCACCACCGCCGGCACAGCATTGAGCTGGGCGGTGTGCAGCGGCAGTTTTTGTCGATGCCCTGGCAGGGCCCGGACGCCCTAAGCCCGCCGCATTTCATCTGGGGCGCCACGGCGGCAATGCTGCGCAACCTCTACCGGTTTTTGGCCGAAGGCTGAAAAGCCCGCTCGGTATGATGGTTGTCGATGAGTTTCTTTGCCGTCCTGTTTGCGCTGGTCATTGAGCAGTTCAAGCCCCTGCCGCGTGACAACTGGGTGCACCACACGCTGGTGGCCTGGGTCGGCTGGACCGGCCGCAACTTCGACGCCGGCCGCCAGCGCCATGCCTGGGTGGTGTGGCTCGTGTCGGTGGGCGCGCCCGGGCTGGTGGTGGCCGCGCTGTACCTCGCGGTGCACCGCTGGAGCGTGTTGCTGGCGATGGTCTGCAACGTCGGCGTGCTGTATTTGACGCTCGGGTTCCGCCAGTTCAGCCACTACTACACCGACATCCGCGACGCGCTGGAGCGTGGTGACGAGATCGAGGCCCGCCGCCTGCTGGCCGAATGGCGGCACCTGGACGCCAGCGAGTTGCCGCGCACCGAGTTGCTGCGCCATGTCATTGAGCATTCATTGCTGGCCGCCCACCGCCATGTGTTTGGCGTGTTTTTCTGGTTTGTGCTGCTCAGCTCACTCGGCCTGGGGCCGCTGGGCGCGGTGCTGTACCGGATGGCTGAATTTGCCAGCCGATACTGGAGCTACCCCAGCAAATCACTCGGCGTACCGGCCAATGAGCGGTTGATGCGGCTGTCGCAACAACTGTTTGGCTGGATCGATCTGGTGCCCTCCCGGCTCACCGCCTTCGGCTTTGCGGTGGTGGGCAATTTTGAGGAGGCGATCAACGCCTGGCGGCGCGACGCCGCGCTGTGGAAATACGCCAACGAGGGCGTGATCCTGGCCTCGGCCGCCGGCGCGCTGGGCGTGCAACTGGGCGGCAGCGCGGCGCCGGGGGTCACGCCAGATCGGTCGCGCGGCTTCGAGGCCGGGCCGACCGAGGACGGTGGGTCGGACGGATCGACCGGCGGTGACCCACCGCAGCTCGGCCATTTGCGCAGTGTGGTGGGGCTGGTGTGGCGGTCGGTGGTGCTGTGGATGCTGCTGGTGGCGCTGCTGACGTTGGCCAATCTGGTGGGCTAGTTCCTGCCCCCAAGACGCCTTCGGCGTCGCCCCCCCGAAGGCCACTGGCCTCCGGCCGGTGGCGGCCCGGCGCTGCACCGGGGGGCGCGCCTCTCACCACTTGGTCGCCGACAGCTCGGCGTGCAGCTCGGTGTAGATGCGGTAGCGCGACGGGTGGATGTCGCCCCGCGCCAGCGCATCGCGCACGCCGCAACCCGGCTCATGCAGGTGGCTGCAGTTGTAAAACCGGCAGTGCTGGGCCTGCTGGCGGATGTCGGGCAAACGCTGCGCCAGATCGGTGGCCTGCATTTGGCGCAGGCCAAACTCTTGAAACCCCGGTGAGTCGATCAGCGCGCTGTGCCGGTCCGCGTCCAACCAATACCAGGTGGTGCTGGTGGTGGTGTGGCGGCCGGCGTTCAGCGCCACCGAGATCTCGCCCACCACGGCCGCCGCGGCCGGGATCATCAGGTTGATGAGGGTGCTTTTGCCCATGCCGCTGGGGCCCAGCACCAGCGTGGCCCGGCCGGCCAGCAGGGGGGTGAGCAGCTCGCGGGCTTCGTCGCCCCGGCCTTTGAGCGACAACTCGACCACCGGCACGCCCATCGTGCGGTAGGGCGCCAGCCGGTCGCGCGCCGCTGCCAGGGTGGGCAGGTCGGTCTTGTTCAGCACGATCTGGGTGGGGATGCCGGCGACGTCGGCGGCGATCAGCGCGCGCGCCAATTGCGTCTCGGCATACATCGGCTCGACGGCAACCAGCACCAGCAACTGGTCGATGTTGGCGGCAAAGGATTTGGTCTTCCACTCGTCTTGCCGAAACAGCAGGTTGCGCCGCTCGGCCACCCGCTCGATCACGCCGCCATCACCGGCCGGTTGCCAGAACACCCTGTCGCCCACCACGCAGTCGCTTTTTTTGCCCCGGGTGTGGCACAGCACCCGGCTGCCGTCAGCGGTTTCCACCATGCATTGCCGGCCGTGCGCGGCCACCACTCGGCCGTTGCCGATCAGATCAGTGGCATGGCTGTGCGCCGCTGCCAATCCCGTCATGCCGGCACGGCCGACAGCGCGGCCAGCCGCTCACTGGCGGGCGGGTGCGAATAGTAAAAGCGCACGTACAGCGGGTCGGGCGTCAAGGTGGCGGCGTTGTCTTTGTGCAGCTTGAGCAGCGCGCTGGCCAGGTCACGGCCGCTGGCCTGGGCGCAGGCGTAGGCGTCGGCCTGAAACTCATGCTTGCGCGAAAGTTGCGCCATCAGCGGTGACGCAAAAAAGCCGAACACCGGCACCACGGCCATGAACAGCAGCAAGGCCAGCGCGTCATTCGGCGCGCCCAGGTTGGGCATCACGCCCAGGCCCAGGTAGAAGCCGGGTTGCCCGGCCAGCCAGCCCAGCAGCGCCAGCGCGGCCAGGCTCAAGCCGAACATCATCACCAGCCGCTGACGGATGTGCTTGTGCTTGAAGTGGCCCAGCTCATGCGCCAGCACCGCCTCCACCTCGGGCGGCGTCAGCGTGGCCAGCAGGGTGTCGTAAAACACCACCCGCTTGGCGGCGCCCAACCCGGTGAAGTAGGCATTGCCGTGGGCCGAGCGCCGGCTGCCGTCCATCACGAACAGGCCTTTGGCTGTCATGCCGCAGCGCTGCATCAGCGCCTGGACACGGGTCTTCAAACCATCATCCGCCAGTGGCTCAAACTTGTTGAACAGCGGCGCGATCACGGTGGGGTAGGCCACCATCACCAGCAGGTTGAAGGCCGTCCAGGCGCCCCAGGCCCACAACCACCACGCACCGCCCGTGGCGCCCATGATCCACAGCACGCCGGCGGCCAGCGGCAGGCCGATGACCAGCGCAATCAGCAAGCCCTTGAGTTGATCGGCCAGGTACAGCCGCCAGGTGTTGCGGTTGAAGCCAAACTGCTGCTCGATGCGGAAGGTGCTGACCAGCTCAAACGGCAAATCCAGCAGGCCGCCGATCAGCGCAAAGGCGGCCAACAGCGTGAGCTGGTAGGCCAGGTTGCCCAGGCTGGGTTGTACCCAGTCACGCACCACGGTGTTGAGCGCGTCCAGCCCACCGAGCAAGGTCCAGCCGAGCAGCAGCACGCTGCCAAATGCGGTGGTCAGCAAGCCGAACCGGCCTTTGGCCAGGGTGTAGTCGGCTGCGTGCTGGTGGGCGGCCAGGCTGACGGCGCCGGCAAATGCCGCCGGCACGGCGTGGCGGTGCGCCGTCACATGGCGCATCTGGCGCGTGGCCAGCCAGAATTTAGTGGCCAGAGAGAGCACCAGCGCGGTGGCAAAAAGCAGGGTCAACAGGGTGGGCGACATGGCCAGAAGTGTAGGCGGCTGGCCGGCCTTCTGTCGGCCAGGGCGGGCGCGCACCGCTGCGACAATTCGGCGATGAGCGCCACCCCCACCCCCACCACCGCCACCACGGTGCACACCCCGCCCGCCTCGGCCGCCGTCTTGCTGGCCGCCAACGACCAGAACCTGGTCTGGATCGACCTGGAAATGACCGGCCTGTCGCCGTTCACCGACCGCATCATCGAGATCGCGGTGGTCGTCACCGACGCCCACCTCACGCTGCGCGCCGAGGGCCCGGTGCTGGCCATCCACCAGAGCGACGCGGTGCTCGACGGCATGGACAAATGGAACAAAAACACGCACGGCAAAAGCGGGCTGATCGACCGGGTGCGGGCGTCTACCGTGGACGAGGCGGCCGCCCAGCAGCAGGTGATTGCCTGGTTGAAGGGCTACGTGGCCAAGGGCAAGAGCCCGATGTGCGGCAACTCGATCTGCCAGGACCGGCGCTTCCTTGCCAAGGACATGCCGCTGCTGGAAGACTTTTTCCACTACCGCAACCTGGACGTCAGCACCCTCAAAGAGCTGGCCCGGCGCTGGAAACCGGCCGTGCTGGCCGGCATCAAAAAAGCCCAGGCCCACACCGCGCTGGCCGACATCCATGAGTCGATCGATGAGCTGATGCACTACCGGCAGCACCTGCTGGCGGTTTGACAGGCCCCGGCAGCACCTGCTGGCGGTTGGACCGATCAGCCGGCCGCCGCAACCCGCGCCGCGTGCCGCCGCCTCGGGCTGTCGTCCCGCTCCACCCGCAGCGTCACCCGGTTGCGCACCACCTGCCGCCAGGCCTGCAGCAGCCGGCGGGTTTCATCGTCGGGCCGGGGGTTGAGCTTGCGGTAGGCCGAGCAATCGCTCAGTCGGCTCATCAACTGGTGGTTGATCAGCTCACGCCGCAGCGTCACGTGATCGCCAAAGGCATTGGCCGCCTTCAGGATCTCATTCACCTCGCGCTCGGTGTACACCCGGCGGCCGTCAAACAGCGTCCACAGCACCCACAGCGCCAGCTTTTGCACGCTGAACTTGGTGGGCCAGCGCTGCAGCCGGCCCCGGCTGTCAAATTGCATCAGCGCCTTGCGGGCGTTGTCGGTCAGCGCGGGCGGGGCGGGGCGGTCTTCGGCCGCCAGCGCCAGGCTGGGCAGGGCCAACGGGGAGGCCACCGCCAATCCGGGCTTGGCCGCTTGCAGGCTTTGCAAATTGCGGTGGCCCAGCGCCCGGGCCATCAGGTTGAGCAATTCGACATGGCCGGGGGGCGGGCTGCCGGCGGCATGGCGGGTTTTGAGTTGCAAACCCAGCGCGCGTGCAAACAGCGACGCATCGGGCACGGTGACTGACAAAGGCAAACGGCGCATGGCCATCCTCCAGACGCACGACCTGCCCGGGCCTGCCGACAGGCGCATCCGGGTGCTGGGGGTTGCCGACTTCCAGCCCTGTCGCACGCATGAGGCTTGCAGGGGCTTGGGGTTCTCGATGATCGAGGGCAGATTTAGCACGCGAGGTTTCGCGCGGCAACGCCTGGGTGAACTGCCGACCGGGCCGCGAGTGTAGCAACGCGGGCCCGGCACCGGGCCAGGCGCTGGATCGGCGGCCGCCTTGGTGCATGATGCCCGGCGCTTCTGCTGTCTTGCTGCCATGCTGCCCACCCCAACCCGCACCCCGCCGCTGCCGATGGCCTCTGCTGCACCTGCCTTGCCCGGGGCCACCGCCCGCAGCACCCAGCCGGCCATCAGTTGCGTAGTGCCGGCCTACAACGAGGCCGCCAACCTGGCGCCGCTGCTCGATGTTCTGACCGCTGCACTGCGCGCCCTGACGCCGCACTGGGAGGTGATCGTGGTGGACGACGGCAGCACCGACGCCACGCCGCTGGCGCTGCTGCCCTGGCTGGGCCGGCCGGGCGTGCGCTACCTGCGGCTGTCGCGCAACTTTGGCAAAGAGGCCGCACTCACCGCCGGCATCGACCATGCGCAGGGCGAGGTGGTGGTGCTGCTGGATGCAGATTTGCAGCACCCGCCGGCCATGATTGGCGCGATGCTGGACGCCTGGCGCGGCGGCGCCGACATGGTGTGCACCGCGCGCGCCTCGCGCTCGGATGAATCGCTGCGCAAGCGGCTTGGCACCTGGTTGTTCTACCGCCTGGTCAACACCGGCTCGGCCACGCCGATCCCGGTGGACGCGGGCGACTTCAGGCTGATGGACCGGCGCGTGGTGGATGCGCTGAAGATGCTGCCCGAGCGCAACCGCTTCATGAAGGGCCTGTACGCCTGGGTCGGCTTCCACACCGTGGTGCTGCCCTACACCCCGGCCGCGCGCCATGCCGGGCAAAGCAGCTTTTCGATGCGCCGGCTGTCGCGGTTGGCCTTCACCGGCGTCACCGCCTTCACCAACGCGCCGCTGCGCCTGTGGAGCGCGCTGGGCGGCGTGGTGGCACTGGCCGCGCTGCTGTTCTCGCTGTACATCGTGGGCGAGTATTTTTTCCTCGGCAACAACGTGCCGGGCTGGGCCACCCTGGCCACCGGGTTGGCGTTTTCGATCGGCGTGCAACTGCTGTCGGTGGGCATCCTGGGTGAGTACATCGGCCGCATCTTCGATGAGGTCAAGCAGCGGCCGGTCTACATCATCGGCCAGGCGCTGGGGCAGGGCGCGCTGGGCCCGGGCGTGTTGGGGCAGGGCGCGCCGGGCCAGGGCGCGCCGGGCGCTGCCGCGCAGGGCGCCAAGCGCTGGGTGGCCGGGCCTGTCGATGGCTGAGCCGGCAGCCGGGCGTCCGCTGCTGCTGTGTGCCGACGATTACGGTTTGACGCCCGGCATCGGCCAGGCCATCACCGGGCTGGTGCAGGCCGGGCGGCTGGGCGCATTTTCATGCTTGACCAACGGCCCGGCCTGGCCGCAGGACGGGCCGTCGCTGGCAGGCTTGCGGGCCGCCGGGGCCCAGGCCGGGCTGCACTTCAACCTCACCGAGGGCCGGCCGCTGAGCCCGGCGCTGGCCCGGCTGTGGCCGCAGTTGCCCAGCCTGCTGCGGCTGCTGATCGATGCCCACCTGGGCCGGCTGCCGCTGGCGGCGCTGGCCTCTGAGCTGGCCGCGCAGTGGGCGGCGTTTGAGGCGGTAAGCGGCGCCCCGCCCGATTTTGTCGACGGCCACCAGCATGTGCACCACCTGCCGGGCGTGCGCCGCCTGCTGGTCGATTTTTTGCAGCACCAGCCGATGCCGATACCGGTGCGCAGCACGGCACGGTTGGCCGGGCCCGGGTTTGCCTTCAAACGCTGGGTGATCGAGCACAGCGGCGGCCGGGCGCTGGCGCGGGCCTTGCGACGCCATTGGCTGCCGCACAACCGGCTGTTGCTGGGGGCGTATGACTTCAAGGCCGATTACCGGCCGCTGATGCAGGGCTGGCTGGCCCAGGTGCCGGCGGGCGGTGCGCTGCTGTTCTGCCACCCGGGGCAGGCTTCGGTTGGCGCGGGGGTTGCCGATGGGCCGGATGCGATTGCGGCGGCTCGGCTGCGGGAGCTGGCTTATCTGGCGGGCGCGGATTTTCCGCTGGATATGGCGGCGGCGGGGGTGGTGTTGGCCACGGTTTGGCGTTGAGTTTTTGGCGCACTGCCGGCGGCGGGCATTCTTTGCGGCGGTGGCCGCTGACAGGCTTTGGGTGGTTGGTTTCGGCGCTGCTGGCCGCTGGCAGGTGCCGGGATTCGGCCCGGCGGCCGCCTCCCTTTCTTTTTGGCGCAAGGAAGCAAAGAAAAGCGCTTGCAAACAGTTTCTATGTCACGCAACTCGACTCGACCCGGAACTCCTCAGGGGTCAGCGTGACCATGAAGTCGGCCGGGAACTTGGCCAGGTTGCGCTTGACGGCCTCGTTGAAGCGCTTGGTCTCCACGCCGTACAGCGCTGCCAGGTCGGCGTCCACGATCACCCGCTGGCCGCGCGCCGTGGCGATGCGCAGCGTGATCGCCTTGGGCGTCAGGGTCTGCAGCGCCGTCATCGAGAACTGGCATCGGCCAGCACCGTCTTGATCATGCGGGCGACGAACTGCTGCTGCGACTTGGGCAGTTGCGCCACCGCTTCGATCTGCTGCTGCCACTGAGGAGCGAGCCCACGCTTGCCGCCAGTGCCGCGCGCGGCCTTGGCCTGGGTGCCGAAAAGCTCATCGAGCGACACCGACAGCGTCTTGGCCACGGTCGGCAGCGCCGATACCGGCAGCCGCCTGCGTCCCACCTCGTAGGACTGCAGCGTCTGCTGCGACACGCCCATGGCCTCGGCCAGCTGCACCTGGGTGATGTTGTCGGCGCGGCGCAACCAGGCGATGCGCCCGCCCAGACACCCCCAAACCAACGGCATGGTCGAACGCTTCAACGGCCGAATCAGCGATTTGCTCAGGCAGACCCGCTTCACTTCTGCCGCCGACCTCGACGCCACTCTCACCCAATACTTGACCACCTGCAACCATCACATCCCACAGCGCGCCTTGAATCATCAAAGCCCCATCCAGGCCCTCAAACGCTGGAAGACCGACAAGCCGGATTTATTCATCAAGCGGATTTATAAACAGGCCGGTCTTGACATGGGGTTGGGGGCCAATGATCGGGGGGGCCAAGGCATTCACGCGACTGCACGGTGAGTTGTTTGCTGCGAACAGCGGATAGACCCTGACTGCCAGGGCAAACCAAATCACGGATCCCAAAAACAGCGCTCAGCGCGGGTTGCAGCGTGGTGACAACGGCAACCCAGCCGGCAATATGGCTGTCGAGCACGAGAAAACCACGCCTGGCGGCGCTTTGCAACACCAGGCGACAACCGTCAAACGCTGGGGCGGGCATATTCAAGGCGCTGGACATCGGGAAATCGTCGTGGCGGGAGCAAGGTCACCGAATCAGGTCAACTTGAAGGAACTGTCAAATGGCAAACGCAGCAAGCAGTGGCAAATCAGGCAAGGTGGTGATCCGCAACATCGGCTTGCTGCTGTCGGGTGACATTGACCAGCCCCTGCTCGACGCCGACACCGTGCTGGTGGTGGACGGCATCATCACGGCGCTGGGCCGTGAAAAAGATATCGACATCACCCGGCCCGACACGCTGATCGATGCCAACGGCTGCTGCCTGGCGCCCGGCCTGATCGACAGCCATGTGCACCCGGTGTTTGGTGACTGGACGCCGCGCCAGAACCAGCTCGGCTGGATCGAATCCAGCCTGCACGGCGGCGTCACCACCATGGTCTCGGCCGGTGAGGTGCACCTGCCCGGCCGGCCAAAAGACATCGTCGGCCTGAAAGCCCTGGCCATCACTGCCCAGCGCGCGTTTGACAACTTCCGCCCCGGCGGCGTCAAGGTGCTGGCCGGCGCGCCCATCCTCGAACACGGCATGGTCGAGAGCGACTTTGCCGAGCTGGCCGCCGCCGGTGTCGGCCTGCTGGGCGAGGTGGGGCTGGGCAGCGTCAAAGCCGGCTACGAAGCCCGGCAGATGGTGGCCTGGGCCCGCCAACACGGCCTGCAAAGCACCATCCACACCGGCGGGCCCAGCATCCCCGGCTCGGGCCTGATCGACAAGGATGTGGTGCTGGAGGCCGATGCCGACGTGATCGGCCACATCAACGGCGGCCACACCGCCTTGCCCGAGGCCGATGTGTGCACGCTGTGCGAGAAATCCAGCCGGGCCATCGAGATCGTGCACAACGGCAATGAGCGGGTGGCGATTGCCGCCGCCCAGGCCGCGCTGCAGCTCAAATGCCCGCACCGGGTGATTTTGGGCACCGATTCACCGGCCGGCTCGGGCGTGCAGCCGCTGGGCATGCTGCGGCTGATAGCGCTGCTGTCGGCGCTGGGCGGCATACCGGCCGAGTGGGTGTTTTGTTTTGCCACCGGCAACACCGCGCGCATCCGGCGCCTGAACAGCGGGCTGATCGAGGTCGGGCGCGACGCCGACTTCGTCTTCATGGACCGGGCCCAGCACACTGCCGGCCGCAGCTTGCTGCACAGCATCCAGCTCGGTGACTTGCCCGGCATCGGCATGGTGATGATTGATGGCATCGTGCGCTGCGGCCGCAGCCGCAACACGCCGCCGGCGCAGGCGGTGCCGGTGGTGGTGGTGGGGGTGGGGGCCAGCGGGCACTGACGGCGCGATACTGGCCGGGCCCCAAAAAAAGCCCCGCCAGACCGCGCGCCTCGCCAGGCAGCCGGCCCGGGCCGCCACCGGAGACCGCGATGACCCAAGCCCCCGCGCTGCAGGACGGTGAACCCAGCGACGCCGGCTCGCTGGCGCTGATCGACCAACTGGCCGAGCGCATCAGCGCCAAGCTGCCGCCCGATCAGGCCGGCGAGGCAGCAGAGTTCAGCCGCCAGTATTTCGGCCAGGTGGCGGCCGATGACCTGGCCGAGCGCACGCCGGATGATCTGTACGGCGCCGCGCTGTCGCACTGGCACTTTGCGCGCACTTTTGCCGGTGGCCCGGCCAAGCTGCGGGTCTACAACCCAAGGCTCGATGAGCACGGCTGGCAATCCACCCACACGGTGATCGAGATCGTCAATGACGACATGCCGTTTCTGGTGGACTCGATCACGATGGAGGTGAACCGGCAAGGCCTGACCCTGCACCTGATCATCCACCCGGTGATGAAGCTGCGCCGCGATGCCGGGCACCGCCTGACCGGCCTGGCGCGCCAGCGCGATGAGCCCGAGGGCCGGTTTGAATCATTGATCCATGTTGAGGTGGACCGCCGCACCGACCCGGCCCGCCTGGCCGACCTGCACGCCGGCCTGCAGCGCACGCTGGCCGACGTGCGGGCGGCGGTGCAGGACTGGCAGCCGATGCGCCGCGCCGTCACCGACACCGCCGCGCTGCTGCGCCAGACCGGCGCGCCGGTGCCGGCCGACGATCTGGCCGAGGACCTGGCCTTTCTGGACTGGCTGGCGCAAGACAACTTCACCCTGCTGGGCCACCGCGATTACGACTTGGTGCAGCAAGACGGTGAGGACGCGCTGCGGGTGGTGGCCGGCTCGGGCCTGGGCATCTTGCGCACCGGCGCGGATGCCGCGCCCGAATCGGCCTCGTTTGCCGCCCTGCCCGCCACCGTGCGGGCCCGCGCCCGCGACGCCCGGGTGCTGGTGCTGAACAAGTCCAACGCCCGGTCCACCGTGCACCGGCCCGGCTACCTGGACTACATCGGCGTCAAGCGCTTTGATGGCGGCGGCCAGGTGCTGGGTGAGCGGCGGTTTTTGGGCTTGTTCACGTCCACCGCCTACAACGCCTTGCCGGCCGACATCCCGCTGCTGCGGCGCAAGGTGGCGGCGCTGGTGGCGCGTGCCGGCTTGCTGCCCAAAAGCCATGCCGCCAAGGCGCTGGTCACGATCATCGACCAGTACCCGCGTGATGAGTTGTTCCAGATCGAGTTGGACGAGTTGTACCCCACGGCGATGGGCATTCTGCGGCTCGGTGAGCGCCAGCGCACCCGGCTGTTCTTGCGCCGCGATGCCTTTGGCCGCTTCACCTCGTGCCTGGTCTACGTGCCGCGTGAAAACTACAACACCGACCTGCGCGCCCGCATGCAGGCACTGCTGACCGACGCGCTGGGCGGCGTGTCGTCCGAGTTCTCGGTGCAGTTCTCTGATTCCCCGCTGGCCCGGGTGCTGATCGTCGTGCACAGTGCCGGTGCCGCCGCGCCGCAGGTGGATGTGCCCGCGCTGGAGCGCCGCCTGGTGCGCATGGCCCGGCGTTGGCAGGACGAGTTGCGCGACGCCCTGCTGGCGCACTGCGGTGAGGAGCGTGGCAATGCGCTGTATGAGCGCTACGCCGCCGGTTTTGCCGCCGGCTACCGGGATGAGCACAGCCCGGCGGTGGCCGTGCGCGACATTGAATTGATGGAGTCGCTGGCCGGCCCCGACGCGCTGGCGATGAGCTTGTACGCGCCACTGGAGGCATTGCCCGGCCGGCTGCGCTTCAAGCTGGTGCGGGCCGGTGAGCTGTCACCGCTGTCGCAAACCCTGCCGATGCTCGAGCACATGGGCGTGCAGGTGCTCGAAGAACGGCCGTATGAAGTCAAGCGCGCGGGTGTGGCGGGTGCGCCGGCCACCGAGCTGTGGCTGGACGACTTTGGCCTGCGCGTGCCGGGCGTTGAAGAGATCGATGTGGACGGCCTGCGTGGCCGTTTTCAAGACACCCTCGCCCACACCTGGCACGGTGACAACGAGAGCGACGATTTCAACCAGTTGGTGCTGCTGGCCGGGCTGGACTGGCGCGGCGTGGGCGTGCTGCGCGCCTACGCGCGCTACATGAAGCAGGCCACGTCCACCTTCAGCCCGGCCTACATCCAGCAGGCGCTGGCCAGCCACCCGACCATCGCCGGCGCGCTGGTGGCGCTGTTCATGGCCCGCTTCAACCCGCAATTGCCGGGTGACCGGGCGGCGGCGATGGCGCTGCGGGTCGAGGCCATCGGCAACGCGCTGGATTTGGTGGCCAACCTCGACGAAGACCGCATCCTGCGCCAACTGCTGGCGCTGGTCTTGGCCACTTTGCGCACCAATTATTTCCAGCGCGGCGCCGATGGCCGGCCCAAGCCGGTGCTGTCGCTCAAGCTCGACCCGGCGCGTGTGCCCGGCCTGCCCGAGCCGCGGCCGATGTTCGAGATATTCGTCTGCTCGCCCCGGGTGGAGGGCGTGCATCTGCGCTTTGGCCGGGTGGCGCGCGGCGGGCTGCGCTGGTCAGACCGCATGGAGGACTACCGCACCGAGGTGCTGGGCCTGGTGAAGGCGCAGCAGGTCAAAAACGTCGTGATCGTGCCGGTCGGCTCAAAAGGCGGTTTTGTGCTCAAGCGCCTGCCCGCAGCGGCGGCGGCCGGTGACCGCGACGCGCTGCAAAAAGAGGGCGTGGCCTGCTACCAGGCCTATCTGCGCGGCCTGCTCGACCTGACCGACAACCTGGTCGCCGGCCAGGTGGTGCCGCCGCCCGACCTGGTGCGCCATGACGCCGACGACACCTACCTGGTGGTGGCAGCCGACAAAGGCACGGCCACGTTCTCGGACATCGCCAACGGCATTGCCGCCGAATACGGCTTCTGGCTGGGCGATGCGTTTGCCTCGGGCGGCTCGGCAGGTTACGACCACAAAAAAATGGCCATCACCGCGCGCGGCGCCTGGGAGAGCGTGAAGCGGCATTTCCGCAGCTTTGGCCACGACACCCAGACGCAGCCCTTCACCGTGGCCGGCGTGGGCGACATGAGCGGTGATGTGTTTGGCAACGGCATGCTGCTGTCGCGCCAGATTCGGCTGCAAGCGGCGTTTGACCACCGCCACATCTTTATCGACCCGGCGCCCGACACCGAGGCCAGCTTTGTTGAGCGCGAGCGGCTGTTTGCGCTGCCACGCTCGTCGTGGGCCGATTACGACGCGCGGCTGATCTCGGCCGGCGGCGGCGTCTGGCCACGCAGCGCCAAATCGATTCCGGTCTCGGTGCAGGCGCGCAGCGTGCTGGGCCTGGCCACCGAGACCGCACACCTGACGCTGACGCCGGCCGAGCTGATGCAGGCCATCCTGCTGGCGCCGGTCGATCTGTTTTACAACGGCGGCATCGGCACCTACCTCAAAGCCGCCAGCCAAAGCCATGCCGATTGCGGTGACCGGGCCAACGACGCGATCCGCGTCAACGGCGCGCAACTGCGCTGCAAGGTGGTCGCCGAGGGCGGCAACCTGGGCTGCACCCAATTGGGCCGCGTCGAGTTTGCGCTGCGCGGCGGGCTGATCAACACCGACGCCATCGACAACTCGGCCGGCGTCGACTGCTCAGACCACGAGGTGAACATCAAGATCGCACTCAACGCGGTAGTGGCCGACGGCGAGCTGACCCCCCGCCAGCGCGACAAGCTGCTGGCCGAGATGACTGGCGACGTGGCCGCGCTGGTGCTGCGCGACAACACATTGCAGAACCAGGTGCTGGCGGTGGGCGTCTCACGCAGCGCCGAATTGCTGGACGAGCAGGGCCGCTACCTGCGCCACCTGGTGGCCAGCGGCCGGCTGAACCGGCAGATCGAGTTCTTGCCCAACGACGACGCACTGGCTGAGCGCGCCCAGGCCGGCCTGGGGCTCACAGCGCCCGAGCTGGCGGTGCTGCTGGCCTACCACAAGATGGCGCTGTACGACCAGGTGCTGGCGTCTGACGTGCCGGACGATGCCACCATCGCCAGCGCACTGGGGCGCTACTTTCCGCCGCAGTTGGGCCAGCGCTTCCCGACGGCGTTGCAGCGCCACCCGCTGCGCCGCGAAATCATTGCCACGCATGTCGTCAACAGCATGGTGAACCGGGTCGGGCCGACATTTGTGCACCGGCTGCAAGAAGAAACCGGCGCCGCCCCGCCTGACATCGTGCGCGCCTACATCGGCACCCGTCAGGTGTTTGACCTGGTGCCGCTGTGGCAGCAAAACGAGGCGCTGGACAATTTGGTGGCCGTCACCACGCAAAACCAGATCGTGCTGGCCAGCCTGCGGCTGATCGAGCGCGGCACCGTCTGGCTGCTGCGTGAGCGGGCGGCACTGCGCGACCTGGACGCCACCTTGCAGCGTTTTGCACCGGGCGTGGCCGCAGTGGGTGAGGGCCTTGAGCACTGGCTGGCGCCGCAAGAGCGTGCCGCGCTGCTGGCGCAGACCGACGCGCTGGCGGCGCAAGGCGTGCCGCTGGCGCTGGCGCAGCGGGTTGCGCGGCTGGACGCGCAAGTGGCGGGCCTCGACATCGTGCAGGTGGCGGCCGAGCTGGGTGCGCCGGTGGCCACCGTGGCGGGGGTTTATTTTGGTGTCGGCGGCCAGTTGGACCTGGGCTGGCTGGCCCAGCAAGTGGCCGCGCTGCCGGCCGACAGCCACTGGCAGGCGCTGGCCCGGGTGGCGATGCAGGGCGATTTGTCGCTGCTGGCACGGGTGCTGGCGCACTCGGTGTTGAAGGGGGGCATCGAGCCGGCTGATCTTGCGCAGCCAGCCGACCCCGCCGCGCTGATCGGCGCCTGGCAAGCCCAGCGCGAGGGCCAAATGGCGCGCTGCCGCCAATTGCTGGCCGACTTGCGGCCGGCACCGGCGCTGGACATGGCGATGCTGTCGGTGCTGCTGCGGGAATTGCGCTCGCTGGTTTGAGGGTTTGTGGGTTTGTGGGTTTTTTTTGGATGGTTTCGGCGCTGGTGGTTGCTGACTGGTGCCGGGCCGAATCCCGGCACCTGTCAGCAACCA
>JANLOP010000077.1:0-3284 GCA_031366635.1 Betaproteobacteria bacterium | reverse complement strand
GCTGGCCGCGCGCATCGCCCGCATCACCTGGCTGGCTTGCAGCAGCAGCCAGAACACCGCCCCCGAGCCCGCCACCGCCACGCCGCGCCAGCCCCAGAAGGCATAGCCCAGGGCCACCGCCAGCACGGCCAGGGCCCAGCCCAGTTTCGCGTTCATGGATTGGCAGTGCGGCGCTGGGCCGGTCTTCAGAAGGGGCTGATGATTGTCCTCGGCCCGTCGCGGCCGGTGTCGCCCGTTGGCCAGGCGGCTGCCGCCGGCCGCGCGTCAGCCCGGCCCATTGCGGGCCTGGCTGATCAGCATGCGCAGCACCGCTGCGGTGAGCGGGCCGCCGGTTTTGCAGCCGGGTCAGGCCCTGCGCGGCCTGCTCCAGCAGCGGCAGCGCGCTGCTGGGCCGGCACTTGGCAGCCCTTTTTAGTAACGACCACGCGACAGTCCCCGACTTTGCAGCGGCTGGCGCTGATCGTGGCGCGGCTGCGGCCATGGTGGGCGCTGCCGGGCGTGATGCTTGCGGTGCCCGCGCCCGCCACCATGCTTCAGCGAATTGGCAGGGTGCGTTCGGGCGCGTGGGGCATCACCTGTTGAGGCGTGACAGGATTGAGCGGTAGTGCTTGGGCGCTGTCATTGCCGATACTGTTGACGTTGATCGCGGGTTGGTTGCCTGGCCAGCCAGCTACCACACTGCGTGGCTGGCAACTGTGTGTTTGCCAAGTGGCCCCGGTGTAGGCCACCGATGCCGCAGACCCGCTGCGGTATTGGTTGCCTTTGTTGTCCGCGATGGCGAGCACGCCAAGCCGGGCTGAGTTGCCAAAAGTGGCACCCAATATGTCGGCGCTGCCCAACAATGCACCATAGCCATTGATCAGCGTGCGCACCGCGCCGGGCAGGGTGGCGACGAACGCTTCGTCCCAACGCACGCTCACGTCGGCGAGCAGGCCCATGCCCAGCTTGGCCGATGCAGCGTCGGGCGCAACGCCGTCAAGCTTGACGAAGCGGTGTGTCCACACCTTGCTGTCGAGGTCAGTCTCGATGCGGCCAATGCTCAACAGGCCGATTGCAAATGCACCCGCGCTCTGCGCCGTGCCCAGGCATTGCTCCATGGCGTTTTCACCCGCGCCTTCGACGACATGTATGGTGGCGCTTGTCCCGATACCAGCCAGGCCTGGCTGCGCAGCGTCGGTAAACGACTCGTCTACCGCTGCCAACGCAGTCAAGCTGCAGGGATAACCCAGAAACTCTTTGTACAGCAGCGCTTGCACCCCGGACCCATTGCGAGAGCGGCAGACATTGACCTGGCTTTGCGCCAAAGCGTGGTCACCGCCAACCAGATACTGCCAGCCCAGACCCATCGGCCCGGCACTCAGACTGCCAGTGAAATACGAAGCTGCCACGGCACGGGCGATGCTGGGGCGGTGGGCTGCGGCGTTGTCCTGCGGCAGGCCCTGAGCGGCCTGCATGGCCCGGTACAGGGCCGGATTGACGGCGATGCCATAGATGCGTTGCATTGCGTCGGCTCGCCCATGCAATTTGTTATCTTGACCACCGTCAGCCGGGTTGTCGATGCCGTACACGTTGAGCCCACTCACCAAGTCGGGTGAGACCTCAGACACGCCAAACATCGGCCGCTGCCATGACAAATCAGAGCAACGCCACTGGGGGATGTATCCGGCGGGCACGGGGGTCGAAACGCAGGCGGCGGCAGAGGGTGTCAAGAAGCGAAGTTGGGGGCGGCCGGGGTTGCGCCCAAGACCCTGAATGACAGCACCACTGACGCCTTCCTCAGAAGAAATCAGCAAAGACACGTTGCGACCCGCCAGCCCAGCCATCGCACCTCTGGCGCCCGCTTTGATCCGGCAACTGAAGCCTCCGGCAATCTCGCTCAACAAGAAATTCGACCAAGTGTTTTCGACACCTTGTCCGTAAAAGTAGTAGTCCCCGGTGTTGGGCTCACACGCAGACGCCAAAGGGTAGGCCGTAAGCCATCGAAGGCTCTCGCCGGTGGCCACAAAGATCTTTACCGTATCGCTGCTGGCAGTGAGTTGCGGGGACAGTGCAAACGCTTGGGTGGTGGTCGCAAGCACGACCCAGGCAGTTAAAAAAGCGCTCACGCGAGACATGGCCACACTCCTGGTTGACAACCGTCGATTGATGACAGCAGATCGGGCATGTTCGACCAGAGCCGTGAAGCCGGTGTGACGCGATCACCGTGGCATGGCCCGCATGGATCAGGCTGAGCCCGTCATTGGGCGCGACGAACTGAAAAAAGGCTGGACGGCTGAAAGCGCTTCAAACCTGCCGCTGACAGGCCACTGAATCGACGGAGAAGTCAGCAGCGAAGCGTCTTCAGATCAAAAAGCGCCAGCGACTTGTCCTGAAATCCATCGATGTCGCAGCCTTCTGGCAGCACCCACCCGGCTTGCCACTGCATCGGTGCCGTGGCGAGGTTCAGGCGCCGCCACTGGCCGATCAAAATGTCAACGTTGTGGCCGGCGCCGAGCCAGGGGAAGTGCGTGGTGAGCAGCCAGCGTGAGCCGCTGCGCTGCAGATTGCGCACCGCCATGAAGATGTCGGCAAACGGCAGATGCACCAGGCAATCGCGGCACAGCACGAGGTCTGCCTTCGGTAGCGCGCTGCGGCAAAGGTCAAGCACCTCGAAGCGCAAGTCGGCCCGGGCGTAGCGCGCGCGGTTGGCCTGTATCAACGGATCGACGATATCGCCGCCGATGTAAGCGATGCCTGCGCTGGCCAGGTCAACGGCTTGCATCCAGCCAAAGTCTCCGCAGGGCAAATCCAGCAGGGATCGCACCCCAAGAGCACGGCACAAAGCCAGAAGTTCGCGTTGAACATGGCGGGTGGCCGCCAGCGTCGATCCGGGGCCGGAAATCGACTCGGCACTGCCCCAGGCGTTGGACTGGAACACATCGGTAAAGACCGTCTTGGCGGTGTCTGACATGGCTTGGCAGCGGCAAGTAAGTTGCAAAAGTGGCCTGGATACTAAAACGTCGGCGCGCCGAAGTCGGTCGGGTTACAGCCCCCGCACCACCCCAATCGCCTCTTCAATGCGCTCCACCGCGTGCACCGTCAGCCCTTCGATGGGCTTCTTGGGCGCATTGGCCTTGGGCACCACGGCGATCGAGAAGCCCAGCTTGGCGGCCTCGCGCAGCCGCTCTTGGCCACGCGGTGCGGGCCGCACCTCACCGGCCAGCCCCACCTCACCAAACGCAAAAAAGCCGCTCGGCAGTGCTTTGCCGCGCAGGCTGCCCTGGATCGCCAGCAGCACCGCCAGA
>JANLOP010000068.1:0-4294 GCA_031366635.1 Betaproteobacteria bacterium | reverse complement strand
CGCCGGGTCAGGCTGGCACAGCGTCAGCCAGCGGCTCTGCCTCGCTGTCAGCCGATTGCTGCAGGCGCCACATTTCGGCATAGCGACCACCGCCGGGCTCACCGCCCGGCGCCGTCAGTGCCAGCAACTCGGCATGGGTGCCGCGCTCAACCACCCGGCCGCCGTCCAGCACCACGATCTCATGCGCATCGGCCACGGTGGACAGCCGGTGGGCGATAACCAAGGCTGTTTTGCCCTGGGCCGCGCTTTTGAGTTCGGACTGGATGGCGCGCTCGTTGGCCGATTCGAGTGCCGACGTGGCTTCGTCAAAAATCAGCACCGGCGGGTTTTTCAGCAGCGTGCGGGCGATGGCCACGCGCTGCTTTTCACCGCCGGATAACTTGAGCCCTCGCTCGCCCACCATCGTGGCATATCCCTTGGGCGTGCTGGCGATGAAATCATGGATGTGCGCAGCCCGGGCCGCTGCCTCCACATCGGCCGTGGACGCACCGGTGCGGCCGTAGCCGATGTTGTAGCCCACGGTGTCGTTGAACAGCACCGTGTCTTGCGGCACGATGCCGATGGCGCGCCGCAGGCTGGCTTGCGTGACTTGGCGGATGTCCTGCCCGTCCAGCGTGATGCGGCCGCCAGTGACATCGTAAAACCGGTACAGCAACCGGGCCAGCGTGCTTTTGCCAGCGCCTGATGCGCCCACCACCGCCACCGTCTTGCCGGCCGGTATCTCAAAGCTGACGCCGTGCAGGATGGGCCGCCCGGCGCCTTTGCCGTCCAGGCCCTGGTCGTAGGCAAAAAACACATTCTCGAAGCGCACCGTGCCGTCACCCACCGCCAGCGCCAGCGCGCCGGGCACATCCGCCACCTCTCGCTCACGCTCCAGCAGCACAAACATGCGGTCCAGATCGGTCAGGCTTTGTTTGACCTCTCGGTACAGCACCCCCAGGAAATTGAGCGGGATGTAGAGCTGGATCAAAAAGGCGTTGACCATCACCAGGTCACCCAGCGTGAGGTGGCCGTCCACCACGCCCTGGGTGGCGCGCCAGAGCATGGCCACCAGGCTGAGCGCGATGATCAACTGCTGGCCGGTGTTGAGCATCGACAAGGTGCTCTGCGATTTGACCTGCGCCTGGCGGTAGGCCTCCAGCCCCTGGTCGTAGCGCTGCGCCTCAAACGCCTCGTTGTTGAAGTATTTGACGGTTTCGTAGTTCAGCAGCGCGTCGATGGCCCGGCTGTGCGCCCGGCTGTCAGCCTCGTTCATCTCGCGCCGGAAGCGCGACCGCCATTCGGTCACCGTCACCGTGAAGGTGATGTACACCGCCAGCGCCACCAGCGTGGTCCAGACATAACCCATGTCAAACCGGATGCCGAGAAAGCCCAGCACCAGCGTCACCTCCACCAGTGTGGGCACGATGGTGTACAGCGAGTACGACACCAGCGATTGCAATGCCCGGGTGCCACGCTCGATGTCACGCGACATGCCGCCGGTCTGGCGCTCAAGATGGAAGCGCAGGCTAAGTGCATGCAGGTGGCCAAACACCTCCAGCGCGATCTGCTTGCTGGCGCCGAAAGAAACCTTGGCAAACACCAGCTCACGCAGCTCGGTGAACAGGCTGGTGCACAAGCGCAGGCCGGCATAAGCCAGCAGCAGGCCGGCCGGCACCACCAGCACCGCGCGCGGGTCGCCGGGTTTCAGGTCCAGCGCATCCACCAGGTGCTTGAGCAGCACCGGCACGCCCACATTGGCCACCTTGGCCAGCAGCAAAAATGCCAGCGCCAGCCCCACCCGCCAGCGGTACTGCCACAGGTAGGGCAGCAGTTTGCCCAGGGTTTGCCAATCGGTGCGGGCGGCGCCAGGGCTTGGCGGAACGGGCAGGGTGGTGCTGGGGGCAGATCGGCGCATGCGGCGGGGGCAGTCGAAAAACAACGGGGGCGGGCCGATTGGACCGGCTTGCTGCGGGGGCCGCAGCCAACAGCCGAATGAAAACCCGCATGAAAGAATGGGCTTGACCCACGTAACCCAGGTGATGCCGATGACCGACGCCACAAGCCCCAGCCCCCGGCAGACTTTGACAGGACCGCTGAGTTTGCCCGATGGCAGTGAGCTGGTGCTGCGGGTGATGCCGCTGCCGGCCGATGTGAACGGCAATGGCGACATCTTTGGCGGCTGGTTGATGGCGCAAGTCGACCTGGCCGGCGCGGTGCTGCCGTCGCGCATCGCCAAGGGCCGCATCGCCACGGTGGCGGTGAACCAGTTCATCTTCAAGCAGCCGGTGTCAGTGGGCGATCTGGTGAGCTTTTATGCCCGCGTCAGCCGCATCGGCAACACCTCGATCACCGTGCACGTGGAGGTGTTTGCCGAGCGCAACCCGGCCAATTTGCAAACGGTGAAAGTGACCGAGGCCAACCTCACCTACGTGGCGATTGATGGCCAGGGCAAGCCCCGGCCGGTGCCGAAGGAGTGACGGGTCGGGTCAACAGTCTTCCAGGTCATTGCCCGATGTGAAGCAGCCGGGTTGGCCGGTGATCAACACCACCCGCACCGCCGGGTCGGCCTGGGCAGCCACCAGCGCGTCGGCCATCGCGCTGTACATCGCTTGCGTCAGCGCGTTTTTTTCTCGGGCCGGGCGCTCTCGATGGCGGCCAAGCCGTTCAGGGTGGCGGTCTTGATGGTCATGCTGGACACTCCCGGGTGGATTGAACAGGACGCTGCTACAGCGCAGGGGCATTCACAAATGGCCGCCGTGGATCCGGCTTTGCCGGGCCGCTTGGCGGCACCTGGTGGCAAGCATGCCGCCGGGCCCTCGCAGGCGAGGGAACAGTCCGCAGGGACTGCTCCTCGTCCGGGCTCTGCCCCCTGGGGGGAGGCGACCGAAGGTCGCTTCGGGGGGGGCCTACACCCGCTCGAAGATGCCGGCCGCCCCCTGGCCAGTGCCCACGCACATCGTGACCATGCCGTAGCGCAGCTTGTGCCGGCGCAGCGCGTGCACCACGGTGGCGGCGCGGATGGCGCCGGTGGCACCCAGCGGGTGGCCGAGCGCAATCGCACCGCCCATCGGATTGACCACTTCAGGGTTCAAGCCCACGGTCTTGATGACGGCCAGTGCCTGAGCGGCAAAGGCCTCGTTCAGCTCGATCCAGCCCATGTCGGCCAGGCCCAGGCCGGCGGCCTTGAGCGCGGCCGGGATGGCCTCGATCGGGCCGATGCCCATCAGCTCGGGCGGCACGCCGCGTGAGGCAAAGCTGACGAAGCGGGCCAGTGGCTGCAAGTTGAACTGCTTGACCGCCTTCTCACTGGCCAGCACCAGGCAGCCGGCGCCGTCGCTGGTCTGTGAGCTGTTGCCGGCCGTCACACTGCCTTTGGCATCAAACACCGCGCGCAGCTTGGCCAGTGCGGCCAGCGTGGTCTCGGCGCGCGGCCCTTCGTCCAGGCTCACGGTGCGGGTTTTGCTGATGACCTCACCGGTGGCCAGGTCGGGTGAGCGGTCCACCACTTCCACCGGCACCGTCTCGTCATTGAACTCACCGGCCTGCTGGGCTTTGAGGGCTTTGCGGTGTGATTGCAGCGCAAACTCGTCTTGCGCCTCGCGGCTGACCTGCCACTGGCTGGCCACTTTCTCGGCCGTCAAACCCATGCCGTAGGCGATGCCGATGTTCTCGTCACGGGCAAAAACGGCCGGGTTGAACGACGGCTTGTTGCCCGACATCGGCACCATGCTCATGCTCTCGGCCCCGGCGGCGATCATCACATCGGCCTCGCCGACGCGGATTCGGTCGGCCGCCATCTGCACGGCGCTCAAACCCGACGCGCAAAACCGATTGACGGTGATGCCGCCCACCGAGTTGGGCAGCCCGGCCAGCAGCACCGCCACCCGGGCCATGTTCAGGCCCTGCTCGCCCTCAGGCATGGCGCAGCCGACGATGGCGTCCTCGATGGCCGCTGGGTCGAGCGTGGGCACCTGGCGCAGCGCGGCCTGGATGGCGGCCACCAGCAAATCATCCGGCCGGGTGTTGCGAAAAAAACCGCGGTGGCTTTTACCGATGGGCGTGCGGCTGGCGGCGACGATGTAGGCGTCTTGCAGGGGTCGGGTCATCTTGAAGATTCCTGGTTCAATTTCTGACAGGCTTGCCGGTTTGCAGCAAACCCATGATGCGTTCCTGCGATTTGGGGTGCTCCAGCAGGCTGCAAAAGTGCTTTCGCTCCAGCGCCATCAGGTACTGCTCGCTCACCAGCGACCCGGCGTCCACGTCACCGCCGCACACCACATCGGCGATCAGGCTGGCGATGTGGAAGTCATGC
>JANLOP010000053.1:0-16462 GCA_031366635.1 Betaproteobacteria bacterium | reverse complement strand
GGCGCCGCCGCCAGCAGCGCTTTGACATGCTCGGCATCGTCGGGGCCGGGGTCGAGCAGGGCCCAGTCGTCGCTGCCCGGCACGCCGATGAAATAACTGTTGGTGCCGGGCCCGGTCATCAAGCTGCCGTTGCCGGCCGTCACCCGCCGCACCCGGGGCGACAGCCACACCGGCTGGCCGGGCGTCAGCTCAACGCTGGCGTCGCCCCGGCCGTCCGGGTCGATGCGGCCGAGCTCGGCATAAGCCCAATCGCCCGGGTTCTGCGGTTTGCGGCCCTTGGCCGACTGGCCGATGCGCGGCCGGATCAGCGGCACGGTGGTCTGGGCCCGGGCCCAGTCGATCGCGTCTTGCGCCCGGGTGAACGTCGCCAGGTGCTTGAGCGTCAGCTCGGTGACGTTCATCAGCTTCAGGTCGCGCGCCCGGGCCAGTGCGTCGGCCGGGGTGAGCCACAGCAGCGCCACCGTCTCTTTGGCGTCGTGCAGCGCGGTCTGGCCCAGCGGCGCCTGGGTGATGAAGAAGCGGGTGTCGAAGATCTTGGGCAGGCCGATGGGCGTGATCCAGTGGCTGTAGTAGGCCAGCCGGTGCATCGCCAGTTGCACATTGAAGCGCTCACAGACCTCGGCCATGCCGATCTGGTTGGCATGCAGGGCGTGGCGCATGGCCAGCACTTCGGCATGCGCAAATGTTGCTTGGCCACTTTGCGCATCCCCCTCGGGGGGCGGCGGCAACGCCGCCTCGGGGCGCCGGGGACGCAGGGTGTGCAGATCGACCAGGTCACCGCAGGCATCGGTGGCAAACAGCAGGCCGGCCTCTTCGAAGCATTCACGCACGGCGGCAATCCAGTAGTGCAGGCCGTCTCGCGCCAGGCCCATCCGGGCGCTGGCCGTGGCGTCGTCGATGCCGGCGCAGCGCTGGTAGTGGCCGAGGTCGCTTTTGTCGAGCAGGCCGCCGGGGAAGACGGTGGCGCCGCTGTTCTGGTCACCCGGCCGGTCCGCGCGGCGCAGCATCAGCACCTCCACGCCACGCGGTGCGTCGCGCAGCACGATCAACGACGCGGCGGCGCGCGGCACGGCGGGCGGCTGGCTGCTTGAGAAAGCGGCCGCAGCGGCGGGGGTCAGGTCAGCCATGTCCATCTCCTTTCACGGCGCCAGCGGCGCCGGTGGCGCGCAGCGCGTGGATCTCATCGGCCGAGTAACCGGCCTCGGCCAGCAGGGCATCGGTGTGCGCGCCCGATGGGACGGCGGGCGTGGGCGCGCCGGCCGGCTGGCTGCGCGAAAACCGGGGCGCCGGGGCCGGCTGCACCACACCGTCCACGCGGATGTAGCCGGCGCGGGCCTGGGCATGCGGGTGGCAGTGCACCTCGGCCAGCGTGAGCACCGGCGCAAAACAGGCGTCCGTGCCTTCGAGCAGCGCGCACCAGGCGTCGCGCGTCTTGCTGGCCATCAGCGCGGTCAGCGCGGCGCGCATCTCGGGCCAGCAGCGGCGGTCGTATTGCATCGGCACAAATTGGCCGTCCAGCCCGCTGCGCTGCACCAGCTCGGCAAAAAACTTGGGCTCGAGTGCGCCAATGGCGACGAACTTGCCGTCGGCCGTGGTGTAGGTGTCGTAGAACGGCGCGCCGCCGTCCAGCAGGTTGGCGCCACGCTGATCAACATCCCACTGCCCGCTGGCGGCCAGGCCGTGAAAAATGCTCATCAGCGACGCCGCGCCGTCCACCATCGCCGCGTCCACCACCTGGCCTTGGCCCGAGCGGCTGCGCTCAAAGATCGCCGCCAGCAGGCCGAAGGCGAGGTAGAGCGCGCCGCCGCCGTAGTCGCCCACCAGGTTGAGCGGCGGCACCGGCTTGCTGCCTCCGGCGCCCGCGCTGGCGCCAATCGCATGCAGCGCGCCGGTGAGCGCGATGTAGTTCAGGTCATGGCCGGCGGCTTGGGCCAGCGGGCCGGTCTGGCCAAAGCCCGTCATGCGGCCAAAGACCAGGCCGGGGTTGCGCGCCTGGCACACCGCCGGGCCCAGGCCCAGCCGCTCGGCCACGCCCGGGCGCCAGCCTTCGATCAGCACGTCGGCCCGGTCGATCAGGCGCAGCGCGGCGTCGCGGCCGGCGGGCTGCTTGATGTCGAGTGCGATGCTGCGCCGGTTGCGGCCCGACACATCAAAGCGCCGGTCCATCGCCACGCCCAGGCCGCTGGGCCCGGTGCGGTCAATGCGCACCACATCGGCGCCCAAGTCGGCCAGCAGCATGGCGCACAGCGGCCCGGGGCCGATGCTGGCCAGCTCCACCACGCGCAATCCGGTCAGCGGTCCCATCAGGCTGTCTCCTGGTTGTAGCAATCTGCAGACCGGTCAGGTCGGATCGCAAAGTGTGCGGCAGTGCAGCACCCGCGGGCTGTCATGCCGGCGACGATGGCGCGACGGGCGACGGCGGGCCGCTGGCCCCCGGCGCCGTCCGCTGCCCCGGCTGCCCTGGCCGGCCAGGCCGCCCAGGCCGCATACCCCAGGCCGCCAGCGCTGCCGCGCCCGTCAGCAGCGCCAGCAGCACAAACACCTCGTGAAACGCCCGCAGGGTGCCGGCGGCGCCGAGTGCGGCATGGGCCTGCTGACGCCAGGCCAGCAGCACGCCCACGCCGTTGACGCCCACCGCGCCGCCAAACTGGCGCAAAAAGTTCATCGTGCTGGCACCGGCGGCGATCTGCGGCGTGTCCAGCACCCGCATCGCGCTCAGGCTGAGTGACGGGATCACACAGCCCAGGCCGATGCGGCCCAGCACCGCCCAAACGGTGACCCAGAGCAGCGCGGTGGCCAGGCCCACACCCACCATCACCGCGAATGAGCCGGTCATCACCAGCAGGCCGAGGGTCAGCGTGCGGTACAGCGGCGCGCGGTCGGCCAGCCGGCCGGCCAGCGGGATGGTGATGGCCAGCGCCAGCCCGGCCGGCAGCAGCACCGAGCCCACGGTGGACGCCGGCAGGCCCAGCGCCACCAGCATGAACAGCGGCAGCAGGTAGGTGGAGCCAAACAAGCCGGCGCCGTAAATCAGCGCCACCAGCGCCGCGCGGCGGAACACCGGGTGGCCGTAGAGCTGCATCTGCATCAGCGGTGTGGCCACCCGGCGCTGGCGGCCGATGAAACCGGCCAGCAGCGCGCCGGCCAATGCCAACTGGGCCCAGCCCCACAGCGGTTGCGCGCCGTGCAGCGTGACCAGGCCGTTCAGCAGCGAGAGCAGCAGGCCCGTCAGGATCAGCAAGCTCCAGCCATCGGGCGGCCTGGCCTGGCCATCGACCGGCAGGCCACCCGGCGCACTGTGCGGCAGGCAGCGCCGCGCCAGCAACGCGGCGACGACGCAAAAAGGCAGCACGAAGAAAAACACCGCCCGCCAGCCAAAACCGTCCACCAGCAAGCCGCCCACACTGGGGCCCAGCGCCGGCGCCAGCACCGTGCCAAAGCCGAACAAGCCCATTGCCCGGCCCTGCTCGTGGCGGGCAAAGGCATGCATGATGATCACGCCGGGGATGGTTTGCAGCACGCCCGCTGCCAGGCCCTCCACCAGCCGCATCGCCAGCACCGCGCCAAAGTAAGGCGACAGCCCACCGGCCATGCCGCCCGCGCCCAGCAGCAGCAACATCAGCGCGTAGCAGCGCCGGTAGCCCAGGCGCTGCAGCAGCCAGGGCGTGGCCAGCATCGACACCGTCATCGCGCCCATGAAGCTGGTGGCCAGCCACTGCGCGTCTTGCGGCCCCAGGCCAAATTGCCGGCTGATGGCCGGCACCGCCACATTGATGGTGGTGGCCGCCATCAGCGCGGCCATGTTGCCGATCATCACCGTGACCAGCACCCACCAGCGGTGGTTGGCGCCGAAGCGCTGGCGCAGTGCGGCCAGCGAGTGCGGATCGACTGGCGTGGCAGCGGTGGCCAGCGGATTGGCGGCTGCGGGGACGGCAGGGTCGGGCGGCATGCCGCGTCGATTGTGCGCGAGCCGGTGCGGGCGCCCGGCGCGACGCCGAGTGTCCGAGGCCGATCCCGATCCCGTACGCGCGCCAATGGCGGCGACAGCGCCCGTCACCCACGTGACGGCCGGCGCGTGGATTTTCGCTACCGTGGCCGATCAAGCCCATTTGCCCGCCTCAAAGCCCGACAGCCTCCCAGGAGACCGCCCGCATGACCGACCCCCGCCGCGACGCCGCGCTGCAAGCCGCATCGGTGCCCACTTTGCTGATGTGCCTGGCGCAGATCAGCCAAGACCCGCGCTGGCTGCAAGACCCTTTCTGCCCGAAGCGCGACATCTCGATTTTTGCCGAGCCCAGCGGCGGCCTGGCGCCTGAGGCCCAGCAAACGGTGCGCCACGCACTGGCGCAGGTGCTGGACGAGCTGGCCAGCGGCGCCCGCACCCTGCCGCCGCTGCCGTCCGACGCGCAGATGCTGGCGCTGATGCGCGTCTGCCTGGGCGAGAACCTGCCCGCCGAGTACGTGCCGATGGCGCTGGAGGAAATGGGCTTGCGCGACCGGGCGCTGGCCTGGCGCAGCCCGCCGCCGGCGGACCGGCTGGCGACCTTCAAGGTGCTGGTGGTAGGCGCCGGCTTCTCGGGCCTGTGCGCGGCGCACCGGCTCAAGCAGCTCGGCATCGGCTTTGAGGTGATCGAGAAAAACGCCGACGTCGGCGGCACCTGGCTGGAAAACGACTACCCCGAGGCCGGGGTGGACACGCCGAATCATTTTTATTCGTACTCGTTTGCGCCCAACCCGGGCTGGACCAGCAATTACTCCAAACGCGATGAGGTCTGGGATTACCAGCGCCGGGTGACGGCCGAGCTGGGCCTGCGCCCGCACATCGCGTTTGGCGTCGAGGCCCTTGCGCTGGTCTGGCACGCCGGCCGGCGGCAGTGGCAAGCCACGCTGCAAAGCATCGGCGGCGAACCGCAAACCCGCTGGTTTGATGCGGTGATCACCGCCGTGGGCCAGCTCAACCGGCCCAAGCTGGGCTCGATCCCGGGCATCAACAGTTTTGCCGGCGCGCACTGGCACTCGGCGCAGTGGCAGCACGCGGTGTCGCTGGCCGGCAAATCCGTCGCCATCATCGGCACCGGGGCCAGCGCGATGCAGTTTTTGCGCAGCGTGGCGGCCGAGGCCAAAAAAGTCACCGTCTTCCAGCGCTCGGCGCAGTGGGCCAGGCCACCGCAGGACTACCACGGCACGGTGAGCGCCGACGACCGCTGGCTGCTCGACCACGTGCCGCATTACTACGCCTGGTACCGCTTTGGCCTGATGTGGCGCTTTGGTGACGGCCTGCTGCCCACCGTGCGGCGCGATCCGGCCTGGCCGCACCCCGGGCGGGCGATGAATTACCGCAACGACAAACAACGCCAGCAGCTCACCGACTACCTGGTGGGAGAACTGACTGAGCGGCCCGACCTGATCGAAAAATGCCTGCCCACCTACCCGCCGTACGGCAAGCGCATCCTGATCGACAACGGCTGGTATGCCGCGCTGAAGCGGCCGAATGTCGAACTGGTGACCGAGGCCGTGCACCATGTCGAGGCCCACGCCGTGGTGGACGCCGCCGGCGTGCAGCACCCGGTGGATGTGATCCTGCTGGCCACCGGCTTTGAGCCCGGCAAGATGCTGGGGCCGATGCAGGTGACAGGCCGGGGCGGCATCACCATTGCGCAAGCCTGGGGCGAAGACAACCCCAAGGCCTACCTCGGCATCACCGTGCCCGATTTCCCCAACCTGTTTGTGCTCACCGGCCCCAACACCGGCCTGGCGCACGGCGGCAGCCTGATCTTTGTCTCAGAGTGCCAGGTGCGCTACGTCACCGGCCTGCTGCGCGAAATGATCGAAGGCGGGCTGCACGAGATCGAAGTGCATCAACCGGCACACGACCACTACAACGCCCGGGTGGACGCCGAGCATGCCGAACTGGTGTGGACGCATCCCGGCATGCGCAACTGGTACCGCAATGACAGCGGCCGGGTGTTCTCGCCGATGCCGTGGCGGTTGGTGGACTACTGGCAGATGACGCGGCTACCGGATTTGGCGGATTACCGCACCGGCCAACCGGCGAACCCGCAAACCAGCCAACCGGCCTGACCGCCTGACTGCCAGCCCGAAGGGCGCGGCCCCGCCCGCGCCCGCCAGTGACACCGGCGGCGCCTGAAACAGGACACTGACACAAACCAGTCACTGCCGTGTCACGGCGCCGCGCCATCATCGCGGGATGAAGCTCACCCATTTGCAGCGGCTGGAATCCGAAAGCATGCACATCCTGCGTGAGGTGGTGGCCGAGTGCAGGCGGCCGGTGATGCTGTACTCCATCGGCAAAGACAGCGCCACCATGCTGCACCTGGCCAGCAAGGCGTTTTTCCCGGCCAAACCGCCGTTTCCGCTGCTGCATGTGGACACCACCTGGAAGTTCCGCGCCATGTACACGCTGCGCGACCAGGCTGCGCGCGATGCCGGCATGGATTTGCTGGTGCACCACAACCCCGAGGCCGCTGCGGCCGGCATCAACCCGTTTGAGCACGGCGCCCAGGTGCACACCGACCTGTGGAAGACGCAAGGCCTGCGCCAGGCCCTTGACCTGCACGGCTTTGATGCGGCCTTTGGCGGTGCCCGGCGCGACGAAGAAAAATCCCGCGCCAAAGAGCGTGTTTTCTCGCTGCGCAGCGCCCAGCACCGCTGGGACCCGAAGCAGCAGCGGCCTGAGCTTTGGCGGCTGTACAACACCCGCAAGCACCCAGGCGAATCGCTGCGCGTTTTTCCGCTGTCGAACTGGACCGAGCTGGATATCTGGCAGTACATCCAGCAAGAAAACATCGCCGTGGTGCCGCTGTACCTGGCCGCCAAGCGCCCGGTGGTGCGGCGCGACGGCGCGCTGATCATGGTGGACGACAGCCGACTGCCGCTGCATCCCGGTGAGGTGCCGATGCTGCGAAAAGTGCGCTTCCGCACGCTGGGCTGCTACCCGCTGACCGGCGCCGTCGAGAGCGACGCCGACACGCTGCCGGCCATCATCCAGGAGCTGTTGCTGGCCCGCACCAGTGAGCGCCAGGGCCGCATGATCGACCACGACAGCGCGGCGTCGATGGAGATGAAAAAGCAAGCGGGGTATTTTTGATGCGGCTGCTCACCCAAGCCCACCACCCGGCGTCCAGCACCCAGGCCGCTTTGCCGGTTGAGCAAGACCTGCTGCGCTTCATCACCTGCGGCAGCGTGGACGACGGCAAAAGCACCTTGATCGGCCGCCTGCTGTTTGACTGCAACGCGCTGTTTGATGACCAACTGGCCGCCGTGCAAGCCGACAGCAAAAAATGGGGCACGCAGGGCAGCGAGATCGACTTCGCGCTGCTGGTGGACGGCCTGTCAGCCGAGCGCGAGCAGGGCATCACCATCGATGTCGCCTACCGCTACTTCAGCACCGCGCGCCGCAAGTTCATCGTCGCCGACACCCCCGGCCATGCGCAGTACACCCGCAACATGGTCACCGGCGCGTCCACCGCCGATCTGGCCATCGTGCTGGTGGACGCCCGCAAGGGCGTGCTGACGCAAACCCGCCGGCACAGCCACGTGGTGCGCCTGCTGGGCATCCGCACGGTGGTGCTGGCGATCAACAAGATGGACCTGGTGGGCTACGACGAGTCGGTGTTCAACGCCATCGTCAGCGACTACCGCCGGTATGGCGCGCTGATCGGGCTGCACGACACAACGCCGATCCCGCTGTCGGCGTTGCGGGGCGACAACCTGCTCAGCCTCAGCGAGTGCATGCCGTGGTATGGCGGCCCCACCTTGCTGGGCAGCCTGGAGACGGCGCTGGTGGCCGACCCGGCCCACCCCGCCGCCGCGCTGCGCCTGCCAGTGCAGTGGGTGAACCGGCCGCATTCGGACTTTCGCGGCTTTGCCGGCACGCTGGCCAGCGGCAGTGTGCGGCCCGGTGACCGGGTGCGGGTGCAGCCGTCGGGGCGTGACAGCACGGTGGCGCGCATCGTCAGCGCCGACGGTGATTTGGCGCTGGCAGTGGCCGGCCAGTCGATCACGCTGACCCTGGCCGACGAGATCGACATCTCGCGCGGCGACATGATCAGCAGCGCCGATCACCCCGCCGAGGTGGCCGACCAGTTTCAGGCCACGCTGGTGTGGCTGGGCGACGAGCCCTTGCTGCCGGGCCGGCCCTACCTGCTCAAGCTGGGCGGCTGCACCGTCAATGCCACGGTGGCCGAGCCCAAATACCAGCTCGATGTCAACACCCAGGCCCATTTGGCGGCCAAGACGCTGCTGTCCGGTGAGATCGGCGTGGCCAATCTGGCGTTGGACCGGCCGGTCGCTTTTGATCCGTACACCGACAACCGCGAGACCGGCGGCTTCATCCTGATCGATCGGCTGAGCCACGCCACCGTGGCCGCCGGCCTGCTGCACTTTGCGCTGCGCCGGGCGCACAACATCCACCTGCAGCCGGTGGACGTGGACAAAGCGGCGCGCGCCGCGCTGCTCGGCCAGCGGCCGGCGCTGGTCTGGCTCACCGGGCTGTCGGGCGCCGGCAAGAGCACCATTGCCAACCTGGTTGAAATGCGCCTGCATGCACAAGGCCGCCACAGCTACCTGCTGGACGGCGACAACCTGCGCCACGGCCTGAACCGCGACCTCGGCTTCACCGACGCTGACCGGGTGGAGAACATCCGCCGTGTCGCCGAGACGGCGCGGCTGATGGTCGACGCCGGGCTGATCGTGATCGCCGCCTTCATCTCGCCGTTCCGCGCCGAGCGCGCGCTGGCACGCAGTCTGCTGGCCGACGGTGAGTTCATCGAGGTGCATGTCGATACCGCGCTGGCCGATGCCGAGGCCCGCGACGTCAAAGGCCTGTATCAAAAGGCCCGGCGCGGTGAGCTGCGCAACTTCACCGGCATCGACTCGCCGTATGAGGCACCCGAGGCGCCGGCGCTGCGCATCGACACCGCCCAGTGCACGGCCGAGCAAGCCGCCGACGCGGTGATTGGCAAGCTGCGCGCGCTGGGCTGCATTGCGTGACGGCCCGCTGATGGGCTGGTGGAATGGCGCCGCCGGCCTGGGCGTGGGCCTGCTGGTGGGCCTTACCGGCGTGGGCGGCGGCGCGTTGATGACGCCGATCCTGGTGTTGCTGTTTGGCGTGGCACCGGCCACTGCGGTGGGCACCGACCTGTGGTTTGCCGCCATCACCAAGCTGGCGGGCGGCGCGGTGCAGCACCGCCAGGGCCGGGTCGATTGGCCGGTGGTGCGGCGCCTGGCGCTGGGCAGCCTGCCGGCGTCGGTGCTGACCTTGCTGTGGCTGCAACGCGCTGGCATGCAGCAGATCAAACAGGGGCTGACGCTGGACGCACTGGGCGCGGTGCTGCTGCTCACCGCGCTGGCGCTGGTCTTTAAAAAACACACCCATGCCGTGGGCGACGCCTTGCGCACGCGGGCACCGGTGCCTTTCAAGCGCGCCCAGCCGGGCTTGACGGTGCTGGCCGGCGCGCTGCTGGGCGGGCTGGTGACCTTGACCTCGATTGGTGCCGGTGCGCTGGGCGCGGTGCTGCTGCTGGCCCTGTACCCGCGCCGCATGACGCCCGCCGTGCTGGTGGGCACCGACATCGTGCATGCCATCCCGCTCACCCTGGTGGCCGGCACCGGCCACCTGCTGATGGGCCATGTCGATTGGCGGCTGCTGGCCAACCTGCTGCTGGGCTCGATCCCCGGCGTGCTGCTCGGCTCGGTGCTGGGTGACAAGGTGGCCGAGCACTGGCTGCGACTGGCCATCGCCGCGGTGCTGGTGGGCGTGGGCGCCAAGCTGCTGGCCACCTGAAAATTGACAACCTGGAAAACCACAACATGAACAACATCATCGTGCTGACCCACGGCTGGACCGGCAGCTCGGTCTTCTCGGCCCTGCTCGGCCAGGCCGGCTGCTGGCTGGGCGCCGAGACCATGCACAAGCCCGACTACAACACCTTCGAGAACGTCAACCTGGTGGCGCTGAACAACCAACTCCTCAAGGCCTTGTCGCCGGGGTTGAACCATGAGCACCACTTCAGCCCGCAGCAGGTGAACGACATCGCGCAGCGTGCCGCCGGGCTTGAGCTGGCGCCGTACCGCCAATTTGTCGCCGATTGCCAGCAACACCAGCCCTGGCTGTGGAAAGACCCACGGCTGACCTGGACCATCCGCGTCTGGGCGCAGGTGCTGGACTTGAAAACCACCACCTTTCTGGTGCTGACGCGCGACACCACCCAGGCCTGGATATCGGCCAATACGCGCCGCCATGTGCAGAGCTTTGGCTTCACTCGCGACTACAACGGCGGCATCACCCAAAGCAACCTGCAGTTCTTGACCGAGCACCAGTTGCCGTTTGTGCAAATGAGCTTCGAAGATTTGCTGCTGGCGCCCGAGGCCACGCTGGACAAGCTGAACTTGCGCTTTGGCACGGCGCTGACCCTGGCGCATTTGCGCTCGGTCTGCCACGAGCCGCTGCACCAGAAAAGCCGGGGCTGGAAGGATTTCATGCTGGCCGCGCTCATCTATTTGAAGAACTTCAATGAGCGCGACGGCCGCAGCCGACGCCAGGCCACACCGTAGCCGGTGGCGCGGCGCGGCGCGGTGCGCTTGTCACCGTCCTGACACCGGCCTGCCGTGCCCCTGTCACGCCCCGGCGTGAACATGACCCTCCATGCCGACCGACGACATGATGGCCGACAGCAGCCGCCCGGCCCCGCACAGCACCGCGACAGCGCCGCCGCTGCACTACCGCACCGTCTGGATCTCTGACCTGCACCTGGGCACGCCGGGCTGCCAGGCGCAGGCACTGCTGGCCTTTCTGAAGCAGGTGGAGTGCGACACGCTCTATCTGGTGGGCGACATCATCGACGGCTGGCAATTGCGCCGCAGTTGGTATTGGCCGCAGTCGCACAACGACGTGGTGCAAAAAATTCTGCGCAAGGCGCGCAAAGGCACACGGGTGGTATTTGTGCCCGGCAACCACGATGAGTTTGCCCGGCGCTACCTGGAGCACACCTTTGGCGGGGTCGAGGTGGTGCAGGACGCGGTGCACACCACCGCCGACGGCCGCCGGCTGTGGATCACCCACGGCGATTTGTTCGACGGCGTGATCCAGTGCGCCAAATGGCTGGCCTACCTGGGTGACTCGGCCTACGGCGTGACGCTGAAGTTGAACCAGGGCTTGAACAGCATTCGCGCCCGCCTCGGACTGCCGTACTGGAGCTTGTCGGCCTACCTGAAGTTGAAGGTCAAGCGCGCCGTCAGCTATGTCAGTGATTTTGAGGTGGCGGTGGCGCGCGAGGCGCGCAGGCGCGGCATGCACGGTGTCGTCTGCGGCCACATCCACCACGCTGAGATGCGCGACATCGACGGCGTGCTGTACTGCAACGACGGTGACTGGGTGGAGAGCCTGACCGCGCTGGTCGAGCATGCCAACGGCCGGCTGCAGATCACCGACTGGTCAGCGCTGCGGGCGCGGGTGCGCACGGGTGCAATGGCGCCGGTGCCGATGTCGGTGAGCGACACCCTCACCCCGACCCTCTCCCGCGTGCGGGAGCGGGGGTAAGTCAGCGTTGCAGCGGCCGACGCGCCAGCAGCCATACCGCCAGCGCCAGCAACAGCGTGAAGCCGGTGCTTGTTGCACCACCGCCAGCGCCGCCGCCGCTCTGGACAGGCGTTGCGGTTGGCGCAGACGCCGGTGCGGGTGCAGACGCAGGCGCAGGCACCGGGTCCACCACCCGGCCCAGCGCCAGCGCGCAGGCGCGCAGCTTGTCATCGGCCAAAGTCACCCCCGTGCGCACCGGCAGCAAATACGTGGCCGGTGCGGCGGCATAAGCCAGCGCCTGGTCGGCGTCCAGCAAACCGGCGCCGCAGGTGCTGGTGGTGCAGGCGCAGCGGCCGGGGTTGTCTGCCGCGCAGTTGCCCAGCAGCGGCACGGCCACATGCGGCCGGGCGGTCAGGACCAGGCCTTGTTCGATCTGGGCCAGCGTCAAAGCCGGGTTCACCGCCCACATCAGAGACGCCACCGCCGCCACCGCCGGCGCGGCAAAGCTGGTGCCCGATGCGCTGACATAGCCCGCCGCGCCCGGGCTGGTGTCGCCCAGGTTGCCGGTCGAGACGATGCCGCTGTCACGCAGATCGGCGGCGCCGCTTTCACACGCGCCGCCACCCGGGCCGCCCCTGGCGCCGTCGCCGCCCGGCGTGGCCAGCGCCACGGCCGGCCCGAAGTTGGAGTACCCCGCCTTGAAGCCCTCGCGGTTCACCGACGCCACCGCAAACGCGCCCGCGCAACTGGCCGGCCGGCCCACGCTGCCTTGCTGGTTGCCGGCCGCCACAAACACCAGCGCGCCGGCGGCCCGCACCTCGGCCAGCGCCGATTCATACAGCCGGGCGGTGTCGGCAATGGCCGGCGTGGCGCTGTTGCGGTCGCAGGGGTCCACGCCGCCGTAGCTCAACACGATCAGCCGCGCCGGGTTGGGGTTGGCGGGTACGCCGGCCACCGCCAGGCCCGCCGCCCAGCGCAGGCCGTCGATGATGTCGCTCACCGCCGCACCGCATTTGCCCGCCACCCGCACCGGCAGCACCAGGCCCTGCCAGTTGGCCGCCGCGCCGCCCTCGTTGTTGTTGCTGACGGCCGCCAACTGGCCGGCGATGGTGGTGCCGTGCCAGCTTGAGCGCAGCGCGTCGGGGCAGCCGCCAAATTTGTCGGGCTGGGCCAGGCGGTCGGCGGCGGTGATGGCGTCGCCCGGGTCGGACGGGTCGTTGTCGCGGCCGTTGCCATCGCCGGCGTAGACCGGATCGGCGACAAAATCGTAGCCCGGCAGCACCCGGGCATTGGTCTCGATGTGCGAGGTGATGCCCGAGTCCAGCACCGCCACCACCGCGCCCGGGTTGGCCCGGCTGGCCACGCCGGTGCTGCGCTCCCAGGCCTTGGCAAAGCCGGCCGCACCGGTGTTGCCGGCGGCCACCGCCTGCAACCACCACTGGGCGCCAAAGCGCGGATCGGCCGGCGTCACGTCCTGCCGCTGCTCGCGCACGTCGGGCACCACCGACAGCACCCGCGGGTCGGCGCGCAACCGGGCCTCGGTGCTGCGGGCAGATTCGCCGCCCGGTGTGGCGGGCAGCAGCAAACGGTGCCAGCGCCCGCCCAGCGAGCGCTCAATGGCCAGCGGCAGCAGGCCGTCACGCGACACCGATGGCGCCTGCTGGGTGCCAGCGCTGGTGATGGCAGCGGCACTGGCGACCGCCAGCGCACCCGGCTCGGCGCGCAATTGAACAATGAACCCGGTGACCGGGCCCGTGGCCAAAGCCGGGCCGGCCAACGCCGCGCAAGCGGCCAGCATCAAGAAGCGTTTCATGCGCGCCACTTTAGGCCGCTGCGATGGGCGCGCTGTGACAGCACCGGCCCGCCATGGTCCGTTCGGCCCATCAAGCCCGCACCGGGCGCGGGGCGCTTCTTTGCCCTGTCACAAGCGCTGCGTAGGCTGAACGGTCTGCTGCTTCCGCCCACCGCACCGTGCCCGCTTTGCTCACTTCACCCACTGTCAAATTCATCCCGCTGCCGCCCTTCCGCCGTGGCTTCACGCTGCTGGAGCTGCTGGTGGTGATGGTCATCATCGGCCTGCTGGCGGGCTATGTCGGGCCCAAGCTGTTTGCCCAGATCGGCAAATCAGAAACCAAAATCACCCGGGCGCAGATCGATGCGCTGCAAAAAGCGCTCGACCAGTACCGCATCGACACCGGCCGCTATCCCAGTACCGAGCAAGGCCTGGCCGGCCTGGTGCTGCGCCCGGCCGATGAGCCGCGCTGGGCCGGGCCTTACCTGGCCAAGGCGGTGCCGGCCGACCCCTGGGGCCGGCCATATCTGTACCGCGCACCGGGCCAGCACGGCGATTTTGATTTGCAGTCCTACGGCCGCGACGGCCAGCCCGGTGGCGACGGCGACGACGCCGACGTCGTCAGTTGGTAGGCCACGATGCCGGCCTTTATCGCCCAGGTTCTTGACCCGGCCGGCGCCGTCGGCCGGGTACGCCGGGTGCGCCAGGTGCGGGTGCAGGCCGACAGCGCGCTGGCCGTCAGCGCCGCGCTGGGCCTGCACCCGGCGCAGGTGCTGTCGGTCAAGCCCGATCCTGCCGTGCGCGGCAGCGCCGCCGCGCCCGCTGGCGCCGCTGCCAGCGGCGGCTGGCGCGCGGCGGCCGGGCTGGACCTGCGGCTGTTCAGCCAGGAGCTGGCGGTGCTGCTGGAGGCCGGCATCCCGTTGCTCGACGCCTTGCAGACGCTGCGTGAAAAAGACGCCGGCGGCCGGGCCAGCGCCACGCTCGATGCAGTGACCGGCGCGCTGCGCGACGGCCTGCCGGTCTCGGCCGCGCTGGCGCAGGCGCCGCAGGCTTTTGATGCGCTGTTCATCGCGCTGGTGGCCGCCAGTGAGCGCAGCGGCCAGCTCACCGCCACGCTGCGCCACCATGCCGCCTACCTGGCCTGGCGCGACGCGCTGCAAAGCCGGCTGCGCGCCGCGCTGGTCTACCCGCTGCTGCTGCTGGGCGCCGGTGGTGCGGTGATCCTGTTCTTGCTGCTCTATGTGCTGCCGCGCTTTGCCGGGGTGTTTGACGGGCTGGGCCGCGATCTGCCGCTGGCCTCACGCTGGCTGATCGATCTGGGCGTGCTGGCCGCGGGCCACCCGGTCGGCACGCTGGCCGCCGCGCTGGCCCTGCCGCTGGGCGCGGCGCTGGCCTGGCGGCTGCCGGCCAGCCGGGCGGCGCTGCCCGCGCTGCTGTGGCGCCTGCCCGGCCTGGGCCCGCAGTTGCGCCTGGTGGCGCTGGCCCGGCTGTACCGGGCGCTGGGCTTGTTGCTGGGCGCCGGCGTGCCGGCACCGGCCGCGCTGGGCCTGCTGCACGCTGTGCTGGCGCCGCCGCTGCGCCCGGCGCTGGCCCAGGTGCTGCGCCAGGTGCACAGCGGCCAGCGCCTGTCGCAGGCGATGCAAGACCAGCAACTGGCCACGCCGGTGGCCTGGCGCATGCTGCGCGTGGGTGAGCACAGCGGCGAGTTGCCGGCCATGCTGACGCGCGCCGCCGCCTTCCACGATGAGCAGATCGGCCGCTTGTCCGATCTGGTCACCCGCCTCGTCAACCCGGTGCTGATGCTGGTGATGGGGGTGGTGATCGGCGGCATCGTGGTGCTGATGTACCTGCCGATCTTCACGCTGATGGAGACGGTTCAGTGAGCGTGGCTGCGGCCGATCTGCGCTTTGACCGGGTGCGCTGGCCGCAGGCCCAGGCCGTGCGGCACCGGGCGCTGCTGGCGCTGGCGCCCGACGGTGGCCAGGGCCTGCTGGCCGACCGGCCGGCCGACGCGCTGCTGCTGCAGGCGGCCGAGTCGCGCCTGGCCGGGCCACTGCACTGGTGGCGCTGCGACAGCGCCGCACTCGACGCCTGGCTGGCCCAGGGCGAGACCGACGGCCGGGCGCTGGACGCGCTGGACGTGCTGGACGGTGATGCCAACCGTGGCGGTATCGCGGGCCCGTTCAGCGGCCAGCCCGGCGCCGCCCAAGAGCTGACCCTGGCCGGCCTGGGCGCTGAGACCAGCCCGGCGGTGCGCCTGCTCGATGCCGTGCTGTTTGACGCGCTGCAAGACGGCGCCAGCGACATCCACATCGAAACCCAGCCTCAAGGCGCCCAGGTGCGGCTGCGGGTGGACGGCGTGATGCAGCCGATGCGCCGCATCGACGGCGCGGCGCAGGCCGAGCAAATCGTCTCGCGGCTGAAGGTGATGGCCGAGCTCGACATCGGTGAGCGCCGGCTGCCGCAGGACGGCCGCTTCAAGCTGCGGGTGCAGGGCCGGGAGATCGACTTCCGGCTGTCCATCATGCCCAGCATTTTTGGCGAGGACGCGGTGGTGCGGGTGCTGGACCGCAGCCGCATCGCCCCCGGCACCGGCCCGCTCACGCTGGCCACGCTGGGCTTTGCGCCCGGCCTGCGCCAAACCCTGGTGGCGCTGGCGCGGGCACCGCACGGCATGCTGCTGGTCACCGGCCCCACCGGCAGCGGCAAAACCACCACGCTGTACGCCGCGATCACCGAGATTCTGGGCGGCCACGAAAAGATCATCACCATCGAAGACCCGGTGGAATACCAGTTGGCCGGCGTGGTGCAGATCCCCGTCAACGAGAAAAAGGGGCTGGGCTTTGCACGCGGCCTGCGCTCCATCCTGCGCCACGACCCGGACAAGATCATGGTGGGAGAGGTGCGCGACCCGGAGACCGCCCAGATCGCGGTCCAGTCCGCCCTCACCGGCCACCTGGTCTTCACCACCGTGCATGCCAACACCGTGTTCGATGTGGTCGGGCGCTTCGAGCAGTTCGGCATCGATGCCTACACCTTTTCGTCGGCGATCAATGGCGTGCTCGCGCAGCGGCTGCTGCGGCGCGTTTGCGGCCATTGCGCTGTGCCGGTGGACGCTGCCGCGCTGCCTG
>JANLOP010000045.1:0-30501 GCA_031366635.1 Betaproteobacteria bacterium | reverse complement strand
CGCTGCGGCCACCCCCAACGGCGCGGGCGGGCGCGGCAGCGGTGCGGCGCGCGGTGCTGCTCGCGGCGCCGGCGCTGCGCCGTCACCGGCGGCCGGCAGCGGCGCGGCGCCGATCAGCGGGCTGACGGGCGCGGCCGCCAGCAACGGCGGCGCGGCGCGGTTGCTGGGCGGGTCAAACAGCAAGGTGAACTCGCGCACCAGGCGGCCCGAGGCCCAGTTCACCTCCAGGATCAGCTCAACAAACGGTTCTTGCACCGCTCGGTCGCTGCTCAAACGCAAAAATGCCCGGCCATCGGCGCGCCGCACCACCACGGCCTGGGCCCCCGCCAGCACCGCGTTGTAATCGACACCAGCCGCCCGGTAGGCTTCGGGTGAGGCGATGCGCACCGCCAGCGACGCCGCCTCATCCGACGACAGGCTGGTGATGTCGATCTCGGCCCGCATGCCCTCGCCCAGCGCCGACTGCACATTCAGCCGTCCAACGCCCAGCGCTTGCGCGGGCGGCGCCACGGCGCTCAAGGCCGCCAGCGCAGCGATGGCCAGCGTCGTGCGGGCGGCAAGAAAGGGGCGGTTTTTCAAGGCGTCTCCACAACAGCACCAGCAAGCCCGCAACAGGCCCGCTGCCAGAGGCGGTTTTCAGGCGCCGGGCGTGCGCCCGGGTGTCCGCCTGGCAGCACGCCAGATTCACGAAAATGATCAGAAATCACAATAACAGCCAGCAGATAGGCTGACAAGCTCATGCAAAGCCTGACATCAAGCCAACCGGTTGCAATCGTTTCTCACCGGCCCGCGATCTTGCCACGCCAGCAGCGGCTGGCCCGCCAAAGTGTGGCCCCGCCACCACCGCCCGCGCATCAGGCAGCCACCAGGATGCGCAGCATGCGGCGCAGCGGCTCAGCCGCGCCCCACAGCAACTGGTCACCGATGGTGAAAGCGCCCAGGTACTGCGGCCCCATCGCCAGCTTGCGGATGCGGCCCACCGGGATCGTCATCGTGCCGCTGACCGCCACCGGCGTGAGCTGTTGGAGCGTGGCCTCGCGGTTGTTGGGCACCACCTGCACCCAGGCGTTGTCAGCGGCGATCATGGCCTCGATGTCGGCCAGCGGCACATCGCGCTTGAGCTTGAAGGTCAGCGCCTGGCTGTGGCAGCGCAGCGCGCCCACCCGCACGCAAAAACCGTCCACCGGCACCGGCGCCGTGCCAAATCCCTCCCCCTGGCCGAGAATTTTGTTGGTCTCGGCCATGCCTTTCCATTCTTCCTTGGACATGCCCCAACCGGCGTCATCCCGGCTTTTTCCGACCCCCAAATCCTTGTCGATCCACGGGATCAGCGAGCCACCCAGCGGCACGCCGAAGTGCGCCGTCTCGGCAGCCGACAAGCCGCGCTGGGCGGCGATGAGCTGGCGGTCGATGTCGAGGATGGCGCTGTGCGGGTCGTCCAGCAGCGCGCGTACCGACGCATTGAGCGTGCCGTACTGGGTGAGCAACTCGCGCATGTGCTGAGCGCCGCCGCCCGACGCGGCCTGGTAGGTCTGGGTGCTCATCCACTCCACCAGCCCGGCTTTGTAAAGCGCGCCCACGCCCATCAACATGCAACTGACGGTGCAATTGCCGCCAATCCAGTTGCGCCCACCGGTGGCCAGCGCACGCTGGATGACCGGCAGGTTGACGGGGTCGAGAACGATCACTGCGTCGCCGGCCATGCGCAGGGTGGACGCGGCATCGATCCAGTGGCCGGCCCAGCCTGCGGCGCGCAACTTTGGAAAGACCTCGGCCGTGTAGTCGCCGCCCTGGGCGGTGAGGATGATGTCGCAGCGCTTGAGCGCTGAAATATCAAAAGCGTCGTACAGCCGGGTTTCGTTTTTGGCCAGCGCCGGCGCAGCGCCGCCGGCATTGCTGGTCGAGAAAAACACCGGCTCGATCAGCGCAAAGTCGCCCTCGGCCTGCATGCGGTCCATCAACACAGACCCGACCATGCCGCGCCAGCCCACCAATCCTACGAGTGCCATTTCAACCACCTTGGTTTGAGTGCCAGACCCCCCGGTTTGCCCGGCGCGCTTCGCCGGGGCCAGAAAGGGGCGAGACGGCCGGGCTGGCTAGCCTTTGATCCGGGTGGTTTTGGCCAGCGCGGCAACCACCGCATCGCCCATCGCGCCCGTGCCCACCCGCTGCGTGCCCTCAGACCAGATGTCGCCGGTGCGCAAACCGGCTGACAGCACCGCACTGACAGCGGCTTCAATCCGGTCGGCGGCAGCGGGCTGGTGCAGGCTGTAGCGCAGCATCATGGCCGCCGACAAGATTGTAGCCAGCGGGTTGGCCACGCCTTTGCCCGCAATGTCGGGCGCGCTGCCGTGGCTGGGCTCGTACAGGCCCTTGTTGTTTTTGTCGAGTGAGGCCGAAGGCAGCATGCCGATCGAGCCGGTGAGCATGGCCGCCTCATCGCTCAGGATGTCGCCAAACATATTGCCGGTGACCACCACATCAAAGGCCTTGGGCGCCTTGACCAACTGCATCGCGGCGTTGTCAACATACAGGTGGTCGAGTGCCACATCGGGGTACTGGGCATGCACGTCGGTGACCACATCGCGCCAGAACTGAAAGGTCTCCAGCACATTGGCCTTGTCCACGCTGGTGACCTTGCCGCTGCGTTTGCCACCCACGCCGCCAGCCCGGCGCCGGGCCGCCTGGAAGGCGACGTGGGCGATGCGCTCGATCTCGGGCCGGCTGTAGCGCATCGTGTCGAAGGCTTCGTCGGCACCGGGGAAGTGGCCGTCCAGCGCCACCCGGCGGCCGCGCGGCTGGCCAAAGTAGATGTCACCGGTCAGCTCGCGGATGATCAGGATGTCCAGGCCGGCGACCAGCTCGGGCTTGAGCGACGACGCCGCCGTGAGCTGGGGATAGCAGATCGCCGGGCGCAGGTTGGCGAACAAGCCGAGGTGCTTGCGCAGGCCCAGGATGGCCTGCTCGGGGCGCAGCGGGCGCTCTAGCGTGTCGTATTTCCAGTCACCGACGGCGCCAAACAGCACGGCGTCGGCGGCCCGGGCCAGGTGCAGCGTGGATTCAGGCAGCGGGTGGCCGTGGGCCTCAAAGGCTGCGCCGCCGACGAGGGCGGATTCCAGCTCGAACGGCAGATCGAGCACGTTCAAGACCTTCACCGCCTCGGCCATGATCTCGGGGCCGATGCCGTCACCGGGCAGGATGGCAATTTTCATCGTTCGTCTCTCATTCGTCCGCCAGCCAGTGGGCCAGGCGGTATTCACAGGCTTTGAACACGGTGTAGGCGGCAATCGAGGCGTAGCCGGTGGCCAGCAACTGGGCCAACTGCCACAAACCGCCCTCCATCACCGCCATCCAGCCGTGGCTGAGCAGCAACTCGGCGTTGGCGCTGAACAGGTAGAACAAGTTCAGTGTGCCCACACCAAAGGCAAAAAAACACAAACCCATGACCAGAAAGGTCAGCCACAGCCGGCCCAGCACCACGCGGCGGAACCAGCGCTTCATCGGCCCTGCCGGGTTCATGGCGCGCACCGCCCGGGGTTCATAGCGCGCACCGCCCGGGTTCATAGCTCGCGGTGGCTGAGCCAGGGCATCCGGGCCAGCCGCTCGGCCTCAAACGCCTTGATCTTGTCGGCATGGCGCAAGGTCAGGCTGATGTCATCAAAACCGTTGACCAGGCAGTATTTGCGGAAGGCCTGCACCTCGAAAGCGATCTCGCTGCCATCGGGTTTGACCACCACCTGGCGCGGCAAATCCACTGTCAACGGGTAGCCCGGAAAGGCCAGCACCTCGTCAAACAGTTGCGCCACCGCGCTGTCGGGCAGCGTGATCGGCAGGATGCCGTTCTTGAAGCAGTTGTTGAAAAAGATGTCGGCAAAACTGGGCGCGATCAAGGCCCGGAAGCCATATTGGCCCAACGCCCACGGCGCGTGTTCGCGGCTGGAGCCGCAGCCAAAGTTCTTGCGCGCCAGCAGCACGGACGCCCCAGCGTAGCGCGGCTGGTTCAGCACAAAGTCGGGGTTGGGCCGGCGCGAGGCCGGGTCTTGGCCCGGCTCGCCTTTGTCGAGGTAGCGCCACTCGTCAAACAGGTTGGGGCCAAAGCCGGTGCGGGCGATGGCTTTGAGAAATTGCTTCGGGATGATGGCGTCGGTGTCGACGTTGGCCCGGTCCATCGGCGCAACAACGCCGCTGTGCACGGTAAAAGCTTGCATGCTGGCTCCTGCGCACGGCACCGGTGGCGCCGCGCGGGTGGGGTTATTTCTTGGCGGCGCCTTCGATCACCTGGCCGGTTTTCTGGATGTCCTGGCCCACGCCTTTGATCGTGTTGCAGGCGGCCAGGCCGAGCACGGCGCCCAGCAGCAGAAGAATTCGGGGGAGGATCATGGTGGGGTTGCTTTTCAGGTGATGCGTCGGATATCGACAAAGTGGCCGTTCAAGGCGGCGGCTGCGGCCATCGCCGGGCTGACCAGGTGGGTGCGGCCGCCGGCGCCTTGCCGGCCTTCAAAATTGCGGTTGCTGGTGGACGCGCAACGCTCACCGGGCTCCAGCCGATCGGCGTTCATCGCCAGGCACATGCTGCAACCCGGCTCACGCCACTCAAAGCCGGCGGCCTTGAAGACCTCGTCCAGCCCCTCGGCCTCGGCCTGCGCCTTGACCAGGCCCGAGCCCGGCACCACCAGCGCCAGCTTGACATTGCTGGCAATGCGCCCGCCGATGCGGCGCACCACGGCAGCGGCTTCGCGCATGTCCTCGATGCGGCTGTTGGTGCAACTGCCGATGAACACTTTGTCGATGCGGATGTCGGCGATCAACTTGTTGGGCTCCAGCCCCATATAGACCAGCGCGCGCTCGATGGCGCTGCGCTTGGTGTCGTCTTTTTCTTTGTCGGGGTCGGGGATGCGCTCATCGATGGCCAGCACCATCTCGGGGCTGGTGCCCCAGGTGACTTGCGGTTTGAGCTGGCTGGCATCGAGCTCGACCACTGCGTCAAACAGCGCGCCGTCGTCGCTGCGCAGGCCGCGCCACAGCGCGGCGGCATGCTCAAACTCCACGCCCCGGGGCGCAAACGGCCGGCCTCTGACGTAATTGATCGTCGTCTCGTCCACCCCCACCAGGCCAGCCCGGGCGCCGGCCTCGATGGCCATATTGCACACGGTCATGCGGCCTTCCATGCTCAGCGCCCGGATGGCGGCGCCGCCAAACTCGATGGTGTAGCCGGTGCCACCCGCCGTGCCGATCTTGCCGACGATGGCCAGCACGATGTCTTTGGCGGTCAGGCCCCGGGGCAGCACGCCGTCTACCCGCACCAGCAGGTTTTTGGCCTTCTTGGCCAGCAGGGTTTGCGTGGCCAGCACATGCTCTACCTCGCTGGTGCCGATGCCGTGCGCCAGCGCGCCAAACGCGCCGTGGGTGCTGGTGTGGCTGTCACCGCAGACAACAGTCATGCCCGGCAGCGTGGCGCCCTGCTCGGGCCCGATCACATGCACGATGCCCTGGCGTTTGTCGAGAAACGGAAAGTACGCCGCCGCGCCAAACGCCGCGATGTTGTTGTCCAACGTGGTGATTTGCAGCTTGCTGATCGGGTCAGAGATGCCGTCATAGCCCTGCGCCCAGCCGGTGGTGGGGGTGTTGTGGTCGGCCGTGGCGACGATGGAGCTGACGCGCCACACCTTGCGCCCGGCCAGCCGCAGGCCCTCGAATGCCTGCGGGCTGGTCACCTCATGCACCAGGTGGCGGTCGATGTAGAGGGTGGCCGTGCCGTCCTCCTCGGAATGGATGACATGGTCGTCCCAAAGCTTGTCGTAGAGCGTGCGTGCGGTCATGGAAGTCACCTCTTGCGGAAGCCGGATTGTCGCGCCACCGGCGAGCGGACGGAAACGCCGGGCGATGGCACCCGTCGGTCGGCGTTCTTGCCGCGTCAATCCCGGCTTTTACACTGGCTACCCACCCGCTGACGCACGCCCCGCCCGCCATGCCCTCTGCCGCCGACCTCGTCAGCCAACTGCCGCCCGATCTGCAAACCGTGTTCGATGGGCTGTGCTTTATGCAGGCGCCGACCCCCATCAGCCGGCTTGCTGAGTTGCTGGTCGCGCACCGCACGGCAAGCCGCAGCAGCTTCAACCCCACTGCGCTGCGCAAGCTGCTGGCCGAGTTGCACCAGGCCGGGCTGGCCATCACCAGCAGCCAGGGCTCGTGGTGGGTGGACCCGCCGCTGGCCTGGCCGCGCTTTGCGGTGCTGGTGAGCAACCCGGCGCAGCGGGCACTGTGGTGGGCGGCCTGGCGCCGGTTGGTGCGCTTTGACAACACCTGGCACCTGGAGCTGTACACCGAGGACGCGCTGATCGGCGCGCTGCGCGTGGTCGTGCATGCCGGCGGCACGCTGGCGCTTTTTGACCGGCTGTGCCAACTGAGCCGAATTGCGTCGCCCGCGCAATCTGGCCTGCTGGCCGTGGCCTTTTTGCGGCCGTTCGATGGGGCGCTGTGGCAGCGCATCGAGCCCGATCTGCGCGACCGGCTGCTGGTGGGCCTGGTCAGCCGCCTGGGCGGCGATTGCGAGGTGCACACCCGGCCGCTGTGGGACTGGTTGTTGCAACAAACCCAGCCCCGGCCCGAGGCTTTGCAAGATGTGCCGCGGCTGTTCCTGGCCGAGCGGCTGGTGCTGGCCGGCCAACGCGACGAGGCGCGCCGCGTGCTGCTGCGGCTGGACGATCCGATGGCCCAGGCGCTGCGCGCGGCGGCCGACATTGCCGAAGGCCGGTACCGCGCCGGCGCCCTGTCCTTTGAGCTGGCGTTGAAAGAGCGGGCCGCGCTGATCGGCAAGCGCAAGCAACTGTTTCCCGAGGCCACGACCTGGTTTTACGCGCTGGCACTGATCGCCCAGCCCGACCCGGCGCTGTGGACGAAAGCCCGCAAATTTGCCGCCGGTGAGGCCGGCAAGCGCGATGCCGATGCCTACACCTTCTGGGGCCTCTGGCAAGAGGCCATCGACCAGCGGCTGGGCGACGCGCCGCGCAACGCCAAAGTGTTCATCTTCGTGCCGCTGCAAGGCGCGCGCCTGCACGGGCTGGAGCAGCTCAACCACCTGCTGCTGGCGGCCTGGCTGGGCCACACCCCGGCGCAACCCGCCGTGCTGGCGCCGCATGCCGCCGGGCTGGCCGAGGCGTTTGAGAAAAGCGGCCAACCCTGGCTGGCGATGATGGTGCGGCGCAGCGCGGCGCTGCTGCTGGGCCAGGCGCCGGGCGCCGGCCACGCGACCCGAGCTACCCAAGCTGCCCAAGCTGCCATTGCGCTGAGTGCGGCGGACGCCGCAGCGCCGTTTCCCATCGGCGCACCGGTGGACCGCTGGCGCGAGGCGCTGAATGCCATCGTCGCGCTCGGCGGCGTGGTCGGCACGGCGGCCGCCGGCCCGGGCGCGGTGGCCGACCGGCTGATCTGGACGGTGCAAAGCGACGCTCAGGGCCGCGTCCGCAAAATCGATCCGCTGGAGCAAAAAGCCGGCGTGCGCGGCCTGGGCAAGCCCAAGCCGGTGTCGCTGGCCACCTTGTCCAAGCGCACCGATTTGCCGGCCCATGACGCGGCCGTGCTGCGCGCCGTCAAAAAGCTGCCCTACGGCGGCCAACTGGTGATCGACCGGCAACAAGCGGTGCAAGCGCTGGTGCGCCACCCCAGCGTGGCCTGGTCAGATGCACCGCTGCGCTTCATTGAGGTGAGCGAGGCGCTGCCGATGCTGGAGGTGCTGACCCGCGATGCGTTTTTGCAGTTCAAGGTGATCGACCCGATCAAGCCCGATGACAGCGGCGCTGCCTTGGGGGATGACGACGGCGAGCCGGACGATGACGATGACGACGATGACGACGGCATCGGCCATGACCCGGGCCGCCGCAGCGCCTGGCGCATCGACAGCCGCCGCCACCTGGTGCGCCAGCCGCAAGCGGCCAGCGGCCCGCCGGTGCTGCTGGTGCGCGATGGGCCTGATCGGGCCCGGCTGCTGCGCATCACCCCGGCGCAGTTGCGGGTGGCTGAGCTGGTCAGCCAGGGCTGGCAGGTGCCGGTGGCCGCACGGGCCGAGATGGACGCTGCGCTGCGCGTGCTGGGCACGCATTTCCAACTCGCCAGCGACGCCGATGCCGGCCATGAGGTGCCGGCCAGCAGCGCCCTGCGTGCGGAGCTGACGCCGCAAGGCGACGGCATTCACCTGCGGCTGGTGGCTGCGCCGTTTGGTGACTTTGGCCCGCGCCTGGGCCCCGGCCTGGGCCGCGAGCGGGTGACCACGGTGCACCAAGGCGTCACGCTCTCGACCCGGCGCGACCTGGCCACCGAGCGCGCCCACCTGCTGGCGCTGACCAAAGCCGTGGACTGGCTGGACGACGGTGACCATGCCTGGCAACTCACCGAGCCCGACCAGGCGCTGGCGGTGGTCGAGGCGCTGGCCGGGCTGGCGCCGCAGATCGTCAGCGAATGGCCGAAAGGCAAGTCGCTGCGGGTCAAGGCGGTGACGGCGGCGCAAGTCAAGCTCAGTGTGGCCAGCCGGGGCGATTGGCTGGAGATCGACGGCGAGCTGGTGGTGGATGGCGGTGAGGTGCTGCGGCTGCGCCAACTGCTCGACTTGGTGGCGCTGGGCAAAAGCCGCTACGTGGCGCTGGGCGACGGCGGCTTTCTGGCGCTCACCGACACGCTGCGCCAGCAACTGGCCGATCTGCGGGCGGTGGTCACCACGCCCGCCAAAGCCGGTGCCTTGCAGCGCCTGACGCCGATGGCCGCGCTGGCCTGGGGCGCGCAAGCCGACGCGCCGGCGCTGGGCGGCGATGCCGCCTGGTTGGCCCGCAGCCAGGCCTGGGATCACGCACAAACGCGGGTGTTCGACTTGCCTGCGGCCCTGCAAGCCGATCTGCGCGACTACCAGCGCAGCGGCTGGACGTGGTTGATGCGGCTGGCCGCCAGCGGCTTTGGCGCGGTGCTGGCCGACGACATGGGCCTGGGCAAAACCCTGCAAACCCTGGCGCTGCTGATCGCCCGCAGCGCCGGCGGCCCGGCGCTGGTGATTGCGCCCACCTCGGTGTGCGGCAACTGGCTGGCCGAGGCCGCCCGCTTTGCGCCCGGCTTGCAGGTGGCGATGTACGGTGACATCACCACCAGCGCCGATCTTGAGGACGAGAGCAGCGAGCGCAACGCCGCTGCATCCGACACCCTGATCGACAGCGCCGGCAATAGCCAGCCCGGCGACGCCACAGCAGACCCCGCTGCCGCCGGCAACGCCCGGCTGGCCGCACGCCGCAAGCAGGTGGCCGCACTCGGCCCGGGGCAGGTGCTGGTGTGCAGCTACGGCCTGCTGCAGATCGACGGCGACATCCTCACCAGCCGCGCCTGGCACAGCGCCGTGCTGGACGAGGCCCAGGCGATCAAAAACGCCGGCACCCGGCGCGCCAAGGCCGCCAGCGCCTTGCAAGCCGATTTCAAACTCGCGCTCACCGGCACGCCCATCGAGAACCGGCTCAGCGAGCTGTGGTCGATCATGGGCTTTGCCAACCCCGGCCTGCTGGGCAGCGCAGAGCAGTTCAACCAGCGTTTTGCGCTGCCCATCGAGCGTGACGCCGACCCGCAAGCCGGCCGCCGCTTGCGCCGGCTGGTGGCACCGTTTTTGCTGCGCCGCACCAAGGCCGAGGTGCTGGCGGATTTGCCCGCCCGCACCGAGATCGTGCACGAGGTGGTGCCCGGCAGCCGCGAGCGGGCGCTGCTGGAGGCCCTGCGCCAGCAGGCTGAAGAGAGCGTCAACCAGGTGCTGGCAGCGGGCGGCGCCGCTGGCCCGGGCGCTGGTGAAGGCCAGGCCCAGATGCACGTCCTGGCGGCGCTGACCAAGCTGCGCCGCGCCGCCTGCGATCCGCGCCTGGTGGCGCCTGAGCTCGGCCTGGTGGGCGCCAAGGTGCAGGAGTTTGAGCGCCTGGCCCAAGAGCTGGTGGCCGGCCGCCACAAAGCGCTGGTGTTCAGCCAGTTCACCGATTTTCTGGCGCTGCTGCGTGAGCGGCTGGACAGCGCCGGCCTGCGCTACCAGTACCTCGACGGCAGCACCCCGGCGGCACAGCGCACCCAGCGGGTGGCGGCCTTCCAGGCCGGCGAGGGTGATTTTTTCCTGATCAGCCTGAAAGCCGGCGGCTTCGGTCTGAACCTGACGATGGCCGACTACGTGATCATCACTGACCCCTGGTGGAACCCGGCGGCCGAAGACCAGGCCAGCGCCCGGGCCCACCGCATCGGCCAGCAGCGGCCGGTCACCGTTTACCGACTGGTGACGCAGGGCTCGATTGAAGACCGCATCGTCAAGCTGCACCACAGCAAACGGGCCCTGGCCGAGGGCGTGCTGGCCGGGCAGGACGGCGGCGGTGCGGTGCTGCGGGCGGCCGACATGCTGGCGCTGCTGCGTGGCGAGGATGCGGGCGGGTCAGGCGACGCGGGTGAGGCGGCCGCCATCGACGCCCCGGCTTGAGCCGTCAAACCCGGAACGGGTTGTCGATCACCAGCGATTCCACCCGCTGGCCGTGCTGCAAATCCTCGCTGATCAGGCGCTTGCAGCCGGCCTCCAGCGCGGCGGCCACGATCAGCGCGTCGTAAAAGCTGAACTGCCAGCGCTGTTGCAAATCAAGGGCCCGGCGGTACAGGCCCACGCTGGCCGTCACCGCCAGCAGCGGCGCCAGCACCGTGTCAAGAAAAGCCTGGGCCTGCGCCAGGCCCAGCGGCACTGCGGCCTTGCGGGTGACGGTGTTCAGCCACTCTTGCACCACCTGGAAGCTGATGCAGGCGTTGCCGGTGACCAGCGCCTGGCGCACGATGCGCTCGGCAATCGCCTGCTTGCGGGCATCGCGCGTATCGACCTGGTAGACCAGCACGTTGGTGTCGATGAAGGCGTCAGCCGCCATTTCAGCGCTCGTTCATCTCGTCGCGCGTCAACCGGCGGCCCACTGTCACCGCGCCGCGCAGATCGGCCATCAAGGCATCAAAACGCTGGGCCCGCTGGTCACGTTGGGCGTAGGCCGCCAGCCAGCGCCTGAACTGCTCATTCAACGTGGTGTTTTCGGCCAACGCGCGCTCACGCGCTGACTCGATCAGCGCACCGTCGGCACTCAGGGTGATGTTTTTCATGGCTGAATTGCAGTGTATTTAATACATTTCAGTGTACACGGAACTCGTGTTTTCTGAACCAAAGGAGCCGCCTGCCTACGCCACAGGCACCCGTACCTCTGGCTGCAAGGCCAGCCGCTGGGCGCGGCGCGCAAAGCGCCGGTTGTCAAACGTCATCAGCGCGTCGCAGCCGGCACAACACGCCCAGTGCAGCGCATCGGCAAAGTCCAGCCCCTGGCGGTGTGGCTCGAGCGCGTCTTTGACGGCCTCCCAGCGCTCCACGGTGACATGGGCCATGCCCAGCAGATGGTCGATTGCCGCGCAAAACGCTTCAGGGGCCTGGCGATAAAACCCTCGCATCACCCATTCCAGCTCCAGCACCACGGTCAGTGGCACAAAAACCGACGCTGAATCCAGCAGCACCGTGCGGGCCAGCGGCCGCTGGCGCGCAGCCTCGGGGTCGGCCACATCGTCAACGTAGAACCGCACCAGGATGTTGGTATCGACGGCGACCACCGCTCATTCGCCTGTCGGGTCGAGCAGGCTGGCCGCGTCAAAATCGGCCAGCCGGCGGCCGGCGCCGGGCGCAGCAGCATCGATGCGCACCATGCCGTAACCCGCAGCCGGCACCGACGGCGCCACGCGACGCCGGATCAGCAAGCGGATGGTGCCGCCCTCATCCACAAACTCAACTTGCGTGCCTGGCGTCAATCCAAAGCGCGCCCGGATGTCGGCCGGGATGACGACCTGGCCTTTTTGGGTCAAGGTGGCGGTTGCCATCGCTTCGCCCTCAAAGTAGGGATGAATTCTGGCGTCGTGTTGCACGCCAAGCAGGTGTTGCGCGCTGGATTATCACCGTCGCTTACCGGGTAAGCAAACCCGAAGAAGACGGCACTTGTCCCAACGCAACCACCACGTCGGCCGGTGCCTGCACCAGCTCAATCAACACGCCCTCGCCGCCCAGCGGAAATTCGTCGTTGCCCTTCGGGTGGATGAAGGTGATGTCATGGCCGGCCGCGCCCTTGCGGATGCCGCCGGGCGCAAAGCGCACGCCGTGCGCCGTCATCCACTCAACCGCCTTGGGCAGATCGTCCACCCACAGCCCGACATGGTTGAGCGGGGTGGTGTGCACCGCCGGCTTTTTGTCGGGGTCGATGGGCTGCATCAGATCCACCTCCACCGCCGTCGGCCCGCTGCCGAGGGCGCAAATGTCTTCATCGACGTTTTCACGCTCGGAGACAAAGCTGCTTTTGATAGCCAGGCCCAGCACGTCCACCCACAGGTTTTTGAGCTTTTTCTTGTCGCGCCCGCCGATGGCGATTTGCTGGATGCCGAGGATGCGGAACGGTTTGTCAGTCATGGTGTGGGCCGCTTTCAGGCGAAGTGCAGGATGGGCTGGTCGACCGCCAGGATGTCGCCCTTGGCCGCCAGCACCTCGGCCACGGTGCCGTCTTGCGCGGCGCTGAGGATGTTTTCCATCTTCATCGCCTCGATCACCGCCAGCCGCTCTCCTGCCTGCACCACCTGGCCGGGCTTGACCACCACGTCCACCAGCAGCCCCGGCATCGGCGACAGCAAGAACTTGCTCATGTCGGCCGGGGCCTTGACGGGCATCAAGCGCAGCAACTCGGCAGCGCGGGCGCCCATCACCTGGGCCTCGATGGCCAGGCCGTTGTGCGACACCCGGTACCACAGCCCGTGGCGCTCAACCTGGGCGGTGAACGGCTGGCCGTTGGCCGTGCCCACTGCGCGGATGCCGCTGAAAGCCCAATCGACCGCCAGCAGGCGGGGCGGGCCGCCTTCCACCGTCACCGCCATCGGCAGGCCGCTGGCTGCGGGCATCTGCACCCGAACCGCCACATGGCGTTGCGCACCCGCCGCCCCCTTGACCACCACCACAAACTGCTCGCCGACCAGCACGCCGTGGCCGGGCATCTGCCCGCTGATGCCCGATGCGCGCTCGCGGTACAGCCGGTAGGCACCCGCAGCGAGTGCCACCAGAAAATCGGGGTCGTCGTGTGGCACGTCTTCGGCGCGAAAGCCTTGCGGGTAATTCTCGGCGATGAAGCCGGTATTGAAATCACCGGAAACAAACTTGGGATGGGCCAGCAAGGCACTTTGGAACGGGATATTGCTGGCCACTCCCCGAATGACAAAGCCATTCAATGCCGCGCGCATTTTCTGGATCGCGTCCAGCCGATCCACACCGTGCACGATGAGTTTGGCAATCATCGAGTCGTAGAACATCGGTATCTCGCCGCCCTCGTCCACGCCGGTATCCACCCGCACACCGCCGCCCTCGACCGGGCCGCCAGCCTGGTCGCTCACCGATGGCATCGGCTGCGAGGCTGCCATCGTGGTCGGCGGCGGTGAAAACCGCACGAGCCGGCCGGTGGACGGTAGAAACCCGCGAAACGGGTCTTCCGCATTGATGCGGCATTCCATCGCCCAGCCGCGGCGCGGTATCTGGTCTTGCGTGAATGCCAATTTCTCGCCGGCCGCCACGCGGATCATCTGCTCGACCAGATCGATGCCGGTGATGCTCTCGGTGACGGGATGCTCCACCTGCAACCGCGTATTCATCTCGAGAAAATAAAAACTTTGGTCTTTGCCGACGACAAACTCTACCGTGCCGGCACTCTGGTAATTTACCGCCCGGGCCAGCGCCACGGCTTGTGCGCCCATCGCCTGGCGGGTGGCATCGCTGATGAACGGCGACGGTGCTTCCTCGATCACCTTCTGGTGGCGGCGCTGGATCGAGCATTCGCGCTCGTGCAAATAAACAATATTGCCAAATGAATCACCCAGCACCTGGATTTCAATGTGGCGCGGGCTCTCAACAAACTTTTCGATGAACACCCGGTCATCGCCAAAACTGTTTCGCGCCTCATTCCGGCAGGCACTGAAACCCTCAAATGCCTCTTTGTCGTTGCACGCCACCCGCAAGCCCTTGCCACCCCCGCCGGCGCTGGCCTTGATCATCACCGGGTAGCCGATGTCCCGGGCAATCTGCACTGCCCGCTCGGGCGCGTCGATGGCCTCGTTCCAGCCCGGGATGGTATTGACCTTGGCCGCAATGGCGAGTTTCTTGGACGCGATCTTGTCGCCCATCGCGGCAATGCTGGCGTGTTTGGGGCCGATAAAAACAATACCTTCTTCTTCCACCCGGCGCGCAAACGCCTCGTTCTCGGACAAGAAGCCATAACCCGGGTGCACCGCCTGCGCGCCGGTGGATTTGCAGGCGGCAATGATTTTGTCAACCCGCAGATAACTCTCCCGGCTGGGCGGCGGGCCGATGCACACGGCTTCATCGGCCAGCTCAACATGCAAGGCATCGCGGTCGGCTTCGGAATACACCGCCACGCTGGCGATGCCCATTTTCTTGGCGCCCCTGATGACCCGGCAGGCGATTTCACCTCGATTGGCGATCAGTATCTTGTTAAACATGGCGGTCCCCGATCGAGTTGAAATCGCCTGCATGCGCTGCGCGCATCACGCAATGTAGCTGCGCTGAAACGTCCGCTGCGCAGTCGTTTTCACCCCGATTCGCAATCAGAATTTTGCTGAACATGTTTTTCTCCTGCTCGGCTCAAAGCGGGATGTTGCCGTGCTTGCGCCACGGATTCTCAAGTTTTTTGTCGCGCAGCATCACCAGGCTGCGGCAGATGCGTTTGCGGGTTTCATGCGGCTGGATGACATCGTCGATAAAGCCCCGGCTGCCGGCGACAAACGGATTGGCAAATTGGGCTTTGTATTCGGCCTCACGCGCCGCCAGCTTCACCGGATCGCCTTTGTCGTCGCGGAAGATGATTTCCACCGCGCCTTTGGCGCCCATCACCGCAATCTCGGCATTCGGCCAGGCAAAATTGACATCGCCGCGCAGGTGTTTACTGCTCATCACGTCATAAGCGCCGCCGTAGGCTTTGCGGGTGATCACCGTCACCTTGGGCACGGTGCATTCAGCATACGCATACAATAGTTTGGCGCCGTGTTTGATGATGCCACCATACTCTTGTGCGGTGCCCGGCATAAAGCCTGGCACGTCCACAAAAGTAACCATCGGTATATTGAAGGCGTCACAAAACCGCACAAAACGCGCCGCCTTGATGCTGCTTTTGATGTCCAGGCAGCCGGCCAGCACCTGCGGGTTGTTGGCCACAATGCCCACCGTCAGGCCCGCCATCCGGCCCAGGCCGATGACGATGTTTTTGGCGTAATCGGGTTGTAGCTCAAAAAAATCACCGTCGTCCACCACCTTCAGAATCAATTCCTTGATGTCATACGGTTTGTTGGTATTCGCCGGCACCAGGGTATCGAGCGACATGTCCAGCCGGTCGGCCCGGTCGCCGCTGGGCCGCACCGGCGGCTTTTCGCGGTTGTTCAGCGGCAAGTAGTTGTAAAATCGGCGCAGCATCAGGATGGCCTCGACATCGTTCTCGAAGGCCAGGTCGGCGACACCACTTTTGCTGGTGTGGGTGGCAGCACCGCCCAGTTCTTCAGCCGTCACCTCCTCGTGCGTCACGGTTTTGACCACCTCGGGGCCGGTGACAAACATATAACTGCTGTCTTTGACCATGAAAATAAAATCAGTCATGGCCGGTGAATACACCGCACCACCGGCACACGGCCCCATGATCAGGCTGATTTGCGGGATCACGCCGCTCGCCATCACGTTACGCTGGAAGACATCGGCATAACCGCCGAGTGAGGCCACGCCCTCCTGGATGCGGGCGCCGCCTGAATCATTCAGGCCGATCACCGGCGCGCCCACTTTCATCGCCTGGTCCATCACCTTGCAGATTTTCTCGGCATGGGCCTCGGACAGCGCACCGCCAAAGACCGTGAAATCCTGGCTGAAAACAAATACCAGCCGGCCGTTGATCATGCCGTAGCCGGTGACCACGCCATCGCCGCGGATTTTGTTGCCTTGCATGCCGAAGTCATTGCAGCGGTGCTCGACAAACATGTCCCATTCTTCAAACGTGCCGTCGTCCAGCAGCAGCTCCAGCCGCTCACGCGCCGTGAGTTTGCCTTTTGAATGCTGGGCGGCAATGCGCTTTTCACCGCCGCCCAGGCGGGCCTGGTCGCGCATGGCTTCTAGTTTTTGCTGGATGTCGTGCATGGTTGTTTTCCTCGGTGGCGGGGTGGTCGTGTTGCAGTCTGGCGTCAGATGAACAGGTCGAGCAGGCGGCGCGCCGCCACTGAGGCGGCGACGCGGCCGGCGCGCACCTCGCTGGTCAGCGCCGGCAGGGCGGCCTTGACTTGCGGGTGGGCTTTGAAGCCTTGTTTCAGGCCGGCGTCGATGCGCTCCCACATCCACGCCTGGTCTTGGGCGTGGCGGCGGCCCGCCAGGCAATGGTTTTTGGTTTGTAGCGCACGGAACCGGCTCACCGTGGCCCAGAAGTCAGTCAGGCCCGTGCCTTTCAACGCCGAAAGCTGCATCACCTGCGGCTGCCAGACCGCCTGGTTGTGGGCCGTGTGCTCGGGGTTGCCGTGCAGGCCGATCAGCCGCAGCGATGAGCTGATCTGCGCCCGCGCCCGGGTGGCTGCCGCCTCGTCCAGGTCGGCCTTGTTGATGACCACCAGATCGGCCAGCTCCATCACGCCTTTTTTGATCGCCTGCAGGTCGTCGCCGGCATTCGGCAACTGCATCAGCACAAACATGTCGGCCATGCCGGCCACAGCGATCTCACTCTGGCCCACGCCGACGGTCTCGACGATCACGATGTCGTAAGCGGCGGCCTCACAGACCCGCATCGCCTCGCGGGTTTTTTCAGCCACGCCGCCCAGCGTGCCGCTGCTGGGGCTGGGGCGGATGTAGGCGCGGGGGTCCATCGACAGCCGCTCCATCCGGGTCTTGTCGCCCAGGATCGAGCCACCGCTGAGGCTGGACGACGGGTCGATCGTCAGCACCGCCACCCGGTGGCCGAGGCCGATCAGGTAGACGCCCAGCGCCTCGATGAAGGTGGATTTGCCCACCCCCGGCACACCGCTCAGACCCAGGCGGAAGGCGTTTCCGCTGGCCGGCAGCAGGGCGTTGAGCAGCGCGTCGGCCCGGCTGCGGTGGTCGGTGCGGCTGGATTCCAGCAGCGTGATGGCCTTGGCCACGGCGCGGCGCTGGCGCGGGCCGGGCGGGCCGGTGACGGCGTCGAACAAGGCCTGGTCGGGCGGTGGCAGTGTGCGGCCGATGCCGGCGTGGGCGGCGTTGTCGGGCTGGGGCTCAGCCATTGCCCACCCCCGGCGCGGGGCGCAGGTAGTGCAAATCCCATTCACTTTCGTGCTGAAGCACAAAGCCGTGGCGCAGGTAGAAGCTGTTCGCCTCACTGCGCTTGAGCGCCATCACCCGCACCGGCTGCGCCAGGCGGTCGGCCTGGGCCAGCACCTGGGCCATCACCCAACTGCCCACGCCCCGGCGCTGGGCCTGCGGCTGGATGTAGAGCTGGTCGAGCACCAGGTGGTCAGCCATCGGCAGCAGCACGACAAAGCCCACCGGCTCACCGCCCAGCAGGATGTGGCGGGTGTGCGCCGGCTCAAAGGCGCGGCTCAGCCGCTCACGGGCGCGCTGTGGGTCAAACCGGCCCAGGCGCTGCAGGCTGTCACGCATCGCGGCCATGCGCAGCGCAAACAGCGCCTCAAAATCGTCCTCGGACGCGGGCGCCAACGCCAGCATGAAGCCGCAGGCGCGGTCGGTGCCGGCGCTGTGGGTGCTGGCGCTGCTTGTGCCGGGGCTTTGGGTGAGATCGGGCTCGGCCATCGGCTACAAGATGTCGAAGGCGCGGCCGTCGGCCAGCCGGTAGCGTGAGAAATCGCGCACATCCATCGTCAACACGGTGGTGATGCCGGCATCAGACGCCAGCCAGACCAGCGATGCATCGGCCAGATCCATCTGCGTGCGCGGGGTTTCGGTGTAGCGGCGCATCAATGCCACCATCGGCTCCAGGTCTTGCGGGTCGAACGGGAACACCGACACCCCCCCCTCGGCCACCCAGCGCAGCAGGGCAAAGCGCTGCGGCGGCATCACCAGGTAGCTGGCCTCGACGATGCAAGGCCAGGTGGTGGCCAGCGCCCAGCCCTCGGACGACGCTTTTTTGAACAGCGCCTGGTAGCGCGCTTGCTGCGGCTGGGCGCTGCCAAACAGCGCCACCAGCGGCCCGGCGTCAACCAACGCTGCCGGCATCGTGCTTGCTTTTGAGTTGGTCGATCAGACGCTGGCGCGAGGCGTCGCTGTCGTAGGGCTGCTCTTCGCCTTGGAACGCTGCATCCACCCGGTACACGCCCTGCGTCTCCTCGGCTTGCAGCCGCTGCATCAATTCGAACGGGTTTTTGCGGTCCAGCGCACGCTCAACTGAATCGATGATGAATTGCGATTTGGTGACGCCCAGCCGCTTGGCGGCCTGGGTGAGTGCTTGCTCAAGCACCGGGTCCATGCGCACAGAAATGGTCATGCTCGGCTCCAGGTTGAAATACTGTAATACGGTATCACAACCAGACATCAAGCGGCTTGGGCGGCACGGATTTGCTCCAGCACATCTTTGGCGCTCACCGGGATCGGCGTGCCGGGGCCGTAAATGCCTTTGACGCCGGCGTCGTACAAAAACCCGTAATCCTGCTGCGGGATCACGCCGCCGACGAAAACAATGATGTCGTCGGCGCCCTGTTTGCGCAGCTCGGCAATGATGGCCGGCACCAGGGTTTTGTGGCCTGCGGCCAGGGTGGAGATGCCCACGGCATGGACATCGTTCTCGATCGCCTGGCGGGCGCATTCCTCGGGTGTCTGGAACAGCGGGCCCATGTCCACGTCATAGCCCAGGTCGGCAAAAGCCGTGGCCACCACCTTGGCGCCGCGGTCGTGGCCGTCCTGGCCCAGCTTGGCAATCATCACGCGCGGGCGGCGGCCTTCGGCGTCGGCAAACGCGGCGATTTCGGCTTTCAATTGGTCCCAGCCTTCGGCCGAGTCGTAGGCGGCGGCGTAAACGCCGGTGACTTTATGGATGTCGGCGCGGTGGCGGCCATAAATGGTTTCCAGCGCATCGCTCACCTCGCCCACGGTGGCGCGCAGGCGCATGGCGTGGATCGTCAAGGCCAACAAATTGCCCTGGCCGCTGTGCGCAGCGTCGGTCAGCGCGGCCAGCGCCTGCTGCACTGCCGTGCTGTCGCGTTGCGCCTTGATGCGGGCCAGCCGGGCGATCTGGCCGTCACGCACCGAGACGTTGTCGATCTCGCGTATCTCCACCGCGTCCTGGGTTTTGAGCCGGTATTTGTTGACGCCGACGATGACATCGCGGCCGCTGTCGATACGCGCCTGCTTCTCGGCCGCGCTGGCCTCGATCTTCAATTTGGCCCAGCCCGAATCAACCGCCTTGATCATGCCGCCCATCAACTCGACTTCTTCGATGATGGCCCAGGCCGCATCGGCCATGTCCTGGGTGAGTTTCTCCATCATGTAGCTGCCGGCCCAGGGATCGACCACGCTGGTGATGTGCGTCTCTTCCTGGATGATGAGCTGGGTATTGCGGGCGATGCGGGACGAAAACTCGGTCGGCAGCGCGATGGCTTCATCAAAACTATTCGTGTGCAGGCTCTGCGTTCCGCCAAACACCGCGGCCATCGCCTCGACCGTGGTGCGCACCACGTTGTTGTACGGGTCTTGCTCGGTCAGGCTCCAGCCCGAGGTCTGGCAGTGGGTGCGCAGCATCAGGCTTTTCGGGTTCTTCGCGTCAAAGCCTTTCATGATGCGGCACCACAGCAGGCGGGCGGCGCGCAGCTTGGCAATCTCCAGATAAAAATTCATGCCGATGGCCCAGAAAAAACTCAACCGGCCGGCAAAAACATCCACATCCAAACCTTTGGACAGCGCGGTTTTGACATATTCCTTGCCGTCGGCCAGGGTGAATGCCAATTCCAGTGCCTGGTTGGCGCCGGCCTCTTGCATGTGGTAACCCGAGATACTGATCGAGTTGAACCTGGGCATGTTCAACGCGGTGTATTCGATGATGTCGCCGATGATGCGCATGCTCGGCTCGGGGCCATAAATATAGGTGTTGCGCACCATGAATTCTTTGAGAATGTCGTTCTGGATCGTGCCCGAGAGCTGGTCTTGCGCAACGCCCTGCTCCTCGGCCGCCACCACATAACCGGCCAGCACCGGCAGCACCGCGCCATTCATCGTCATCGACACGCTGACGGTATCCAGCGGAATTTGGTCAAACAGGATTTTCATGTCCTCGACCGAGTCAATGGCCACGCCGGCCTTGCCGACGTCGCCGGTGACGCGCGGGTGGTCGCTGTCATAGCCGCGGTGGGTGGCCAGGTCAAAGGCCACGCTCACGCCCTGGCCGCCGGCGGCCAGCGCCTTGCGGTAAAAAGCGTTGCTTTCTTCGGCGGTGGAGAACCCGGCGTACTGGCGGATGGTCCACGGCCGCACCGTGTACATCGTGGCTTGCGGGCCGCGAACAAAGGGCTCGAAGCCCGGCAGCGTGTCGGTGTACGGCAGGCCGGCGGTGTCGGCGGCGGTGTACAGCGGCTTGAGCGTCAGGCCCTCCGGTGTCACCCAACTGAGCGCCGCCACATCGCCGCCGGGCGCTGATTTGGCCGCAGCGTGGGCCCACTGGTCCAGCGTGGCGGGCGCAAATTGGCCGGCCGGCATGTTGCCCCGTGTCGGCGCCATTGGGCCCGCGCCAGGGGCGGCCGAGGCGGCGGCGGCCAGTGGGATTGACTCGGGCGGGTGCGACATGGGGCGGTCCTCAGGCTGGGGGCGTGGCGAGGTTTGCGCTTGGGCAGGCCCGCCATCGGCATCGTGCGGCGCATGATACCGTCCGCATAATTATGAATTCAAAAGCGACACCAAGCTGACAGCCTCGATTTCTTTCGGCGCCGGCCCACCCGGCCCGCCGATCCGCGCCACCGCGTTTGCCTGACACCCCATTTGCCTGACACCGCCTTTGTCTGACTCCCCCGCGCCCACCCCGCGCCCACCGCTGCATGCCCGCGCCCTGTACCAGGAGGTGGCCGAGCGCCTGCGCCAGCAAATCTTTAACCGCGAGTTGGAGCCAGGCGGCTGGATCGACGAGCAAAAGCTGGCTGTCGAGTACGGCATCAGCCGCACCCCGCTGCGCGAGGCGCTGAAGGTGCTGGCCGCCGAGGGGCTGGTGACGATGAAGCTGCGGCGCGGCGCCTACGTCACCGAGATGTCGGCCGACGACGTGGCCCAGGTCTACCACCTGATGGCCTTGCTTGAAGCCGACGCCGCCGGCCAAGTGGCCACGCACGCCAGCCCGGCGCAGATCGCCGAGTTGCAAGCCCTGCACGACCGGCTGGAATTGCAGGTGCTGCAGCGTGATGCGTTTTTTGCCACCAACGAGCAGTTTCACCTGCGGCTGCTGGCGCTGGCAGGCAACCGCTGGCGCGCGCAAATCGTGCTGGACCTGCGCCAGGTGATGAAGCTGAACCGGCATTTGTCGCTGTTCAAGCAAGGCCGGCTGGCCGACTCACTGGCCGAGCACCGGGCGGTGATGGCGGCGCTGGCGGCCGCCGACGGCCCGCGCGCGGCGCAGTTGATGCGGATGCACTTCGACAACGGCCTGGCGGCCACATCGGCCTGAGGCGCCGGGCCGGCCTCTGGTCGCTGCAGCGGGCGGTGAACCGCGCCAGGCGCCGGTGGCCGTGTGCGGCAGCGTGTGCTCATCCACCAGCGGCGGCAATTGCGCACCGTACGCCGACGCCGTGCCGGCAAAGACAAAGCGCGGCGGCGGCAAGACCAAATCCCTCAGCGGCAGGCGGCCCATGCGCCGCCCGCCCAGGCCGTCGGCCAGCAAGCGCAAGAAGTGAAGCGCACACGGCCGGGTGCTGTCGTCGAGGGCAAAGTCGCCGGGCGCCAGCCGCGCGACACGGTCGTCTTGCAGGATCAAACTCGCGGCCCAAATCTGGATGCTGGCCAGAAAGCAGCCTTCACTGACATGGGTCATCTCTCCTGGCTCACCTACCGCGCACACCGGTTGCGCCCGGGAAGCTCCGCGTCGATTCCTTGGGCGGACCTTCAGAAGCAGTTCGGCTCTGCCTACCGGGAACAAAGTGACTTCAAGATCGCGTTCAAGTCAGCCCTGAAGCAAGTTCAATGGGTCTACCCCGCGCTACGGTGCGCAGCCCGGGATGCCTACTTCGTATTGAACTAGTCCCCGACCAGCATCGCTCCCGCTGCCGCGCGTCGCGCTGCCCGGCCTGCATGAGCGGAGGTTCTGTGGACAACTCAAGTTGTCCACGCATGATTAGTCGGCCTTTCCACGCATATTTGGTCGGCGCCACACGCATATCGAGTCGGTGTCCACGCATGAATGGTCGGAAGCCACGAATCAGAACTTGGAAAAACAGAAACAAATCAAGGACTTGCTGAATCCCGGCCTCTGTCCCTGTAGTTCAATCCGATAAATCCCATGGGTTTTCCGGTAATAGGCTGCATTGAAGAATGAACAACTGCAACGCCGCTTCGCGGCGAATAGCCAAAACAACCACCAAGGAACGGTTTACCAGCGCTTCTCGAAATCTCCGACACTGGTGGCGCGAACAAACTTCGCGACGCTGCCGGGCGCGGCTATGGCCGCGAAGTGCTCGCCCCCGCACATGATCTTGCCGACCTCGGCGTCGCGCAGCGCGTCATCAAACAGGCTGCCCTTGGTTTCGACGACGAAGAACAGCTTCTCAGTGCCGTCCTCAGCCAGCACCACCACGGCCCAGTCCGGGTTGTAGCTGCCCAGCGGCGTGCCGATGGTGAACCAACCTGGCAACTTGGCGTAGAGCTTCACCGCCGCGTTCTTCTCCAGGTCTTCGGCGAATTGCTTTTCAGTGGCCGAGTCGTACACCACCTTTTCATGAAGTGACTTCTCGGTGTCCAGCATATTGGTCAGGTAGCCGGTCAGCTCCTTCTGCTCGAACAGCTCCTGTGCGTAGTACTCACCATCGCCCAGACGCCGGTACTTGATGCCGTCCACCAGTGCCTGCCGCTTCGTGCGGTTGATGCATTCAGCAGCCGCGTCGATGAACTGTGCCGGATTGAGCTTGAAGTCATTGAGGTGCCCACTCTCGGTCAGAATTTTCACAATGCTCTTGCGCGTGAGCTGCGTTCGATCCTGAAGCTCGGTCAACAAATCAGGCAGCGGAATGTCGGCCTCGGTCATCGACACGAAGTTACTTTTCGCCGTCTCCCTGGTGTCGACACCACCCTGGCTGATCAGCACAGTCGCCGTGCGAAAACGCAGCCGCGTCCTGGTGACCGGCGCATCGGTCAGGTACTGGCGGATCGTGCTGGCGCAACGCTGGATGAGCAGCGCGTTGTCGAACTGCACGCGGTACGTCGTGCGGTGCTTGATCCGGTCCCACAACGCCTTGAAGTCGTCGCTCAAGAAAACCTCGCGCCGCAGCTTCACCGTCTCGCGTTTGTTGGCGTCCTTGATGTCCAGCTTGCCCGCCAGCTTGTGCAGCAGGTTGATGATGGGGTGCTTGGCGCCGGCGAACGCCTCAGGCAACACCAGCGTGCCCTCCTTCAGCGCCTTGCGCAACGTGTCCAGCACCTTGCCGCGAACGTCGATGAGGCCAGCGTCTTTCAGGTGCTCCCAAAGTTGCTTCGATAGATCAACGCCCATCGCTTGCGGCTGCCCATCGGCGCCGATCATCGCCAGCGGCGCGAACTGGTGACTCTCGACGATGCCGAAGCGGATGCCGGTGTCTTGCTCGATCTCGCGCTGCAAGTTCTCGGCAAACGACTCATACGACTCATTGGCCACCACCGTCAGCGTGTTGATGGCAAAGCCGCGCAGCCGCTCGCCCTTCTGGTTCACGGCCAGGCGCAAGCCTCGGCCGATGGTCTGGCGGCGCTCACGCTCGGTGCTCATTTCGCGCAAGTTGCAAATCTGGAAGACGTTCGGACTGTCCCAGCCCTCGCGCAGCGCCGAATGCGAAAAGATGAACTTGAGCGGCGTCTCGAAACTGAGCAGCCGCTCCTTGTCTTTCATGATCAGGTTGTAGGCCCGCTCGGCGTTGTCGCGGTTGCCTTGATTGTTCTCGGCGGTGTCGGTCCAGGTGCCCTTCTTGTCGACGGAGAAATAGCCGTCGTGCACCTCGCCAGGCGCCAGCGCGATGTCGATCTCGGTGAACAGGCTGCTGAACGCCGGGTTGCGCGCGAGCCTTGCATATTCCTGCTCGAACATCAGCGCGTACTTGCCGCGCGCCGCCTCGCCTGCGTCGTTGTACTGCCGGTAGAAGTCGACCTTGTCGATGAAGAACAGGCTCAGCACCTTGATGCCCTGCGGCCCGAGTCGAAGTTCCTTCTTCAGGTGCTCTTCAATGGTTCTCTTGATCATCTGCCGCTTGATGGTGTCGCCGTCCACGTCGCCTGCGGCGGCGTCAACGTCCAGCCACTGCTCGCCGCCGGGCATGCGAATCTCAACACGCCCTGCACCTCCGCGTTTGCCACACGGAGCCTGAATCTCACCGACCAAAAAGTTTGCGTAGAGCCGCCGGCCTGTCGTTTGCGCCAGGTCTTCGCCGTCTTGTACCCAGCGGCTTTCGCGCCGCACACCGGTGCCGTGCTGCACGTCCAGTTCCAACTGCGCAAGCACGGTGCCGCGCTGGCTGCGCACGGCCTGCAGGCGCACGTAGGCCTTGTTCTGCCCGCCGTCCACTTCGGCGGAAGCCACTTCAATTTGCTTGACCAACTGACGCTCGTAGGCGTCGATGGCATCCAGCCGATAAACCATCTGGTGCTTGTCCACGTGTGTGGCCGAATAGCGCAGCGTGCACAGCGGGCTCATCGCATCCAGCGCTTCCTTGCCGCGCCCTTCCAGGCCGCCGTCCACGCTCTGCGGCTCATCGACGATCAACACCGGCTGCGTGGCGCGGATCAGATCGATGGGCTTTTCGTCGCCGGTTTTCTCGCTGGTCTTGTACAGGTTGTTCACGTCACGCTTGTTGATGGCGCCCACCGTCACCACCATCACCAGCAGATGCTGGCTGGTGGCGAAGTTGCGAACCTGGTTCAACTTCGACGAGTCGTAGAGGAAGTACTCGAAAGGCTGGCCGCTGTACAGCGACTGGAAGTGCGGCGCCATGATTTGAAGGCTTTTGTAGACGCCCTCCTTGATCGCCACCGACGGCACCACGATCACAAATTTGGTGAAGCCGAAGCGCTTGTTCAACTCGAACACGGTGCGCAGGTACACATAGGTCTTGCCGGTGCCGGTCTCCATCTCGACCGTGAAGTCACGCGACGCCAGCGTCTCGCTCGGCCTCAAGCCATGCCGCGTCTGCACCCGGTGAAGATTGGCCAGCAGGTCTTCGGGCAAGAGCTGCAGTCGGTTGCCGATGCCGAGGTCGGATTCGGCCAAACCCAGGCCGAGCTGCACACCATCACCGGGCATGCCCGGCAGCAAGCCCTGCGCATCATTTCCCGCGCCCATAGCCGCATAGACAGATCGCGGCGCCGTCACCGTGAACTCGGTTCTGCAAACCTCTTGGCCCGCGAACAGGTCGCACACCGCGTTGATGGCAGCAAGCTGGTAGCCCAGGTTGTGGTCGAACTGGAGTTTCATGGGCTCTTCTTCTTGCCTGCTTTGTTCGCGACCCTGCCGGCTTTGGCGGCCTTCGCACCGGGCTTGCGCGTCGGCGCCTCCAGCGCCCGTGCCGCCTGCTCCAGCGCCTTCATGGAGTCGGCCTCTCCCAACAACTCGCGCTCGTGCCTGCGCGCGGCTGCAAAACCCTCAAACTCGGCCAGCGCTTTCGCGTCGGCAGTCTTCTTGCTCACACTGCCGGCGTCGGGCAACACACGGCGCTCGTTGAAGCGCAAGAACTCGTCCAGCTTGGTCTGCCAGTCACGCAAGAAAACCTGTTTTCGGCGCAGCGCCTGGTCTTCGGCAAAGTCCAGCCACATCACGACGACGCGGTTCAGCTCAGCGATCTCTGGTTCCTTCAGGTAGTTCTTGGCCACGGGCACGTCAGCCCGCGCCAAGTCTCCGTCCTTCCCGGCCTTCCAGCTGGTCAGGCCCATGTTCGGCAGGTCACGGCTCGCGCGGAGGGCGATCAGCTCGGCTGCGGTCTGGCCCGTCACCGCAAAGTGCAACTTGTTCTGGATGATGCGGAAAAACTGCGTGGTCTCGGGCAGGCTGGGTTCGTAGTCGGCGGCCAGCGCGAAGATTTCGCGCACGCGCAAGTACATGCGGCGCTCGCTCGCGCGGATGTCGCGCACCCGCTCCAGCAACTGGCTGAAGTAGTCGGGCGGGGCCACGCCCGAGTCCTTGCCAAAAATCGGCGGGTTCTTCAGCCGCTCATCGTCCAGCGTGAAGCCCTTAAGCAGATACTCACCCAAGCGTTCGGTGGCCCAGCGCCGGAACTGGGTTCCGCGCACCGAGCGCACGCGGTAGCCCACGGCCAGAATGGCTTCCAGTCGGTAGTAGCGCACCATGCGCTGCACCTGCCGGCCGCCTTCGATTCGAACCTGTAAGTCATCCTTACAGGTTGCCTCGACCGACAACTCGCCCTCGGCGAAGATGGCCTTCAAGTGCTGTGTCACGTTCTGCGGCGTGGTGGCAAACAGGTCGGCCATGCCCGCCTGCGTCAGCCACAGCGATTCATCGGCAAAGCGGCACTCCACGCGCGTGCGGCCATCCTCAGTTTGGTAGAGCAGGAACTCACCGGTGGCCATGGCGTGCTCCTGCGCCTGACGATGGCGCCCCGCCACTCAATTCGTGACGCACTGCGTCACGAATTGGCGGTACCCAGCCGCTGGATTCAGCAAAGTGACCGTGCTGAATCCTGGCATGTGCGAGAGGGGACTTTCGGCTGGCCATTCAGATGCTCCGCACATCGTCCAAACCATGCTGGCTCAGGATCGCGGCCAGGTTGGTCTTGGCCACGTCATCGGCGAAGGCGCTGTCCTTGAAGACGAGCTTGGTGCCGACGGGTTTGTTCTTGTCGTCGCCACCCACTTGCAGAGCCTCTGCCTGCGCCTTCTGCCATTGCGCGATACCCAGCGCGAGCGGTTCGGCAACGTCGCTGTCTATCCCGTCTGACAGGCAGGCCATCAAGGCACCTGCGCCGATGTTGTGGACGGTCTTGCCGGCGATCTGGCGCGTCTCGACAGGAGTGACGAGATCAAGGCCAAGCTTAAGCAGAAGTTCATAGAGAACGTCTTGCTCGCCTCGGTTGGGCAAGAGATGCTCCGTGTGTTCTTCGACCGTTGTCTGAAGATCATCAGGGTCAGGATTCCAAGCGCGAATGTTGCTTGCGTCCAGCTTCATCACGCGGAATCCTGTGTCAGCGTTTCCACCACCAACTTCGCCAAGCACGTGCTTTCTTGCACGCCGCAAGCGCTCCTTCGTGATCTCGGCGATTGTCAGAGGCAGCCCACGCGCTTTCAGAAATGCAACTGCATCAGCTTGCTCCTTGTCGGCAGGATCAAGGATCTCGGGAAGTTGAACAAGAATGAATCGACGCGGTGTTCCCGTGCTGCTCGCAAGCATTACGCCATGCCCCGTCGTACCGGACCCAGCGAAGAAGTCCAAAACCAAGTCACCTGGATCAGTCAGGTATACGACCAGGCGTTGAAGGTCTCGAAAACTCTTCGGGTTCTGAAAAACTGCAACACCGTCGAAGAGCGCGGCAAAGTCTTGGGTAGCCTTCTGAGCGTAGCTGAATATGACACTTCGCATTACCTGCTCATCTCTGACGAAGAGGTCTGTCCGAACGGCAGGTATCGTCGTCTCGTCCACACCAAACACGATGTTGCCCGCGTCAATCTCCTTCTTCATGCGTTCGTATGTTGCCCAGACCCACCCGCGACTAGGCACTTTGCAAGGAAGACCAGTAACAGGGTGAAGTACTTCATACCGTGGACCACCACCGCCTGGCCAACTCGGGTTGCCATCCGTTCGGTGAGGGCCGCGCTCGTCGACGCGTGTGTACCTTGCGAGAGGCAAACGTGGATCGTCCACGACAAACGTTGCGTAGTACTCCTTCAATCCGTCCGCGACTTTTCCCCAGTCGTCGCTGAAGCGCGTACGAAGCTCAGCGAAAAGTTCCCTGACCTCGTCGACGCCTTCTTTCGGAGCGCGAAGCATCACGTCCATTTCCGTCAGCAGAGCTTTGTCTCGCGCATAGACAACCATGTACTCGTGTCCAACAGAGAACAACTTCGCGTCGTTCTTGCGATTCCGATCAAAGACTAGCGCGGCAACAAAGTTCTCCTCGCCGCAAAGCTCGTTCATGACTGCGCGAAGATTTCCTAGCTCCTTGTCGTTGATGCTGACTACGATGAATCCGTCTCGGCGGAGCAGCCCCCAAGATAGTTGGAGCCTCGGACAAATCATGTTGAGCCAGTGCGTGTGGAAACGACCGGACGCCTCTGTATTTGAGGTGACCCGCTGTCCACCCTCGACTTGACCAGTCAATTCCAGGTAATTCCTGATGCTGTCCTGAAAGTTGTCTGGGTACACGAAGTCACTACCTGTGTTGTACGGCGGGTCGATGTAGATCAGCTTCACCTTGCCGGCATAGCTCTTCTGCAGCAGCTTCAGCACTTCGAGGTTGTCGCCCTCGATCATCAGGTTCTGCGTCGTATCCCAATCGACGCTCTCTTCAGGGCAGGGCCGCAAGGTGCCCGTGCTCGGCGTCAGCGCCAGTTGCCGTGCGCGGCGCTTGCCGTGCCAGTTGAGCCCGTATTTCTCTTCGCGCTCATCGACTTCTGCGCCCAAAAGTGACTTCAAGACTTCGAAGTCGATACGGCCCTCGGTGAACGCATCGGGGAACAATGCCCGCAGGCGCGCGATGTTGGCCTGCACCAGGTCTGCGCTGTGGGCCTCTGCATTGTCTTTGTCGATGAGGCGGACCGTCGGAGCCGCGCCGGGTTGAGGTGTCGTCATTTTTTTCGGTTTGATTTGTCTTCGTTCGCGTCACGAATTGGGGCTCTGAAGTTGTCCGGCGATGGCCTGCAGGTCACCTTGAAGCCGCTGAATCTGCAGGTTGAGCGCAACACGCTGGTTCATCTGGCGTGCCTTTGCCGGCGCGCTGCGAATGGCTGAGAGTTGCTGCAGAACTTGATGCCGATCAGCCAGTGCCTGGCGCTGTGCCGATGCCGCAGCACCGACGGCGGCTGCTGAAAACTGCCCCGTCACTTGCGCCACGGCCAGTGCCGTCACACGGTCTGCGAAGCCTTGGTACAGCGCCGACAGATCAAGCAACGCACTGCGAGGCATGTGGTCCAACGCCAGGCTGCTCATGAATTGGCCTTCGGCCGCCGTCGCATGGGCTGGGTCGAATGCGTGGGTCTCAGTCGTCTCTGCCAGCACCCACTTGCCGGCTTCGCCCAGCGATGCGCGTTTGCGCGCAAGCGACAGCACAACTCCGCCTGGTTTGGATGCAGACGCGGACGTAGACACAGACGCGACCAACAGCACGGGATATGGAATCGCGCGGTGGATCAGTTGCCGCAGACGCTGCGCCTGCGCATCTCGACTGTCTGGCTTGAGCTGAACGGAGACCAGTGCCACCTCGATCACTTCGCCGTCGGGCCCTGAAGACGCTGGCACACCGATGGTGCGGGGCTTCAAGGCCGCGTGCCACCAGAGTGCGTCCACCGTGTCGTTGATCAGGCTCTTGTCCGCCGCCGTGGGAGCGCCCTGCTCCACCAGCATCTTCTTCGGGATGCGGTGCGACACCAGCGCCTGCTGGGGCAGCCGGAAGGCGTCAATGAGCACCTCAATCGACATGGGCGGGCGGGCTAGGGATGGCGGCGCATGAATGCCTCAGGACTCAATGCGGGCACGGGGGATGCCTTGAAGTCGCGCCCGTTGCGGGTGATGATGAATTGCGCCCCGCAGGCCATGGCGGCCGCCACCTGAAGCGCGTCTTCAAAATCACGCATGGGCAGTTCCAGCGCCGCCAGCGCATCAGCCCGGCCGGTCTTCGCCACGTCGGCCCAAGCCAGAATGCCCCGGATCAAGTCCCGGCCTGAAATGGCCGATGTCTGCCGCTCGATGAGATAGGCCAGGGTGGCGATGGAATGCCACGCCAACCAGCCCTCGTGCTGCCTGCCGCACAGTGCCAACAGCCGTGCCGATTCCGGTGCGCCAGGGCGAAGCAGCGCCACGTCGAGCAACACGTTGATGTCGATCAACAAACGCATGGCGGCTCAGCGCACGTGCTTGGCAAGCAGATGCGCCAGCCTGGGGTCGGTGGCTTCAACCCCACTCGCTTCGGGCAGTTTCAAGCTGCCCTGCCACTGCGCCACCCAGCGTTCGGCCGCCCCAGCCGCGGTGCCCTGCGCCAACAGCGATTGCTCCAGCGCTTCACGAACCACGGCCGACTTGGAAAGCCCACGCTTGCGGCTGACCTCTTTCAAGGCGGCGTTCA
>JANLOP010000015.1:0-14368 GCA_031366635.1 Betaproteobacteria bacterium | reverse complement strand
AAACCACTCGTCGAACAGCAGGCGGGCCGAGTCCTCCAGCAGCTTGATGCGGCGGCGGTTGTTGTCGATCAACTCGTCATACCCGGTCAATATACGCGCAACGCGAAGTTGAATGGCCACCCCGGGCACCCGGACGGTCATGGCATGCAGCACATTGCGGTCAATGCCCGGGATGGCCGCCTTGTCGCTTTGATAATCCTTGAGCAAATGCCGCAGCAAATAAGCAATAAACCTGGGGTTATTGCCCTTGAAGTCGGTCACATACAGCGCCGTATTCAGTGGCCAATAATCTACATCAAGAAAGTACACCTCGCCGAGCGTGCCGTAGCGCCCGGTCACCACGCCCGGCGCAAAGGCCTTGGCCACGTGGTGATAGCCGGTGATGCCGGCCGACGAGACGACCGGAACGTCGCCATCCTGGCGCCGGTCAGCGGGCAAATCGTGGCCCCGTTGCAGCCGAACAACCTCGCCCAATGCCGACTCGCGCCAGATCATGCCAACAGCCCCGCCAGGGCGGTCTGGATACGCGCCGACAGTTGTTGGGCCTGCGCGTCCAATTCAAACAGTTCGGCGTGGATTTCCGTCAGGGTGGCGACAAAGTCAAAATCTTCATCCTCCGCCACCGCCGCCACCCCCACATACCGCCCCGGCGTCAAACTCCAATCCGCCGCCTCGATATCTGCCCGGGTAACGGCCTTGCACAGCCCCTGCACATCGCCATACCGCGCATCCGGAAAGCGCTCGATCAACCAGGCTGCATGGCGCTGGAAGTGCCGCACCTGCTGCAGCCGCTGCACCGCCACGCCGCGCGCCACGTCCAACGCCTTGCGGGCGCGGCCGATGTCGCGGGTAGGCCACTGCGCATCGTCTTTGGCGGCCAGTTGCTTTTCAGCCAGGTCCAGCAGCCGCAGCGTGGCGCGGCTGCTTTGATCGAGTTGGCCTGACAAGACCCGCGCCAGCTCGGCAAACCCCAGCAGGCGGTGCTGGTGAAAGCCGCTACTGCCCACGATGCCCGCAGCGGCGTTGCGGTGCTGGCCCACCAGATCGGCCGTGGCCTGGCGCAATGCTTCGATCTGCGCCAGCGGATCGGTGCCCGCTGCGGCGTAGTCCGCAACCGCCGCAGCGTGTTCACCCGCCGCCGGCAGCAGGCCCACAAACGGCTGCATCAGCCCGCGCAAGACCTGCCAGGCTTTGACAAAATCATCCAGCGGTGCGCTGCACGCCTGCGCTGCCGCCACCGCATGGCGCAGATGCTTCGCCACCAAGCCCTCAAAACGCGCTGGCTGCCCCCGGTACAACCACACCACCGCTGTCAGATCAGCCAGTTGCTCGGGGCTGAAATCAAACACCTTGCGCGTGACCTTGCGGAACACCTGCCGGGCATCCAGCATCAGCACCGTGTCTTTGCGCTCGGCCGGTTTGCCCCGGTCGTAAAGCCACAGCTCGCAGGGCACGGTGCGGGTGTAGAAAAAATTGGGGCGGATGGCCACCATCACGTCCACGTCGCCCGTCGCCACCAGCAGGCGGCGCACCTCGGCCTCACCGTGGCCGGCGCTGCTGGCCTGCGACGACATCACAAAGCCGGCGCGGCCGGTGGCCGACAAATAGCTGTGGAAGTAACTGATCCACAAGTAATTGGCATTGCCCACCTTGCCGGCTTTGTTGACGCCGGGCAGGCCGAAGGGCAGGCGCCGGTCGTCTTTGACGCGGGTGGCGTCCACCATGTCCACATTGAACGGCGGGTTGGCCATCATGAAGTCGCAATGGCCCCACAGCGGCCGGCCGTCGGGCAGGCGGTGCTCGTCCTGGTAGAAGGTGTTGGCCTCGCGGATGTCGCCCTCCAGCCCGTGCACCGCCAGGTTCATTTTGGCCAGGCGGATGGTGGTGGCGGTTTTCTCCTGGCCGTAAAAGGTGACCCGCTTCATCGTGTCTTGGCCCTCCTGCTCGATGAAGTGGCTGCTTTGCACAAACATGCCGGCTGAGCCGCAGGCCAGGTCGGCCACGATGCCGTGGTCGGGCTCGATCAGGTTGACGATCATCTGCACCAGCGACGGCGGGGTGAAGAACTCACCGTTGTCCTGCGCGCCCTGCATCGCAAACTTCATCAGGAAGTATTCGTAGATGCGGCCAAACACATCGCCCGACGCGCGCTTGAGCGCGTCGGTATCAAAGGCGCGCAGCAAATCTTCCAGCAGCGTGTTGTCGAAGCGGTCGTAGTCGCGGGGCAATTGGCCTGCCAGCGGCGCAAAGTCGGCTTCGATCACGTCCATCGCATGGATCAGTGCGGCGCCCAGCGGGCTGCCGCCGGGCAGTGCCAGCAGGTGGCTGTAGTGCGCAGCGGGCGGCAGCATCAGCGCACGGCGGCGCACGAAGTCGGCCTGCCGCAGTGGCCGTTTCGGCATCTGGCCGGTGGCTTGGTCGGCCTGGATGGCGGCCAAAGCGGCATCAAAGCGGTTGCTGGCATGGCGCAAGAAGATCACGCCCAGCACCGGCATGCAGTATTCGCTGCTGGTCAGCTTGGAGTTGGCACGCAGTTGGTCGGCCGCCTCCCACAGGCTGGTTTCGATCTTGGTGAGTTCATGCAGGGCGGTGTGGGTCATCGGTTTGCGGGTGTTGGGCTGGCGGCGGGCCGGTGGTGGGCTGAAGACGTCGGGATCGCCATGCCGCCGGCGCTATTTGCCGATACAAAAGCTGCCAAAAATCTCGCCCAGCAAGTCATCCGGGCTGAAAGCGCCGGTGATCTGGCTCAGCGCGTCGTGCGCCAGCCGCAGCTCTTCGGCAAACAGGTCCAGCGCGGCGTCGCTGGTGGCTGATCCGCCGGGCACCGCATGGGCTCGGGCCAACGCCAGATGCGCCGCTGCGCGCTGCAGCGCCAGAACATGGCGTTTGCGGGCGATGAACACGCCTTCGGTGGCCGCCACCCAGCCGGCGCGTTGCAGCAGGGCCTGGCGCAGCGCGTCCAGGCCGGCGCCGGTGCGGGCCGACAGCGCCAGCTCGCCCGCCGGCACGGCCGCCAGCGCCGCCTGGCTGGCCAGGCCAGCAGTCCCCACGGCGCTGTCGGCCTTGTTGTGCACGTGCAGGATGCGCGCCGCGTCGCTGGCCAGCAGCCGCTCGGCAATCGCGCGCTCGGCGGCCTCGTAGTCAGGCTGGCCGCGCCGGGTGAGATCGTGCAGGAAGATCACCGCATCAGCCTCGGCAATCGCCGCCCAACTGCGGCCGATGCCGATGCGCTCCACCTCGTCGGTGGCCTCGCCGTCTGCGCGCAGGCCGGCGGTGTCGATGACGTGCAGCGGCACGCCCTCGATCTGGATCGTCTGGCTGACTTTGTCGCGCGTGGTGCCGGGCACGGCAGTGACGATGGCCAGCTCAGCCCCGGCCAGCGCGTTGAGCAATGAGCTTTTGCCGACATTCGGCTGGCCGGCCAGCACCACCTGCAGGCCCTCGCGCAGCAGTGCGCCTTGCCGGGCCCGGGCCAGCACGCCGGCCAACGCGGCGTCGATGGCCGTCAACTGGCCCAGCGCGTCGGCCTGCTGCAAGAAATCGATCTCTTCTTCGGGGAAATCCAGCGTGGCCTCAACCAGCATGCGCAGCCGCACGGTGCGCTGGCGCAGCGCCTCGATCTCTTGTGAAAACACGCCCGACAGCGACCGGCCGGCCGAACGCGCGGCGGCCTCGGTGCTGGCCTCGATCAGATCGGCCACCGCCTCGGCCTGCGCCAGATCGATTTTGTCGTTGAGAAAGGCGCGCTGGGTGAACTCACCGGGCTCGGCCAAGCGAAGGCACAGGCGGGGCACGGTTTGCGCCGCCGCCTCCAGGCAGCGCGCCAGCAGCAGTTGCAGCACCACCGGGCCACCGTGGGCTTGCAGCTCCAGCACGTCCTCGCCGGTGTACGAGTGCGGCGCCGGAAACCACAGCGCCAGCCCCTGGTCGATGGCCTGGCCATCGGCCGCTTTGAACGGGCCGTAAACCGCCTGGCGCGGTGGCAGCGGGCGGCCACACAGCACGGCGGCCAGCGGCGCCAGGCCCGCGCCGGACACCCGCACGATGCCCACAGCGCCACGCCCGGGGGCGGTGGCGATGGCAACAATCGGGTCTTGCGGCGGGGCGGGAAACACCCCGCGCATTGTCGGCGACGGGCGCCGCGCCAGGGTGCGGCGGCACCGGCGCCAGCGCAGGCGGCCAGTGCAAGATGGCGCGGGGTGGAGCGCCGGGCGGCTCGCGTGAGCCCCCCGTCTGACACGCTCCGAGGCCGGTACTGGGCTGCGCCGGACTTCCCCGCATTGATCGTTGGCCGGGGTCAGTGCGCGCCCGCATCGGCGCGCCCCGGTCAAACCATCATCGGCGCTTGGCCGGCGCCGTCAAGACCCGGATGGGGGATGCGCTGGCGGCCAGCGTGCACGCTGTCACGGCCGGCCCGCCCATCGCGGGCGATGGCGGCTGGCGGCGGCCGGCGGCTACTTGACGCCCAGTTGCTTGTTGATAAACCACTGCTGGGCAATGCCCAGCACGTTGTTGGTCAACCAGTACAGCACCAGCCCGGCCGGGAAGTAGAAAAACATCACCGAGAACACCAGCGGCATGATCCACATCATCTTGGCCTGCACCGGGTCGGGCGGCGTCGGGTTGAGCCAGGTCTGGAACATCGTGGACGCCGTCATCAGCAGCGGCAGGATGAAGAACGGATCTTTGGTGGACAGGTCGTGGATCCAGCCGATCCACGGCGCGTTGCGCATCTCCACCGTGGACAGCAGCACCCAGTACAGCGCGATGAAAAACGGCATCTGCACAAAGATCGGCAGGCAGCCGCCGAGCGGGTTGTCTTTTTCTTCGCGGTAGATGCGCATCATTTCTTGCTGCATCTGCTGCGGTTTGTCTTTGTAGCGCTCGCGCATCTCCATCACCTTCGGATTGATGGCTTTCATCTTGCCCATTGACCGGTAGGCATGGGCGTTGAGCGCGTAGAACGCAATCTTCAGCAGCACCACCAGCGCCACGATAGCCCAGCCCCAGTTGCCAATCAGCTTGTGCAACTGGTCAAGCAGCCAGAACAGCGGCTTCGACAAGATGGTGAGCCAGCCGTAGTCTTTGACCAACTCCAGCCCGGGGGCCAATGCTTCGAGCTTTTTCTCTTCTTGCGGGCCGGCAAACAGCGTGGCATCAAAGCTTTTGCTGGCGCCCGGCGCCACCTCACCCAGCGGCAACACCAGCGCGATGGCATACAGGTTGTTGCTGACTTTGGCGGTGCGGAACTCTCTGGGTTGTTTGTCGGGCACCAGCCAGGCGCTGGCAAAGTAGTGCTGCACCATCGCCACCCAGCCGGCGTCGGCCGTCTTGTCGTGGTCGGTCGAGCCTTTCTCGATCTCTTTGAACTCGATCTTCTTGAACTTGCTGGCCTCGGTGTACATCGCCGGGCCGGTGAAGGTGGAGTAAAAACTCGATTCGCCGGCCGGCGGGTTGCCATCGCGGGTGAGCTGCAAATACAACTGCGGTGTGATGGCCGCCGCCGAGCCATTGCGCAGCGTGTGCTTGACCGCCACAGTGTATTCACCGCGCTTGAACGTGTAGGTTTTGAGCAGTTGCGTTCCGCCGACCTCGGGCGACTCAAAGCTCAGCGTCACATCCTTGTCGCCGTCCTTGAGTGAGCGCTCACCTGGCAACACCCGCATCACGGTGAAGTGGTTGGGCAGGGTGATGCCGGGCTGCTGGGTGACGAGCCCCGTCTGTGCCAGATAGACCCGCTGTGCGCCTTGGTCAAACAGCACCACATGCTGTTTGTTGTCAGTGGCGTCGTTGTACTTCAGCAACTCCAGCCGCACCAGATCGCCACCCTTGCTGTCCAGCGTGGCGCGCAGCACATCGGTGGTGATGGTCACCTGCTCACTGACCAGCGGCGTGACGCCGGTGGTGGTGGATGCTGCGCCGGGCAGGCTGGCCGCACTGGCCAGCGCAGCCGGGGCGGCACTGGCGATGGGCACGCCGGCCTGGCCCGTGCCGGGCAAGACACCGGGTGCTGCAACCGGGCCCGGCCCGGGTGCTGTCCCGGGTGCGACCCCAGGTGCCGTGCCGGCCACGGCAGCGGGCCGTAGGCTGAACATCGACGGCGCGCCGTTGTGCTTGTTCCAGGCGTCCCACAACAGGACGAGCGAGACTGAGAACACCACCCACAGGATGGTGCGGCGCATGTCGTTCATGGGCGGGTCTTTGAAGAGAGCAAACGGGTGAAGAAGATCGGTGCTGCATCGGGTACCGGGTCAGAACCGCCGGCACAGCCCGGATGGCAGCGCAGGATGCGCCGCGCGGTCAGGTAGCTGCCAGCCGTAGCGCCGTGCTGCTGCAGCGCGGCCAGCGCGTAGGCCGAGCAGGTGGGCTCGAACCGGCAAGCATTGCCCAGCCACGGTTTGAGAAAAAACCGATAGCCGCGCACGGCCGCCAACAGGCCCTGACGCGGCAGCCCCCGCCAGGCGTCAAACATCGACAACGCCCCGGCAGGTGCGGCGGGCGATGCGCACAGCCACCGCTCAGTGCCGCGCTGCAGCGCGCCGCAACAGCCCTGCCAGCTCATCGTGGGCGCACCGGCACAGCGGGTCGGACGCCGGGCTGACAAACTGTTGGCGGTCGAACGGCGACTTCAAGCGCAGCACCCACAAACCCGGCGCCAAAGCGCCGGCCTGCGCCTCCATCACCGCGCGCATCTGCCGCTTGAGCAGGTTGCGTGTGACGGCGCGCCGGGCATGTCGCTTGGGCACCACCAGGCCCAGCCAGCAGCCCGAGGGCGCGGCTGGCCCCGAGTCATCCACAAGCGGTGGGCAACTGGGTGCATCACCTGTGGATAACTCACTGGCAATGCATTTTTTGACGGGCTTTTTGGCCACGCTCGGCAGCGCAAAAACATAGTGCACAGAGAAGTGCGCACTGCGTGATTGCGGCGGCGTGGCCAGCACACGCTGGAAATCAGCAGAGCGCAGCAGATGCCCGACCCTGGCTGGCATGCCGGTGGCCTGGGGCTGTGCAAGGGTGAGGCTGGCAGCAGCGCCGCCTGGATCAAACCTGCGACAGGTGCTTGCGGCCCTTGGCGCGCCGCGCTGCTATCACCGCCCGGCCCCCGCGGGTTTTCATGCGCACGAGAAAACCGTGCGTCCGGGCGCGGCGGGTCTTGGAAGGCTGGTAGGTGCGCTTCATGGTCTTGTCCTTTGGGTAGGGCCCCAGTCATCGTCAACTGCAGCCGGCGTTTTGTCGGCGTTTTGCCGGCGTTTTGTCGGCATTTTGCTGGCGTTTTGTCGGCATTTTGTCGGCGCTTTGCTGGCAAGCGGATCGATATTCCGCCAGCATGCGGGTTGACACGGCGCGTTGGCCAAGTTGCTCGGCCAAAGTTTTGACCAAATCACTTGCGCATCGGGGAACCCACGATTACAGCAAAAAATCTGTTTGGGGTCAAACAATTGCGCCTCGCTCCGACGCTGGCCAAGGCCGGCGGCAGGCTGGATCGGTCTGTGGATAACCTCGCCTGTCGGGCCCCCGGGGCCTACAATACGACCGCTCAAAGACCAACTTGTCCACAATGAGTCCAGACCTCTGGCAGCGCGGCTGCGAGCAGCTCGCCACCGAACTGCCCGAACAGCAATTCAACACCTGGATTCGTCCGTTGCCGGCCGCCGACATGGTTGACGGCGGCTTGTCGGGTGCTGTGGCGCAGGTGCGCGTGCCGAACCGGTTCAAGCTCGATTGGATCCGGTCGCAATATGCCCAACGCATTGAAAGCATCCTCACCACGCTGGCCGGCAAGCCGGTGCGGCTGGAGCTGGCACTGGCCGCGCGCGACCCGGCGCCGGCTGTCCTGCAACACTCTTTGGTGCACACCCAGCCCGCCGCCCGGCTGTTGTACGGCGCCGGCCCGGTGCGGGCCGCAGCGCTGATCAACGGCCAGGCCCTGGGCCATGCCACCAGCGTGCGGCCCGTCTCATCCGGGCCTGAACTGGGGGCCGGTGGCGGCCAGCGGCCGGCCGGCGCGCTGGGGCAGCACCATGCGCCGCCCGCTGCCAACAGCCACAAGCTCAACACCGCCCTCACTTTTGACACGCTGGTCGCCGGCCGCGCCAATCAAATGGCCCGTACCGCCGCGCTGCACGTGGCCGGTGCGCCCGGTGTGATGTACAACCCGCTGTTCATCTACGGCGGGGTCGGCCTGGGCAAGACGCATTTGATCCATGCCGTGGGCAATGCCCTGCTCAAAGACCGGCCCGATGCGCGGGTGCTGTACCTGCATGCCGAGCAGTTCATCAGCGACGTGGTGAAGAACTACCAGCGCAAGACCTTCGATGAGCTGAAGGCCAAGTACCACAGCCTGGACTTGCTGCTGATCGACGATGTGCAGTTTTTTGCCGGCAAAGACCGCACCCAGGAAGAGTTCTTCAACGCCTTCGAGGCGCTGTTGGCCAAGCGGGCCCACATCATCATGACCAGCGACACCTACCCGAAGGGCTTGGTGGATATCGATGAGCGGCTGACCAGCCGGTTTGATGCCGGCCTGACGGTGGCCATCGAGCCACCCGAGCTGGAGATGCGGGTGGCCATCCTGATCCGCAAAGCACATGCCGAGGGCACCGAGATGCCCGAGGACGTGGCGTTTTTTGTCGCCAAGAACGTGCGCGCCAATGTGCGTGAGCTGGAGGGCGCGCTGCGCAAGGTGCTGGCCTATAGCCGCTTCAGCCACAAAGACATCAACATCGGCCTGGCGCGTGAAGCGCTTAAGGATTTGCTGTCGATCCAGAACCGGCAGATCGGCGTCGAAAACATCCAGAAAACGGTGGCCGATTTCTACAAGATCAAGATCGCCGACATGTACAGCAAAAAGCGCCCGGCCAGCATTGCCAAGCCGCGCCAGATCGCGATGTACCTGGCCAAGGAGATGACGCAAAAAAGCCTGCCCGAGATCGGTGAGTTGTTTGGCGGGCGCGACCACACCACCGTGTTGCATGCGGTGCGCAAGATCGGCGGCGACCGCACCAAGAACACCGAGTTGAACCAGCAGTTGCATGTGCTGGAACAGACCTTGAAAGGCTGACGACAAGGCTCAATCCGACAGTGCTGGCTGTCCGGCCTGTCAAGGCACAGCGTTGGGGACAACTTTTGAACAAGCACCGGGTTGTGCACAGGCCGGGCCGGTTGACCGAAGTTGTTGTCGGCAACCGCTGGCGCTCAAGGTCTTGGCCGCACAGGGTTCAGCCCGGCGTAAAGCGTTGAAAAGACAGGCGAAAATAGGGTTGTTCACAAAAACCGCCGACCCCTACTAGTTCTACTAGTTAAAGAGGAAGAGATGATTGTTCTAAAAGCACCGCAACAAAAATTGCTGGACGCCCTGCAATCGGTGGCCGGCATCGTGGAGAGACGCCACACCCTGCCCATCCTGGCCAATGTGCTGTTGAAAAAGACAGGTGACGAGATCGAGTTCACCACCAGCGACCTTGAAATCCAGGTGCGCACCCAGGCCACGCTGGGCGGCGATGCGGGCAACCTGGCCACCACGGTGGGTGCGCGCAAGCTGATCGACATCTTGCGCAGCCTGCCGGTTGACCAGGTGGTCACCTTGTCGGCCGCGCAGAACAAGCTGACGCTGACCGGCGGCAAAAGCAGGTTCACCCTGCAAACCCTGCCGGCCGATGATTTTCCGCTGGTCAACGAGGCGGCTGATTTCGGGCCGGCGTTCTCGGTGCCGCAAAAAACCCTGAAAATGTTGATCAACCAGGTGCACTTTGCGATGGCGGTGCATGACATCCGCTACTACCTGAACGGCATCCTGTTCGTCGCCGAAGGCAAGCAGTTGACCTTGGTGGCCACCGACGGCCATCGGCTCGGCCTGGCCCAAGCGCAGTTGGAGACCGACATCCCGAAGCAAGAGGTGATCCTGCCGCGCAAGACGGTGCTGGAACTGCAGCGCCTGCTCAAAGACGAAAAAGAGGGCGTGGACGAGCTGATCGAGATGCGTTTTGCCGGCAACCAGGCGCGCTTCAATTTCTCGGGGCTCGAGTTTGTCACCAAGCTGGTGGAGGGCAAGTTCCCCGACTACAACCGGGTGATCCCGAAGAACCACAAAAACGCCGTGATCCTGGGCCGCGCCACGCTGCTGGCCAGCCTGCAGCGTGCGGCCATCCTGACGAGTGACAAGTTCAAGGGTGTGCGGGTCAACATCGAGCCCGGCACGCTGCGCATCGCCAGCAGCAATGCCGAGCAGGAAGAGGCCAAGGAAGAGATCGAGATCGACTACGACGGCGATTCAATCGAAGTCGGTTTCAATGTCACCTACCTGATGGACGCGCTGGCCAATATCAGCCAGGACATGGTCAAGATCGAGCTGCAAGACGGCAATGCCAGCGCACTGATCACCGTGCCCGAGCAGACCGGCTTCAAGTACGTCGTGATGCCGATGCGGATATAGCGCGCGCCGACCTCAACACAGCACAGCGGGCCGCGAGCCCGCTTCAGCGTTTTTAAGGGCCGCCGATGTTTGGCCACCCCACCCCCGAAGAGAGCTTGTGATGACCGAACCCACCCCGCCCAGCACCCCCACTCCCGCTGCCAAGCCGGGCCCTGATGCGGGCGTCACCCAGCGTGAGCTGCCGTCGGCCGAAGGCTATGTGGCATCCACCGGCGCTGAAGCCTCGGTGGCCTACGGTGAGGGCGACATCCAGATTCTGGAGGGCCTGGAAGCGGTGCGCAAACGCCCGGGCATGTACATCGGCGACACCAGCGACGGCACCGGTCTGCACCACCTGGTGTTTGAGGTGGTGGACAACTCGATCGATGAGTCATTGGCCGGGCATTGCGACGACATCATCGTCACCATCCACAGCGACAACAGCATCAGCGTGATCGACAACGGCCGCGGCATTCCCACCGGCGTGAAGATGGACGACAAGCACGAGCCCAGGCGCAGCGCGGCCGAGATTGCATTGACCGAGCTACATGCCGGCGGCAAGTTCAACCAGAACAGCTACAAGGTTTCGGGCGGCCTGCACGGCGTGGGCGTGAGCTGCGTCAACGCGCTGAGCAAAAGCTTGCGGCTGACGGTGCGCCGCGAGGGCAAGGTGCACTTCATGGATTTTGCCAAAGGCATCCCGCAAGACGGGCTGATCGAGCTGCGCACCGACGACAAAGGCCAGGCCATCGAAACCCGGCCGATGCGCATCAGCGGCGACACCGAGAAGCGCGGCACCGAGGTGCATTTCTCGCCCGACGAGTCGATCTTCAGCCACGTCGATTTTCATTACGACGTGGTGGCCAAGCGGTTACGCGAGTTGAGCTTCCTGAACAACGGCGTGCGCATCCGGCTGGTCGATGAGCGCAATGGCAAAGAGGACGACTTCGCGTTTGCCGGCGGCGTGAAGGGTTTTGTCGAGTTCATCAACAAGGGCAAAAAGGTGTTGCACCCCAACATCTTTCATGCCGCTGGCGACAAGGTGAGTGACCAGGGCACCAACGTCGGCGTTGAAGTGGCGATGCAGTGGAATGACGGCTACAGCGAAAACGTGCTGTGCTTTACCAACAACATCCCGCAGCGCGACGGCGGTACGCACCTCACCGGCCTGCGCGCGGCCATGACCCGGGTGATCAACAAATACATTGACGATACCGAGTTGGCCAAGAAGGCCAAGGTCGAGATTGCCGGCGACGACATGCGGGAGGGTTTGGCCTGCATCGTCAGCATCAAGGTGCCCGAGCCCAAGTTCAGCAGCCAGACCAAGGACAAGCTCGTATCGTCTGAAGTACGCGGCCCGGTGGAAGAGATCGTGTCCAAGCTGCTGACCGACTGGCTGCAAGAGCACCCGATCGACGCCAAGATCATCTGCGGCAAGATTGTCGAGGCGGCCCGTGCGCGTGAGGCGGCGCGCAAGGCGCGTGAGATGACGCGCCGCAAAGGCGTGCTGGACGGCATGGGCCTGCCCGGCAAGCTGGCCGATTGCCAGGAGAAAGACCCGGCGCTGTGCGAGATCTACATCGTCGAGGGCGACAGCGCCGGCGGCAGCGCCAAGCAGGGGCGCGATCGCAAGTTCCAGGCGATCCTGCCGCTGCGCGGCAAGATATTGAATGTCGAGAAAGCGCGCTACGAAAAACTGCTGTCCAGCGACAGCATCGTCACGCTGATCACCGCGCTCGGCACCAGCATCGGCAATGACGATTTCAACGTCGACAAGCTGCGCTACCACCGCATCATCATCATGACCGACGCCGATGTGGACGGCGCCCACATCCGCACTCTGCTGCTGACGTTTTTCTACCGCCAGATGCCGGTGCTGGTGGAGCGCGGCCACATCTACATCGCCCAGCCACCGCTGTACAAAGTCAAGGTCGGCAAGCATGAGCAATACCTGAAAGACGGGCTGGAGCTGGACAGCTTCTTGCTGAAAGTAGCACTCGACGGCGCTGCGGTGTGGCCGGATGGGGCCGGCACGGCTGACAGCGCCGGCAGCACCGCAACGCCCCGCGCCGCGATGACCGGCGCCGCGCTGGAGGCACTGGCCGCCAAATACGTGCTGGCCACCCACGTGATGGACCGGCTGGGCAACTGGATGGATGTGGACGGCCTGCGTGCCATCACCAACGGCTTGACACTCGACCTGGACACGGCGGCCAGTGCCGAGGCCAGCGCCATCAACCTGCAAGCCGCGCTGCACGACGCCACGGTGGAGGCGCAGTTTGACGAGCGCACCGACAAGCACCTGCTGCGCATCAGCCGCCGGCTGCACGGCAACATCAAGAGCAGCGTGATCACCCAGGATTTTGTGCACGGCGCCGATTACGCCGCACTCAGTGAGGCCGGCCAGACCTTTAAAGGCCTGCTGGGCGCCGAGGCCCTGGTGCGGCGCGGCGACGGCGAGCGCGCCAAAGAGCAGCGGGTGGTCGACTTCCGCGCCGCGATGGCCTGGCTGATCGCCCAGGCCGAGCATGCGGTGGGCCGCCAGCGCTACAAAGGCCTGGGCGAGATGAACCCGATGCAGTTGTGGGAGACGACGATGGACCCGACGGTGCGCCGGCTGCTGAAGGTGCAGATCGACGATGCCATCGAGGCGGATCGGGTGTTCACGATGCTGATGGGCGACGAGGTGGAGCCGCGGCGCAACTTCATCGAGAGCAATGCCTTGCGGGCGGCGAATATCGACGTTTGAGTTTTGTAGGTTCTTAAAATTCATGAGAACCTTCTCGCTACCTGAGAACTTGTAACCAGTTGCAGATCTGTCGGATGCCACGCAACTCGCACCCAATACTTGACCACCTACAACCACCCCATCCCACAGCGCGCCTTGATTCATCAAAGCCCCATCCAGGCCCTCAAACGCTGGAAGATCGACAAGCCGGATTTATTCATCAAGCGGGTTTATAAACAGTCGGGTCTTGACACGCCGACCCGTTCTGTGCTTCCAGAATGGCAAATTAATAGTTTTTGTGGTAGATTTATTTCACATGAAAACCACTCTCCCCCTGTTGACGAACCCAGCCCCCCGTGTGGCCCCCGGTGCGGTGCTGGCCAAAGCCACCGCCCGGTCCGCCGTGCTGCTTGGCCTGAGCGGTGCCGCACTGTCGCGCGTGATCGGGGTAAGTGAGCCCACGGTGTCGCGGGTGCTCAACGGTGATCGGCTGCTGAACCCCGATTCCAAAGAGGGTGAGCTGGCGGCACTGCTGGTGCGTATGTTCCGGTCACTCGACGCACTGGTCGGCAACGACGATCAGAAGCGCGTGGCCTGGATGAAGAGCCACAACAAGGCCCTGGCTGGCGTGCCGGCGCAGTTGATCGAGAAGGCCGAGGGCCTGGTTGCCACGCTGAGCTACCTGGACGGCATGCGCGCGCCGGCGTGACCACCGCCGTCTGGGACCCGGCCTGGTTTGCCGAGTCCATCATCGGCCTGGGCATGGCGGCGTGGCGGGGCGTCGAAGCCCAGCATGTGGTCTCGACCATGCGTCTGGTCGATACGCTCGATGAGCAGGCCGAATTGGAGCGCATCCTTGAGCGCAGCAAACCGGCATTGCCGCCAACGGCTGCGCGCCGGCACTATTTGCTGAGCACGCCGTTCCGCTACCGCCCGGTGCATGCCAGCCGGTTTCGCCAGGCCGGCACCGGCGGCCTGTGGTACGGGGCCGCCACGCTGCGCACCGCTTGTGCCGAGGTGGCCTACTGGCGCTGGCGCTTTCTGATGGACAGTGCGGCGCTCGTCGGGCAAGCGCTGCACACCGAGCACACCTTCTTCGAGGCGATGGTGCTGGGCCGGGCCATCGATCTGACCAGCCTGCCGTGGTCGGCATGCCGGCCGGCCTGGACCCGCCCCAGTGACTACAGCGCCACCCGGGCGCTGGCCGATGCGGCGCGAGGCCAACAGGT
>JANLOP010000384.1:0-34585 GCA_031366635.1 Betaproteobacteria bacterium | reverse complement strand
ACGGCATCAAGCTGCTGTCCTTTGCACCGGGCACTTGACGGCCGGCCTAGGAGCCTGTCGGGCTTGGGGATCGTCGGCTGCAATTTGGCCGCAGCGGTCCATTTTTCACCGGCTTTTTGTCCCATAGCTACGGCTATGGGCCTGCAAACCCGGCAAAAACTGTCCTCGCTGGGTGCAAATTTCGCTTCGACGCCCCAAGCCCGACAGGCTCCTAGATAGCATTTTCCCTAGCTGACGGGCTGCGCGGCACCCGCAGAATCAGGTGGGTTAGACGCTGATCGATGCGGCCCGGTGGCCGCCGACAGCGCGCCAGTCGGCGGTCTCGGATCGGGTCGAGGCCACTGCCCGCCACGGCGTCAGCGCACGCCGGGCGCCCCTGCCGAACCCGAGCCAGGAGATGCGCGATGACGACAGCCACAAACGCCACCACAAACGCCACCACAAGCCCCGCCAGCACGCCCGCCAGCACGCCCCAGGCCAGGCCCGGCGGCCTCGCCAGCACGCCAGACAGCCCTACCGAGCTGGACGCGCTGGTCATCGGCGCCGGGTTCTCAGGCCTCTACATGCTGAAGTCGCTGCGCGACACCCTGGGCATGAAGGTCAAGGTGCTGGAGCGCGGCCACGGCGTGGGCGGCACCTGGTACTGGAACCGCTACCCCGGCGCGCGCTGTGATTCAGATTGCTACATCTACTGCTTCACCTTCGACAAGCAATTGCTGCAAGACTGGACCTGGACCGAGCGCTACCCCGAGCAGCCCGAAATCCTGCGCTACCTTGAGCACTGCACCCAGCGCTTTGACCTGCAACGCGACATCGAGTTTGGCAAGTCGGTCACCTCCTGCGTTTACGACGAGGCCGCCCAGCGCTGGACGGTGCGCACCGCCCAGGGCGACGTGATCAGCGCGCGCTACCTGGTGGCCGCTGTGGGCAGCCTGTCGGCCACCAATGTGCCCAACTTCAAGGGCCTGGACACCTTCACGGGCCAGGCATACCACACCAGCCAGTGGCCGCATGACGGCGTTGACTTCACCGGCAAGCGCGTCGGCGTGATCGGCACCGGCGCCACCGCCGTGCAGGCCATCCCCGAGATCGCCCAGCAGGCCAAACACCTGACGGTGTTCCAGCGCACCGCCAATTTTTGCGTGCCGGCGCGCAACGGCAAGGTTGATCCGGCTGTGGTGAAGGCCCGCAAGGCCGATTACGACGGCGTGGTCAAGCGCACGCGCGAGTCGTTTTTTGGTCAGGAGCACTACTTCATCCCCAAATCGGCGCTCGACGCCACGCCGGACGAGCGCGAGCGTGAGTTCGACCGCATGTGGGACGCCGGCGGCTTTGCCTTTTGGCTGGGCAACTACCAGGACATGTTCTTCAACGAGGCGTCCAACGCGCTGTGCGCTGACTACATCCGGCGCAAGATACGCGCCACCGTCAAAGACCCGGCGGTGGCCGAAAGGCTGGTGCCCAAAGGCTATGCCTACGGCACCAAGCGCCAGCCGCTCGATTCCAACTATTACGAAACCTTCAACAAAACCAATGTGCTGCTGGTCGATGTCAACGAGACGCCGATTGACCAGATCACCGCCACCGGCATCCGCACCCGCAACGCCGATGGCAGCACCCAAGACCACCCGCTGGACATCATCGTCATTGCCACCGGCTTTGATGCGATGACCGGCCCGTTGACACAGCTCGGCATCCAGGGCCGGGGCGGGCGGCAATTGGCGCAAGAGTGGCATGACGGCCCGCAGGCCTACCTCGGGCTGGCGGTGGCCGGGTTCCCCAACCTGTTCACCATCACCGGCCCGCAAAGCCCGTCGGTGCTGTCCAATATGCCGGTGTCGATCGAGCAGCATGTCGAATGGGTGACCGACTGCATCGCCCACCTGCGCAGCCACGGCCTGGCCACCATCGAGGCCACCGCCGAGGCGCAAGACCAGTGGAGCGCGCATGTGGCCGAGATCGTCAACATGACGCTGATGCCCGGCGCCAACTCCTGGTACATGGGGGCCAACATCCCCGGCAAACCGCGGCGCTTCCTGCCCTACCTGGGCCCGGAGGGCGTGGGCGGCTACCGCAAGAAGTGTGACGAGGTGGCCGCCCAGGGCTACCAAGGCTTTGCACTGTCCTGAACATTCACCCCGCACCCAACCCCACTCGCAAGGAACCGCACCATGACCGACCACCCGTATTACAACCAAGCAGCGCACGGCCCGTTTGAGCTGTGCGACGTCGGCAACCTCGACCTGGAAGAGGGCGGCACGCTGCGCGCCTGCCAGTTGGCGGTGGCCACTTTCGGCAAGCTCAATGCCGCCCGCGACAACGCCATCCTGGTGCCCACCTGGTACTCAGGCACCAGCAAGATCATGGAGCAGGTCTACATCGGCCCGGGCCGGGCGCTCGACCCCGATAAATACTTCATCATCGTGGCCAACCAGATCGGCAGCGGGCTGTCCACGTCACCGCACAACACGCCGTTCCCGGGCGGCGTGGCGAACTTTCCGAAGGTGCGCATCGGCGACGATGTGCGGGCCCAGCACAAATTGGTCACCGAGAAATACGGCATCGAGCAATTGGCGCTGGTGGTGGGCGGCTCAATGGGCGCGCAGCAGACCTACGAATGGGCGGTGCGCTACCCCGACATGGTGCGCCGCGCAGCACCCATCGCCGGCACCGCCAAGAACACCACGCATGATTTCTTGTTCACCGAAACCCTGGTCGAGGCCATTACCAGTGACCCGGGCTGGGCCGGCGGCTGGTATGGCAGTGCCGCCGACGTGCGCGCCGGCCTGCTGCGCCATGCCAAGCTGTGGGCGGTGATGGGCTGGAGCACCGAGTTTTACCAGCAGGGCCGGGTGGCGGCGCTGGGGTTCTCGTCGATGGACGACTTCATCATCAACTTCATGAACGGCTACTTCGGCCCGATGGACCCGAACAACCTGCTGGCCATGGCCTGGAAGTGGCAGCGCGGCGACGTCAGCCGGCTGGCCGGTGGTGACTTGAAAGCCGCGCTCGGCCGCATCAAGGCCACCACCTTCGTGATGCCCATCAGCCACGACATGTTCTTCCCGCCCAGCGATTGTGAGCGCGAGCAAAAAATGGTGCCCGGCAGTGAGCTGCGGGTGCTGAAAAGCATCGACGGCCATCTGGCGCTGTTTGGCGCTGACCCGGACTGCACCGCGCAGATCGACCGCCACCTGAAAGAGCTGCTCGAGACCTGACCGCGCTGGCGGCCGCCACAGGCCGGCTGCCAGGCCCCGGGCCGGGCTGGCCCGGCGCGCTACCATCCCCGGGCCCGGGCCAGTAGGCTGGGCGGGCAGGCGCTGCGCCGCCACCCCGTTGCCCGAGGTCTGCGACTGAAAGCTCCTGTGCCATGAATGTCCTGGTCTTGAACGGCCCGAACCTGAACCTGCTGGGCCAGCGTGAGCCCGCCGTGTACGGCCATGCCACGCTGGCCGATGTGCAGGCGCTGTGCCAGGCCGCTGGCATCGAGCGTGGCGCCCGCGTGGAATGCCGGCAAAGCAACCACGAAGGCGTGCTGATTGATTGGATCCACGCCGCCGGGGTGCAGCACAAAGCCGGCCAGTTGGCGGGCGTGGTCTTCAACGCCGGGGCCTACAGCCACACCAGCGTGGCGCTGCACGATGCGATCAAGGGCAGCGGCGTGCCGGTGATCGAGGTGCATATCAGCAATGTGCATGCGCGCGAGGCCTTTCGCCACCACTCGTATTTGTCGCCGGCCGCCGCCGGCATCGTGGTGGGGTTTGGCATCGACGGCTATGTGCTGGCGATTGACGGGCTGTTGCGCAAGGCGCGCGCTACGCCCTGACGGCCCCCTGTCAAGCCGCCGCGATCAGCCCAGCCGGAATCTGGTGGTTCTGGCCACCTTGCCGGGCGATCTTGATGGCACCCACCTGGTTGCCCAGCGCCACGCAGCGCGCCAGCGGCCAGCCGAGTGACAAGCCGTGCAGCAGCGCACCGCGAAAGGCGTCACCGCAGCCGGTCGGGTCCAGCACTTCGGCGGCGGCCACGCCGGCCACGTGGCTGCGCCGGCCGTCCTGCCACAACTCGCAGCCGTCAGCGGCCAGCGTGACGATCACGCCGTCGATGTTGGCCTCTTGCGACAGCGCCGCCAGCGTGGTGCCCAGCCGGTCACACAGCATGCGGCCCTCGTAGTCGTTGACGGCAATCCAGCGCGCCTGGGCGACAAAGCGGCGCAGGTCGTCACCATCAAACATCGGCAGGCCCTGGCCGGGATCGAAGACAAACGGAATCTTGGCTGCCGCCAGTTGCGCGGCATGGCTGATCATGGCTTCGCGGCCGTCCGGCGCGATGATGGCCAACTGGATGTCGCTGCGCCCGGCCGGCAGCACGGTGGCATGGGCCTGCTGCATCGCGCCGGGGTGAAAGGCGGTGATCTGGTTGTTGTCGTGGTCGGTGATGATGATGGCTTGCGCGGTGTAGGTGTCGGCGTCTTGCCGCACCAGTGAGGTGTCCAGCCCCCAGCCCTGCAGCCGGCCCAGGTACTCAGCGCCGTCATTGCCGAGTGCGGCCATCACCAAGGGTGAGCCGCCCAGCAGGTGCAGGGTGTAGGCGATGTTGCCGGCGCAGCCACCAAACTCGCGCCGCAAGGTGGGCACCAAAAACGACACATTCAGGATGTGCACTTGCTCGGGCAGGATTTGCTGGGCAAACCGGCCCGGAAAGTTGGTGATGGTGTCAAAAGCGAGTGAGCCGCAGATCAGGACTGACATGGTGATTTGCCGGGGGTGGCCGGGCCGAGGTTGAAGTGAAATCGGGAAGATCGAACAAGCCGGCGGCCGCTACGGATAAAACAGATCGACGGTGTAGCCGTCGATGCGCTGCTCGCCGGCCGACATCAGCACCTTGATCGGCAGTTCCTGGCCGGGGGCCAGCGTGGCTTGCGGCGCGCCCAGGTCGGCCATTTGCAGCACCCGGCGCGACAGCAGCTTGCCCTGCGCGTCGCTGACCGACAAATCCAGCGCCGGCATCAGCACCGCCGTGTCGGCCCGGTTGTGCAACACCAGTTGCAGCCGGTACAGCGTGGAGCCGTCCAGCCGGCTCAGCCCCGAGCTGGCCAGCGCCAGCGCGTCCAGCCGGCGCAGCGGCTGCACCTGGCAGCCGGCCAGCCGGCACAGCGTGCGCAGCGCGGGCTCGCTGGCGGGCAGGTGGGCGGCCAGCGCATCGCGCCACAGCACGGCGGCTTGCGCGGCCAGTGCCAGCGCCAGCAACAGCACCGCCGCCACCAGCGCGGTGCGCACCGCCGGCCGGCGCCACAGCGCGGCCTGCTCCGCCGCCCGCATGAATGACGGCGTGCCGGGCGCGGCGCTTGGCAGCGCCGACGCGCCAGCCAGGGCGGGTGCCGGATCTGCCAGCGCGGGCCAGGCCGGCTCGGTCAGGCGCGGTTTGTCGTCGGTGATCGGCGACGGCATGCGCAGCAAAGACTCTTCGTGCTGCGGCGGGCTGGCACCGGCCGGCGACCAGGCGGGGCGGTTGTCAAAGTGCGGCTCTTGCCGGCCTGGTGCGCCGTCTGCGGCGTGGGCGGGCGCGGCTTGGGCTGGCACGGCACTGGCCGCTGCGGGCACCGCAGGGGCTTGCCAGTCGGTGACGTAGGGCGGCTCGTCGGCGCCCGTCTCGGCCGGCAGGCCGGCGGGCAGACCGGCCGCGTGCGCGTCGGCGGTGCCGGGCGCAGCGTCAAGGTGCACCGCTGCGCCGCTGTCCACATCAAACATCACCTCGGCGGCGTTGAACACCCCGTTGCAGCGGCCGCAGCGCACCCAGCCGTCGGACTCGTGCAACTGCGCCTGCGCGACCCGGAACACCGTGCCGCAGGCCGGGCAGCGGGTGGCCAGGTTCATCGCCGCCACATCGGTCATGCCGGTCGAGCCCGTCATGGCCGTCACGCGGGCCGCTGCCCGCTCATCAAGATCCAGCCGTCGTCGCTGTCGGCCACCGTCAAATCAAGCCACGGTGCGTAGGCGGTGGTCAGCGCGTCGGCCTGGCGCGCCAGGATGCCGGCCAGCACCAGGTGGCCGCCCGGCGCCAGGTGGCCGGCCAGCAGCGGCGCCAGCAGTTTGAGCGGCGTGGCCAGGATGTTGGCCAGCACCAGCGGATAAGCGCCCAGCGCCGCCTCGGGGGGGCCGGCCTGAAGCCGAACGCCGTTGGCCTGGGCATTGGCCCGGGTGGCCAGCACGGCGGCGCTGTCGATGTCCACCGCGTCAATGCCGCGTGCGCCGTGCAATGCCGCGCCGATGGCCAGGATGCCCGAGCCGCAGCCGTAGTCCAGCACCCGGTCCCAGCCCGCTGCCAGCGCGCCAGCGTGGCGCGCCGTCCAGCGCAGGCACATGCGGGTGGTGGGGTGGGTGCCGGTGCCAAACGCCAGGCCGGGGTCGAGCCAGATCACGGTGCTGGCAGCGGCTGGCGCTTCATGCCAACTCGGCACGATCCAGAACGTGGGCGTGATCTCGACCGGCGCAAATTGCGCTTGCGTCAGCCGCACCCAGTCTTGATCGGCCACCTCGCGCAGCGCCAGCACGCTGGCCGCGCCGGCCCAGTCTTGCGCCAGCAGCAGGGTGGCGGCCTCGGTGGCCTGGGTCTCGGTGGCAAACAGCGCGGTCAACTCTGACCGCTGCCAGCCCTCGGTGGGCAGCGGCATGCCGGGCTCACCAAACAGCGCCTGCTCGGCGGCCGTGCCGGCATCGGCGTCGGCCACCGACACGCTGAGCGCGTCCAGCTCATCGATCAACGCCTCGCTCACCGACTCGACCAGCGCTTCGGGCAATCTCAAGACCAGTTCATGCATGCGCGCCTCTGCCACCCGCCCGCCACTGTCGTCAACCCAGCAGCCGCCGCAGAGCCGGCTTTGCCGGGCCGCTGGCGGCCGCCCCCTGGGGGGAGCGCCGGAGGCGCTTCGGGGGGGTCATCTCTTATGCCGCTCCAGCCAGCCCTCAAGATAGTGGATGCTGGTGCCGCCCTCGATGAACTTGGCGTCCACCATCAGCTCACGATGCAGCGGGATGTTGGTGTTGATGCCCTCGATCACCGTCTCGGACAGCGCGATGCGCATGCGCGCCAGTGCCTGCTCACGGGTGTCGCCGTGGACGATGATCTTGCCGATCATCGAGTCGTAATTGGGCGGCACCACATAGTTGGTGTAGGCGTGGGAATCGACCCGCACGCCCGGCCCGCCCGGCGCATGCCACATCGTGATGCGGCCCGGCGACGGGGTGAACTTGTACGGGTCTTCGGCATTGATGCGGCACTCGATGGCATGGCCGCGCATCTGGATCTGCCGTTGCGTGAACGGCAGCTTTTCACCCGCCGCCACCCGGATCTGCATCTGCACGATGTCGATGCCGGTGACCATCTCGGTCACCGGATGCTCCACCTGCACCCGGGTGTTCATCTCGATGAAATAAAACTCACCGTTCTCGAACAGGAACTCGAATGTGCCGGCGCCCCGGTAGCCGATTTTTTTGCAGGACGCGGCGCAGCGGTCGCCGATGCGCTCAATCGTGCGGCGAGGGATGCCGGGCGCTGGCGCTTCTTCGATGATTTTCTGGTTGCGCCGCTGCATCGAGCAATCGCGCTCGCCCAGCCACACCGCATTGCGGTGCTCGTCGGCCAGCACTTGAATCTCGACATGGCGCGGGTTTTGCAAGAACTTTTCCATGTACACGGCGGGGTTGCCAAACGCCGCGCCGGCCTCGCTGCGGGTGGTGGCCACCGCGTTCAGCAAGGCCGCCTCGGTATGCACCACCCGCATGCCGCGCCCGCCGCCGCCGCCAGAGGCTTTGATGATGACGGGGTAACCGATGGCGCGCGCCGCCTGCACGGTGGCTTTGGGGTCGTCATTGAGTGCGCCTTCCGAGCCCGGCACGCAGGGCACGCCGGCCTTGATCATGGCCTGCTTGGCCGAGACCTTGTCGCCCATCAGCCGGATCGACTCGGACGTGGGGCCAATGAAGGTGAATCCGCTTTTCTCCACCCGCTCGGCAAAATTGGCGTTCTCCGACAAAAAGCCGTAGCCGGGGTGGATGGCCTCGGCATCGGTCACCTCGGCGGTGGCGATGATGGCCGGCATGTTGAGGTAGCTCAGCGCCGACGGCGCCGGGCCGATGCACACCGCCTCGTCGGCCAGCTTGACGTATTTGGCCTCGCGGTCGGCCTCGGAATAGACCACCACCGATTTGATGCCCATCTCGCGGCAGGCCCTTTGAATCCTCAGCGCGATCTCGCCCCGGTTCGCAATCAGTATCTTTTTGAACATGCGGCCCTCGGTCGCCAATGTCATTCGAGGATGAACAGCGGTTGGCCAAACTCGACCGCCTGGCCGTTTTCCACCAGCACCTTGGTGACGGTGCCGGCCTTGTCGGCCTCAATCTCGTTCATGATCTTCATGGCCTCGATGATGCAGATCGACTCGCCCTCTTTCATCGTCTGGCCGAGCTCGGCCAGCGGCTTGGCGCCCGGGCTGGCCGACCGGTAAAACGTGCCCACCATCGGCGACTTGACGATGTGGCCGGTGGCCACCGGCTCGGCAACGACGCTGGCGGCGGCCTCGACCGGCGCGGCAGCCGCCACCATCTGCTGGGCAGGCACCATCATCATCTGGGCTGGCAGGGCGGCCGCCGTGGCCTTGACGATGCGCACCTTGCCTTCGGCTTCGGTGATTTCCAGCTCGGAGATATTGGATTCAGACACCAGATCGATCAGTGTCTTGAGCTTGCGAAGGTCCATGCGGTGGACTCCTTGATGGCGGGGCCACAGGGCCCGGGGGAGCAGTGGCGTTGGCGCACCGATCTCGATTCAACAGCGCTGACAGCCGGTTGAAACTGCCGACATCAGCCGCCAAACGCTGTGAATTGTGTCACACGACAGCGGCGCCGGCGGGTTTGGCCCAGTGCAGAACAACCCAGCCACTTTGCGGCCGATCAGCGCTGATCACGGAGAAATAATCGCGTGATGGCTGGTTTTGCGGGCGATCAACAAAAACCGGCGGGCGCCGTCGGTGCCAGCCGCCGCAGTGTCGGCAAGCGGCTCAGATGTTGGCCGCCCAGGCGGCCAACTCGTCAAAATGGGTGGCGCCCAACTTGCGCCGCAAGACCCGGCCGTCGGCACTGATCATCACCGAAAACGGCAGGCCGCCGCTGGTGTTGCCCAGGCTGCGGATCAATTCGGTGCCGTCCAGACCGGCAAGACCGATCGGGAACCCGACCTTGACGCGGCCCAGAAACGCCCGCACCGGCGTCGGCCCATCGATGGCCAGGCCCAGCACCTGCCAACCGCGCGGGCCAAACTCGCGATGAAAGCGGTCGATCTCGGGCATCTCGCGAACGCAGGGCGCACACCAGGTGGCCCAGAAGTTGATCAGCAGCGGCTTGCCGCGCAAGCTGGCCAGATCCAGCTCGCCGCCCTGGGGCCGGGCCACCTGCAAAGCCCACAACGCGGCCAGCGCCTGGGCGTCGGTCGGCAAGGCCTGGCTGCTGCTGTTGTCGGCCCCGTGGCCCGCCAGTTGGCCGCGCCACCCGGCCAGGCCCAGGCCGGCGAGTGCCGCCGCGCCGGCCACACCCGCCACCAAGGCCAGCCGGCGCGGTGGTTCCGCCGGGTGGGTGGGTGGCGCGGACAGCGGCAGCGGCGGCGGCAGGGTCGGCGGAATCGATGCCAGGACGGGCGGCGGCACGGGCGGCCTGTCGTCCTTCATGCCAACCCCCCCGGCGCATCCAGCAAACGGCGCAGCGCGCCAGCATCGCCCCGCCAACTGCGACCGCGTGAATCGGGTTTGAGCGCGCCACGCAAATCGTCATGGTCGAGGATGGTGAGCAACACGGTCACCGTCTCGCCCAGCGGCTTGCAGTGTGCCGCGATGCTGAGCAGGTCAACGAGGCCGCCCCGCGCGTCGGGCCGGCTCGCCACGTCGTAGTTCACGCCGTGGTTGATCAGCGCGATCTCGGCCGATTTGGCGTCGTCGCAATACAGGTCGAGGTGGATGGCCGACAGCCGGGAGGCGGTGCCGCGCCACACCGCGCCGCCCAGGTGCGGCCGAAACTCGGCCAGCCGATCCATCCAGACCAGCGCCAATTGGCGCAGTGCCAGCAACTCGGCCGGCTGGCTGTCAGCGCAAAACAGCGCCAGGTAGTCACGCACCTCGTCTTCCACGCTCTCGTTGCTGGGCATTTGGCTTTGCCGGCCGGCGCGCGCACCCAGCGCACGCAGGGCTTTGCGCTTGGCACCGGCGTATTCCATGCCTTCGTCCACCACCAGGCGGGCGGCGCTGGCGGCAATCTGCTGGGCGAAACGATCAGGCATGTTGGCGATTGTAGAAAGCGCAGGCCGGCAGGCGTGCAACACCCCACCAGCGGGCAGGCTGGCCGATGCCGGCACAGCCGGACCGGTCAAGGCAGGGCCACCGCGCCCATGCGGGCGGCGATGGTGGCCGCGCGCCCGCTGACATAGGCCGAGCCGGGGTTTTTCTCAAAGCGTTTTGGCGCCGGCAGCATGACCGCCAGCCGGGCCGCCGACAGCGCATCCAGCCGGGCGGCATCGGTGTGAAAGTAGTGGCGGGCGGCCGCTTGCGCGCCAAACACCCCTTCGCCCCATTCCACGTGGTTGAGGTAAATCTCCAGGATGCGGCGCTTGGGCAGCAGCGCCTCCAGCGCCAGCGTCAGCACCAGCTCTTGCGCCTTGCGCACCGCCGTGCGCTCACCCGACAAGAACAGGTTTTTCGCCAGTTGCTGGCTGATGGTGGACCCACCCACCAGCTTGGGTTCGATCCTGGGCCGCGCCGGGGCGGCGGCCAGCGCCGCGCCTTGGGCGCCGCTGCGGCCGGGCGCCGGGCGGGGCTTGGTCTGCGCATTGCGCCGCGCCGCACTGGCCTCGGCGCGCTGGTTTTTCTCCCAGGCTTGCTCCAGCGCGTCCCATTCAACGCCGTTGTGCTCGGTGAAGCCGGCGTCCTCACTGGCAATCACCGCGCGCTTCAGGGTGGCGGCAATGCGGTTGTCGTCCACCCAATCCTGCTGCCAGTCGAGGCGGTGTTTTTCACGCAGCAGGCGCGCCGCCTCACTGCGCTGGAAGGTGGTGGATTGCGGCGCCAGCAGCGCCATCAGCGCGATGCGGGCGACAAAGTAGATTTGCAGCGAGATGCCGCACAGCAGCAACAAGCCCACCAGGCGCAGCCCGTGGCGGCGCAGTACCGCGCCTCGCTGACGCCACCCGCTGGCCACCGTCAGCCTCGGGCGGGCGCCGCCAGCCGGGCGCGCAGCGCGGCCAGCACCGGCGCGCTGTCGGGCCGCACGCCGCGCCACAGCCAGAACGCCTCGGCGGCTTGCTCGACCAGCATGCCCAGGCCGTCGCGGCCGGTCGCACCGTGGCCGGCGGCCCAGTCGAGAAACGGCTGCGCGGCAGGGCCGTACATCAAATCCAGCGCCAGCGTGCCGGGCCGCAGCACCTGGGTGCCCACCGGCGGCGCGCCGCCGGCCAGGCTGCTGGCGCTGCTGTTGAGCAGCACATCAAAGGCCTCGCCCGGCGCCGCCAGGCTGCTGGCGCGCAGCGCCACGCCGTGCTGCTCGGCCCACGCCCGGTGGCGCTGCACCAGGGCCTCGGCCTTGGCCGGCGTGCGGTTGGCCACCGTGATGGCCGCGCAGCCGGCCTCGATCAGCGGCCCCAGCACCCCGGCCGCCGCGCCACCGGCACCGATCAGCAGCACCCGCTGGCCGGCCAGCGCCCGGCCGGCATGGGCCTGGATGTCGCGCACCAGGCCGCAGCCGTCGGTGTTGTCCGCTGTCCAGCCGTCGGCATCAAAGCGCAGGGTGTTGGCGGCCTGGGCCAGCCTGGCGCGCGGGCTGGCGCGGCGCGCCAGCGCCAGCACCTGGAACTTGAACGGCACGGTGATGTTGCAGCCGCGCGCCGGGCCGGCACCAGCGCTGCTGCTGTCAACAAAGGCGCGCAACGTGGCCGCAAAGCCGTCCAGCGGGCAGTCGATGCGGCCGTAAACCAGCCGCTGGCCGGTCTGGCGGGCAAATTCAGCGTGGATGAACGGCGACTGGCTGTGCGCCACCGGGTGGCCGAGCACGGCGTACCGGTCGTCGGGCAGGGCTGTCGGCGGGTCGGACGACGGGTCTGGCAGCGGCAAATTCATCGTCAGCGGATTGTCTCAGCGGGCCGCCGGGCTCAAGCTGGTTTCCAGCCCGTCGTCGTGGGTGAACCTGAAGCGCGAGGTGACGACGATCTGGTCGGCCTCACGGCGCATCGCCGGGTCGAAGCCGCCGTACGGCGCAGCGTGGTGCACGATGCCCAGCGCCCGGTTGTCCAGTACCGGGTTGCCCGAGCCGCGCACCACCTCGGCATCGACCACCCGGCCGCTGGCATCCACGGTGATGTTCATCGTCAACTCACCGTACAGCTTCGTGCCATGCAGCTCGGGGAAGTCGCGCGTGCCACGCTCCTCGATGCGGCGGCGCAGCTTGTCGTAGTACAGCGCGTAAGCCACCTCGCGGGTGGCCGGGCTGATGTAGCGCCGGCGTGGGCTGGCGCTGTCGTCATTGATGCGCTTTTCAATCTCGGCCAGCAGTTTGAGCAACTGGCGGCGCCGCTCTTCCTGGTCACGCTCGTTCGGCGTGCCGTTGTCGCGCTTCGGGTCGGGCGGCGGCAGCAGCGCCATTTCGCGCCGGATTTGCGCCAGCAACTGCTGCTGCTGGTCTTGCAACTGGTCTACCCGGCGGTGCGTCTCGTCGCTGGCGTTGCCCATCTCCAGTTGGGCGGTGGCCGGCAGCGGCGACGTGCTGCGGCCGGCCACCAGATCACCGCCACCGGCCAGTGAGGCCTGGGCCAGCGCCTGGGCCTGCGCCGGCAACTCGGCCGCGCGGGCGTTGACCAGCACCACCTCCAGCGGCGTCTCGCGGAACACCCGGTCAAAGCCGGTCGGGTCGACAAAATGAAAGCCCAGCAGCCCGCCGTGCAGCGCCAGCGACAGGCCCAGCGCCCATTGCAGCGTGCTGGGCCGGTGCCAGGCCACGGCGCGGGCTTAGCCTGGCGCTGCGCCGGGCGCCACAACGGCCGCCGGCGGCTCGGCGGCGTCAGCGTTGCCGGCCGGCTCAGCCAGGTCAAAAGCCATCGCCAGCGGCGCAGCGGCCTGGGCATCGTCGTCGTCGGCGCTGTCGTCGGCCGCGCTGTCAGTGGCCGCGCTGGTGGCCGCGCCCGCGCCGTCGTCGAGCCGGGCGGCCAGGCTGGCGTGCAGATCCAGCGTGAGCAGATCGATGCCGGTGATGCGCACCCGCACCCGGGTGTTGCGCGGCAGGGCGTCACAAGCCATCGCCTTGAAGACCAGCGGCAGGGTGTCGGCGCGCACCAGGCCGTCTTTGAGCACCGCCGCGTCCAGCTCGGCCACCTTGTTTTGTTGCAACCAGCGCAGCGCCCAGAAGCGCTCGATGTCGCGCTGGAAATCGTTGTAGGCGGCGTAGGCTGCGTCAAACAGCGAGATCACCGAGAACAGCATCGCGTCCCGGGGTTTGAAGGGGGCGGCCAGCGCGGCGCTGCGGCCGTGCCGGGCGCAGGCGATGATCTGCCACTGGTTGACCAGATCAACATAACGCCGCAGCGGCGACGTGGCCCAGCTGTACTGCGCCACGCCCATGCCGGCATGCGGCGCCGGCTTGGTGCCCATGCGCACCTTGACACCCGGCGCCATGCTGGCCTGGCTGCGGTAGATGCCGGGCACGCCGCACTCGGCCAAAAAGCCGCCCCAGTGGCTGTTGGCCAGAATCATCGCCTCGCTGACGATCAAATCCAGCGGCGCGCCGCGCCGGCGCTCGCTGATGCGCACCGTCTCGTCGCCGCGCGGTTCTGCGGGCGGCGCACCGTCAAAACCGGCGCCGCTGCGGGTTGTTGGCGGATCCAGCTTGAAGTTGTAATCCGGCCGGTTGAAGTTCTCCGGCTTGCCGCGCACCAATTCGCGCTGGGCTTTGAGGTGTCGGGCCAGCCGGAAGGTGAAGGCCAGCTCGGGTGCAAACAGGTAGTCGGCCACCGCGTCGCCGGTGAGCGCGGCCACCGTCACCACCTCGTCCAACTGGTCGTGGCGCAGGTTGGCGGCAATCGGCACCCGTTCGATCCGGGTTTCGGTGGCCAGCACCGCCAACGTCGCCTCGTCGAAGGTGACGTACAGGCTGACGGCCGGGCAGTCGCGGCCCTCGACCAGGGTGTAGGCCGCCACCACCTCGTCGGGCAGCATCGTGATCTTGTGGCCCGGCATGTAGACGGTGGACAAGCGCTCACGGGCCAGCTTGTCCACCGGCGAGTCGGGCAAAAACGCCAGCGCCGGCGCGGCGATGTGCACGCCCAGGATCACCGTGCCCTGGCCCAGGCCGGTGACCGACAGCGCATCGTCGATCTCGGTGGTTTGTGAGTCGTCGATCGAGAACGCCTGCACCGCCGCCAGCGGCAGTTCGTCTTTGACCAGCGGCGCGGCCAGCGCCGGGAAGCCGGTGCCCCGGGCAAACTGCTCGAACAAAAAGCGCTTCCAGTGGAACTGGTACGGCGAATCGATGGCCCCGGCAGCCTGCAGCAGGTCCAGCGGCGCCCGTGCCGCGCGTTTGGCGGCCTCGACCACCGCCTTGTACTCAGGGCCGTTTTTGTCGGGCTTGAACAGGATGCGGAAGAGTTGGTCGCGCACGGGGGGCGGGCAGCGGCCGGCCGCCAGCGCGCTGGCCCAATCGTCGATCTGTGCGGCTTGCTGGGCTTTGCGCTCGATGGCCAGCAAGGCGGCTTTCACCGTCTCCTCGGGCGCTTTCTTGAACTGGCCTTTGCCGGCCCGGCGGAAGTAATGCGGCGCGTCGAACAGCTTGAACAGCGCGGCGGCCTGCTGCTCGGCGCTGGCCGAGTCGGAGAAATACTCACGCGCCAGGTCGGCAAAGCTGAATTCACCGTCGGGCGCAAATTCATAGGCCAGATCGACATCGATCTCGGCCGCCAGCGCCTGCGCGGCGGCCATCAGCGCGGCCGGGTCGGGTTTGGCAAAGCGCAGCAGCACGTTGACTGACTTCACCTTCACCCGCTTGCCCGAGTCCAGCTCGATCTGCAGCGACGCATCGGCGTCCGACATCACCCGCCCGGCGTGGAATTTGCCGGCATCGTCAAACAAGGCGTATTTTTCAAGCAGATTCGGTGCTGGCATCGGGGGCTTTGGGCGTCAACCGGCGATTGTCGCCGCATCGGCCGGGGCGCTAATATCAGCGGCATGGGACAGCCTCAAGCACAACAGCCATTCAGCCTGGCCGATTTTTTGGCCTGGGAAGAAACCCAGACCGAGCGCCACGAGTTTGTGCGCGGTGAGGTGTTTGCGATGACCGGGGCGCGGCGGGTGCACGGCCTGGTGTCGGGCAACATCTTTGCCACGCTGCGCCAATTGTTGCGCGGCAGCCCGTGCCGGGCCTTCACCGAATCGATGAAGGTGCAGCCCGCCGCCGATGTGATGCTCTACCCGGATGTGTTCGTCACCTGCGACGCCGCCGACTTGCGCACCGAGCTTGTTTTCAGCGCGCCCACGGTGGTGGTGGAGGTGCTGTCACCGTCCACCCAGTCTTACGACCGGGGGCAGAAGTTCACCGAGTACCGGCGCCTGGCCAGCCTGCGTGAGTACCTGCTGGTAGACCCGGACAGCCGCGAGCTGCAATTGTTCAGGCGCGGCGTTGATGGCCTGTTCACCCTGCATGATTTGACCGGCATGCCGGTGGTTGAGTTGACCAGCATTGCTTGCAGCCTGCCGGCCGACGAGGTGTTTGACGGGCTGGACGAACTGGTGCAGCGGCCGTTGCCGGGCGTTTGAGCGGGCGGATTTGCGCGCCAGCCTCTCAGGCTGCCAACCCGAGAAAATCAACGATGAACGGCAGGTGGGCCTCAAAATCCGACAGCGCGTGGTCGCTGCCGGGCAGCAGGCGGATGCGGGCACCGGGCGGGCTGGCGTAGCGCGCCGCCATTTCGCGCCAATCCAGCAGCTCATCGCCCTGGGCGATCACCGCGCCGTAGCGCGCTGGCCGGGTGATGGCGGGCATGGTGAGGGCGCGCAGCTCGTCGATGAACTCGGCGCGGAAGAAAAAGCGTTCTTCCGGCGCATGGAACTGCGACAGCTCACCGATGTAGGCCACCAGGTCGCGCGCCGGGTGGATGGCCGGGTTCAACAGCAGCGCCCGGCAGCCGGTGGCCTCGGCCACGGCCGTGGCATAAAAGCCGCCGAGTGAGCTGCCCAGCACCGCCATCTCTTCAAGTGGCCAGCCGGCGATGCCTTGGCGGATCAGCGCCCAGGCCGCAGCCGGTGACGGTGGCAATTGCGGGCACCACCAGCGCACATCGGGCCGGTGGCTATCGAGCCAGGCCTTCAGACGGCGCGATTTGAAGGAGGCCGGCGACGAGCGAAAACCGTGCAGATAGAGCAGGTGCGTGGGTGGCTGCATCGGCAGATTGTCGGCCCGCGCACGGCGCTGTCCGGGGGGTAGGTCAGCCCGCCAGCGCGGCCAGCAGCTTGTCGTGGATGCCGCCAAAACCGCCGTTGCTCATCACCAGCACCTGGTCGCCGGGCCGGGCGGCGCGGGCCACCGCCGCCACCAATTTGTCCACGCTGTCGGCCACCAGCGCTTGTGCGCCCAGCGGCGCCAGCGCGTCAGCGGCGTCCCAGCCGTAAGCGCCTTGCAGGCAGAAAGCCAGGTCGGCTTCTTCCAGCGCCCACGGCAATCTGGCTTTCATGTCGCCTTGCTTCATCGTGTTGCTGCGCGGCTCAAACACCGCCAGGATGCGTGCCAGCCCGGCCCGGCGGCGCAGGCCGTTGATGGTGGTGCGCATCGCGGTGGGGTGGTGGGCAAAATCGTCAAACACCTTGACGCCACCGGCCTGGCCGCGCAATTCCAGCCGGCGCCGCACGTTTTGAAAAGTGGCCAGCGCGGCGCCAGCCGCGTCGGGCGCCACGCCGACATGTTCGGCTGCGCCGATGGCCGCCAGCGCGTTGAGCTGGTTGTGCTCACCGAGCAGCGGCCAATCCACCCGGGCGATCTTCAGGCTGCCGCGCAGCACGTCAAAGGCATGCGGCTCACCCCGGGCGCGCAGTGCGCCGGGCTCTTCTTTGCGGGCGCCGAAGCGCTGGATCTCGCTCCAGCAGCCGCGCGCCAGCACCCGGTCAAGCGCGGCCTCGCGGCTGTTGACCACCAGCCGGCCCGACGCCGGCACGGTGCGCACCAGGTGGTGAAACTGGGTCTCGATGGCGGCCAGGTCGACAAAGATGTCAGCGTGGTCGTATTCGAGGTTGTTCAGCACCGCCGTGCGCGGCCGGTAGTGCACAAACTTGCTGCGCTTGTCAAAAAAGGCGGTGTCGTACTCATCGGCCTCGATGACAAAGTATTTGCCGGCGCCCAGCCGGGCCGAGACGCCAAAGTTCAGCGGCACGCCGCCCACCAGAAAACCCGGCTGCAAGCCCGCCTGCTCAAGCACCCAGGCCAGCATCGCGGTGGTGCTGGTTTTGCCGTGGGTGCCGGCCACCGCCAGCACATGGCGCGGGTGGCTGGGGTGGTGCAAGACGTTCTCGGCCAGCCACTGCGGGCCGCTGGTGTAGGGCGCACCGGCGTCCAGGAGGGCCTCCATCAGCGCATTGCCGCGCGTCACCACATTGCCCACCACGTAGACATCGGCGTTGAGTGACAGTTGCTCGGCGCCGAAGCCCTCGATCAACTCGATGCCCAGCGCTTGCAACTGGCCGCTCATCGGCGGGTAGGCGTTGCTATCACAGCCGGTGACGCGGTGGCCGGCCTCGCGGGCGATGGCCGCCAGGCCGCCCATGAAAGTGCCGCAGATGCCGAGGATGTGGAGGTGCATGAGGGCTGATTTTAGAAGGCGGTCCGCAGCCCGGCCAGCACCCCGGTCAGGCCTCGAAGCTCTGCCGGGCCACCCATTGCTGGCCCGGCGCCAGCGTCACCGGCCTGCCGATGGCCGCTGCCTCCACACACAAGAAGCGCTGCCAGTCGTCATCGGGCAGGTCGGCCAGCGCGGCGGCGTTGGCCGGGCCGGGGTTCCACACCACCACGTCCTCAAAACCTTCGGTCTGGATCGTCATGCGGCCCATCGCGGTGGCCAGGCCCAGCGGCGCTCGGCTCAGCACCTTCGAATCAAAGTAGATGCGGTCGATCTCACCGACAAAACTGAACGGGTCCATCTCCTGCGGCTGGGTCTGGCCCGTCAATTGGTCAAGGTAGCGCACCGCGTACAGGCCGCCGAGGCGGGCGTGCTTCAGGTCGTCGATCAACAAATACGTGTGCAGCGCGGCGGTGAAGCTGAACGCCGCGTCCACATCGGGCTGGCCGGTGTGGCTGATGGCCAGCTCGACATCGAGTTGCAGACCCGAGAAGCTGAAACTCAGCTCGGCCTCAAACGGGTGCGGCCAGATGGCGCGGGTGGCGGCGTCATCGGTCAGCCGCAGCACGCCGATCATCACGCCGCTGCGGTCAGCCCCTTCCACCCATTGCCAGGCCCGGCTGCGCGCAAAACCGTGGCGTGGCAGCAGGCCGTGTTGCGCAAACTGCGGAAAGACCACCGGGATGCCGCCGCGCACCGACTGGCCGGCACCGGCCACCGCCAGCGGCGACAAATACAGCCGCTGCTGGTCACCGGCCGGTATCCACGAGACGATTTGCGCGCCGTGCAGCAGCACCGTCACCTCGGCGCCGTCGGGCGCACGCAGCCACATCGCCGGCTGGCCCAGCACCGTCATTGGCTTGATCATGCGGGGCGCATCCGGGCCAGGGTCTAGGCCGCCAAAGCGCTGCGCGCCGCGGCCACGGTGGCGGCGATGTCATCGGCCGTGTGCGCCGCGCTGACAAAGCCGGCCTCGTACAGCGCCGGCGCCAGATAGACGCCCCGGTCCAGCATGCCGTGGAAGAAGCGGTTGAAGCGCGCTTTGTCGGTGGCCAGCACCGCGTTGTAGTGCTGCGGCAGGCCATCACCGGCCTGCTGGCTGAAGAAGAAGCCGAACATGCCGCCTTCGCTGTCGCCGACAAAAGGCACACCGGCGTCTTGGGCGGCGGCCGTCAGCCCGGCCACCAGCGACTGGGTGCGCGCGGCCAGCGACTCATAAAAGCCGGGTTGGCTGATCTCGCGCAGCGTGGCCAATCCGCAAGCGGTGGCCACCGGGTTGCCGCTCAACGTGCCGGCCTGGTAGACCGGGCCGAGCGGTGCCAACTGCGCCATGATGTCGCGCGTGGTGCCAAAAGCGGCCAGCGGCATGCCGCCGCCGATGACCTTGCCAAACACGCTGATGTCGGGTTTGAAGCCGGGCAGGGCCTTGGCGTAGACGCTTTGCGCGCCGCCCAGCGCCACCCGAAAGCCGGTCATCACCTCGTCAAACACCAGCAGCGCGCCGTGCCGGGTGCACAGCTCGCGCAGGCGCTGCATAAAGGGCAGGCTGGCCCGCACAAAATTCATGTTGCCGCAGATCGGCTCGATCATCACGCAGGCCAGCTCGCTGCCGTGCGCATCAAACGCCGCCTCCAACTGGGCGATGTGGTTGTACTCCAGCACCAGCGTGTGCTGCTCCACCTCGGGCGGCACGCCGGCACTGGTGGGGTGGCCAAAAGTGGCCAGCCCCGACCCGGCCTTGACCAGCAACGCATCGGCATGGCCGTGGTAGCAGCCCTCGAATTTGATCAGCTTGCTGCGGCCGGTGGCACCGCGCGCCAGCCGGATGGCGCTCATTGCGGCCTCGGTGCCGGACGACACCAGCCGCACCTGCTCAACCGACGGCACCAGCGCGATGATGGCCTCGGCCAGCTCGATCTCGCGCTCGGTCGGTGCACCGAAGCTGAAGCCCTGAAGCAGCGCTGCTTGCACGGCGGCCAGCACGGCCGGGTGGCCGTGGCCCAGGATCATCGGGCCCCAGGAGCCGATGTAGTCGATGTAGCGTGTGCCCTCGGCGTCCCACATGCAGGCGCCCTGGGCCCGGCTGATGAAGCGCGGCGTGCCGCCCACGGCGCGAAAAGCGCGCACGGGTGAGTTGACGCCGCCGGGGATGACGCGCTGGGCGCGCTCGAACAATTGCTGGTTGGAGGTCATGTCGGCAGGTCAGTCAGATCAAATGGCGCCAGCACAGCGCCGCCGGCTCGGACCGGCAGGTCAGTGGATGCGCCGCGGCGCGCCTTTGCCTTTGCTCTCGGGCACGTCGGGCTCGGGCATCGTCCCGCCATCGGGGCCAGCGTCATCAGACCCGTCTTCTGGCGGCGGCAGGGCCCAGAAAAACCGGTCGGGCACCACATTGCCCATGCCGGGGCGGAAGCCCGAGTCCAGCGTCTGGTCCATAAAAGCCAGCGCCTCGCCCACAGCAGCCTGCAGCTCGCTGCCGGACGCCAGCAGCGCGGCCAGCGCGGCGCTCAAGGTGTCGCCGGCACCGACAAACGAGGTTTCGAACATCTCGAACTTCTCGCCCGTCAGCGCGCCCTGCGGCGACGCCAGCACGTTGTCGATGAACTGGTCACTGCCGGCCTTGCCGGCCTTGGCCGCCAGCATGATGCCGGTGACCAGCACATAGCGCGTGCCGTGCTCACCGGCGGCCACCGCCAGCTCGCGCGCCGAGGCCGGGCGCTCGCTGTCCCAGTCGGGCAGCAAAAAATCGGTCAGCGTTTTGTGGTTGCCCACCAGCACCTCGGTGGCGGGCAGGATCAGTTCTCGAAACGCCTCAAGATAGGGCTGGGCCTGGTCATCATCGAGCCAGCCCAGGTTGGGCAGGTACGACACCAGCGGCACGTCGGGGTAGTCAGACAGCACCTCGGCCACCGCGCTGACGGCCTCGGCGCTACCCAGAAAGCCCACCTTCCAGCCGGCCACGGTGATGTCCTCCAGCACGGTGCGGGCCTGCTCGGCCACCACGTCGGCGTCGATGGCGTGGTGGTCAAAGATCTCGGCCGTGTCGCGCAGCAGGATGCTGGTGGTCACCGGCAGCGCATGCGCGCCCATCGCCGCCAGCGTGCACACATCACCGGCCAGGCCACCGGCACCGCTCGGGTCAGCGGCGTTGAAGCTCATCACGCAGGCCGGTGCGGTGGCGTCCTGCTGGGCGTCCTGCTGGGTGTCCTTTTGGGCGTCCTTTGGGGCGTCAGCGCCAGCGTCGGCAGCGGCCGTGTCGGGCGGGGATTGGGGGCTAGCGGTCATGAACAGTCCGTTGATTTTGTCGGTGCTTGAACGAAGCCGCCAGCGACCTCAAGAAATCTTCAAACAAGCCGTTGCCACCTCGGCCCGGCCCGGTTCAGGGCCAAAACAGCGTGGCTACAATGCTGACTTCATTGTAGTGACCTGCCCGAAAACGTGAACGAAGCTCGCACCTGGATGTGTCTGATCTGCGGTTGGATTTATGACGAGGCCAGCGGCGATGCCGAGCACGGCATCGCCCCCGGCACGGCCTGGGCCGACGTGTCGATGAACTGGACTTGCCCCGAGTGCGGCGCCCGCAAAGAAGATTTTGAAATGGTCCAGCTCTGACGGCGCCGCCCGCCGGTGGCCAGGCTAACGCCGCCGGCCCCAGCCCATTCCACCCGCCAAGGAGCTGACGTGCCCGACCCCCAAGCCGCAGCCCCGGTAGCCGGCACCAAGGTGCTGGTGATCGACGACAGCAACACCATCCGGCGCAGCGCCGAGATTTTTTTGCGCCAGGGCGGCCATGAGGTGGTGCTGGCCGAAGACGGCTTTGATGCACTGGCCAAGATCAACGACCACGCGCCGCAGTTGATCTTTTGCGACATCCTGATGCCCCGGCTGGACGGCTACCAGACCTGCGCCATCATCAAGCGCAACCCGCGTTTTGCCCACGTGCCGGTGATCATGCTGTCGTCCAAAGACGGCTTGTTCGACAAGGCGCGCGGCCGCATGGTGGGCTCGGAGGACTACCTCACCAAGCCCTTCACCAAAGACCAGTTGTTGCAGGTTGTGCAACAGTACACCGGCGGCGGCGTGGCCGGTGAACCGGCCGCCCACCGACCCAAGCCCTGAGGGTGGCGGCGCGGGCGGGTTTGCTTCGGTGGCGGGGTCGGGCCTGAGGGCCGCAGTGAGGGAGAAAACAAGATGGCGGTGCACAAGATTTTGCTGGTCGATGACTCGAAGACCGAGTTGTTCGTGCTGTCCGAGTTGCTGCACAAGCGCGGCTACTCGGTGCGCACGGCCGAGAGTGGTGACGAGGCGATGAAGAAGCTGGCCGAGGAAAAACCCGATTTGATCCTGATGGACGTGGTGATGCCGGGGCAAAACGGCTTCCAGCTCACCCGCACCATCACCCGCGACCCGCGCTATGCCGGCCTGCCGGTGATCATGTGCACCAGCAAAAACCAGGAGACGGATCGCGTCTGGGGCCTGCGCCAGGGGGCGCGCGATTACGTCGTCAAGCCAGTGCAGGCCGATGAGTTGATCGCCAAGATCAAGCAGTTTGATTGAGCCGCCCGCCCATGGCCAACAAGCAAGCCCTGCGCGACCTGCAAACCCGGCTCGCCGAGCGCATGCAGCAGGTGCGCACCGAGCAACCGGGCCAATCCTGGCTGGCGGTCGATTGCGCCGGCCAGGGCCTGCTGCTGGCGCTGCGCCAGGCCGGTGAAATATCCACCCCGGGCGCCGTGGTGCCGGTGCCGCACACCCAGCCCTGGCTGTCCGGGGTGGTCAATCTGCGCGGTGGCGTGTGCACGGTGATCGACCTGGCGGCATTTCTGGGCCTGCGCAGCGCGGCTCTGCCGGGCCCGGCAGCCCAGGCGCGGCTGGTGGCGTTCAACACCGCGCTGGGTGTCAATGGCGCGCTGCTGGTGGATCGGCTGGAGGGATTGCGTCACGCCGCTGACCTGCGGCGTGACGACGATTGCGCTGACAATGCGGCGCGGCCGGCCTTTGCGCCGGCCCGCTGGCTCGATGCCGCCGGACGGGTGTGGCAGGAGATCGATCTCGCTGAACTGGCGGGTTTGCCACAGTTTCTGGCCGTCACCGGCGCATGACAGGCAGCGGCCGCGGGCACTTGCCGCCGGCCGCAAGCACGACGATGAGGGGGATGTGATGGGCTTGCTGGACAGACTCAAGACGAACCGGCCGGGCGGCGACGGCGCGCCTGAGCGTGCGCCATCCAACTTCGATGAGCTGCAGGCCGCCAGTGACGCCGACGACGGCCTGATCGGTCTGGACAGCCTGCAAGGCGATGCCGATGCCCCCGCCATCAACACCCACCTGACGCCCACGGTGACCGGCCAATCCATCATCTCCGAGCTGCCGGCATCGGCCCAGTTCAATGATTTTTCAGACTCCAACCTGGCACCGGTGGCCGGGGCGGGCGCCGCTGCGGCGCTGGCCGGCGTGGCGGCCGCACCGGGCTTGCCGCTGATCGGCCACCGCTCGCCGCAGGCCCAGCAGCGCATCCTGAGCGTGATGATTCTGCTGGGCCTGGTCTTGCTGACCGGCGTGACGGCGCTGGCGCTGGCTGCGGCCAACCGCAATGCCAGCCAGGTGGGCGCCACCGGTCAGGCGCTGATGCAGTCACAGCGGCTGGCCAAAGCCGTGTCGCAGGCGATTGCCGGCAACGGCCCGGCCTTTGTCGAGATCAAAGAAGCCACCGCTGTGCTGGCCGCCAACAGCCGGGCGTTGAAAGACGGCAGCGCCAATCTGGCCGCCGCGCCCGGCGATGCGCAGTTTCTGCTGGCGCCGCTGATGCCGCTGATTGACCGGGCCGAGAAAAACGCCAACGTCGTGCTGGCCCAGCAAAAAACCCTGGTCCAGGCCAGTGCGGCCCTGCGCAGCATCAACAACCAGGCCGCCGAGCTGCTGGAGTCGGCCGAGACGGTGTCGTCGCTCAAGCTGCAACAGGGTGCCACGGCCACCGAGATCCAGCAGGCGGGCCAATTGGTGATGCTCACGCAACGCATCGGCAAAAGCGCGAATGAGTTCATGACGCTTGAGGGCGTCAGCTCCGAGGCGGTGTTCTTGCTGGGCAAAGACTTGAACACCTTCCGCGATATCACCGACGGTTTCATCAACGGCAACCCCGAACTGCGCCTGCCCGCCGCCAAAGACCCACAGACCAAAGAGCGGCTGCAAACCCTGCAAAGGCAGTACGAGCAAACCCGGGCCCAGGCCAGCATCATCCTGGGCAACCTGCAAAACCTGTCCAGCGCGCGCGACGCGCAAGGCGCGGTGGTGGCCGACAGTGAGCCGCTGCGCAAGGGCCTGCAGGCGGTGCAGGACATGCTCACAGCCGACGGCGGCTTCCAGGCCAGCCACGGCGTGGCCATGTTGCTGGCGCTGGGCCTGGTGGTGATCGGCGGCTGGGGCTTTTTGAAGCTGTATGTGGCCGACCAGGCGCAGCGTGCCGCCCTGGCCGAGAGCCAGCGGCTGGAGGCCGAGCGCCAAGAGCAAGAGGCCAAGCGCGTCAACGATGCCAACCAGGCGGCCATCCTGCGGCTGATGAACGAATTGCAAACGGTGGCCGAGGGCGATCTGACCCAGCAGGCCACCGTCACCGAGGACATCACCGGTGCGATTGCCGACTCGGTCAACTACACCGTCGAAGAGCTGCGCTCGCTGGTCTCGCAGGTGCAAGAGACTGCCGGCCGCGTGACTGAGACCACCAGCCAGGTCGAGACCACGTCGGTCGATCTGCTGGCCGCGTCCGACGAGCAACTGCGTGAGATCCGCGAAACCGGTGAGTCGGTGCTGCAGATGGCCGGCCGCATCAACAGCGTGTCGGCGCAGGCCCAGCAGTCGGCCCAGGTGGCGCGGCAATCGCTGCAGGCGGCGGCCTCGGGGCTGACGGCGGTGCAAAACTCGATCGGCGGCATGAATGCCATCCGCGACCAGATCCAGGACACGTCCAAGCGCATCAAGCGGCTGGGTGAGTCGTCGCAAGAGATCGGTGAGATCACCGAACTGATCTCCGACATCACCGAGCAGACGAATGTGCTGGCGCTCAATGCCGCCATCCAGGCCGCCTCAGCCGGTGAGGCCGGGCGCGGCTTCTCGGTGGTGGCTGAAGAGGTGCAGCGGCTGGCCGAGCGCTCGGCCGACGCCACGCGCCAGATCTCGGCGCTGGTCAAGACGATCCAGACCGACACCCAGGACGCGGTGCTGGCGATGGCCAAATCGACCCAGGGTGTGGTGGACGGCGCCCGGCTTTCAGACACCGCCGGCTCGGCGCTGGGCGACATCGACCGGGTGACGCGGCAACTGGCCGAGTTGATCGAGAGCATCTCCAACCAGGCCTCGCGTGAGGCGGCGTCGGCGAATGTGGTGGCCAGCAACATCCAGCACATCTTTGCCGTCACCGAGTTGACCGGTGAGGGCACGCGCTCCACTGCGCAGATGGTGCGAGAGCTGTCGCGCACCGCCGCTGAATTGCGGCAATCCGTCTCGCGCTTCAAGATTGCCTGAGCGCAGATGGCCGCAAGCGACGATCCGGCGGGCCCACCGGCGGCGGGGGATGACCTCAGCGCGCTGTCGTGGGTGCAGGACGAGTTGCGGCGCTCGCTGGAGTTGGCGCACAAGGCACTGCGCCGCTACCTCAAAGAGCAAGAGCAGCTCAGTGACCTCGACACGATTGACCCGGCCGTGCTGCGCCAGGCGCGCAGCCAGTTGCACCAGAGCGTGGGCGTGCTCGAACTGGTGGGCCTGGGCCGCGCCGCCGAGTTGCTGCGCGCGGCCGAGGCGGCACTGCAGCGCCTGAGCGCCCGGCCCAAGCTGATCACCCCGGCGGCGGTGGCCACGATTGAGCGCGGCTCGTTTGCGCTGCTCGACTTCATCGCCCGCCGGCTGGCCGGCAAGGCGGTGTCCACGTTGTCGCTGTTCCCGCAGTACAAGGCGCTGCAAGAGCTGGCGGGGGCGGCGCGCATCCAACCGGCTGACTTGTGGACGCTGGACTGGTCGTGGCGTGATCTGGCGCTGGATGCCAGCGTGGCGCCGCGCCGGCCCGATGAGGCCACCGTCAGCCGCATCGAGGCCGACCTGCTGGCGCTGATGCGCGGCGCGCCACCCAGCGTGGCCGGCCGCATGAGTGAGCTGTTTGCCGCGCTGGCCGCCGCCGCCCAGGCGCTTGCGCTTGCAGGTGCGGCAGCCAGTACCCAGGCCGGCACTGCCAGCCCAAGCAACACGCCGCATGCCCGGCTGGCCACGCTGTGGCAGTTGGCGGCCGGCTTTTTTGAGGCCCAGGCCGACGGCCTGCTGCTGCCCGATGCCTACAGCAAGCGCATCGGCTCCAAGCTGCTGGCGCAACTGCGGGCTGGTGAGCAGGCCGAGCCGTCGGACCGGCTGGCCCACGACCTGCTGTTTTTTTGCAGCCAGGCCGCGCCCCGGGCGTCAGCGGCGGTGGGGCCGCGGCTGGGGGCGGTGCGCCGGGGCTACCAGTTGGGCGGCACACCGGCAGTGGATTACGACCAGGCCCGGCTCGGCCGCTTTGATCCGGCCTGGGTGGCGCAAGCCCGCAAGCGGGTGCTGGGCGCCAAAGAGGTGTGGTCGGCGGTGGCTGGCGGTGACCTGGCGCGGCTGTCGGGTTTGTCTGAGCAGTTTGCGCTGGTCGCCGATTCACTGGCCCGGCTTTACCCGGACGGCGGCGTGCTGGGCCGATCCCTGCAAGTGGCGGCGGCGCATACCACCGCCACCGGCGCCGAGCCGCCGGCCGAGCTGGCGATGGAGGTGGCCACCGCGCTGCTCTACCTCGATGCCTCCATCGACGACGGTGACTTTGACCATGCCGACGGCGCCCAGCGCATCCAGCGCCTGGCCCAGCGCATCGACCAGGTGCGCCAGGCGCGCGACCCCGGCACGCTTGAACTGTGGATGGAGGAGCTGTACCGCCGCGTCTCTGACCGCCAGACGATGGGCAGCGTGGTGCAAGAGCTGCGGGCCTCGCTGTCCGAGGTCGAGAAAAACATCGACCAGTACTTCCGCAACCCGGCCCAGCGCGAGGTGTTGATCCCGGTGCCGGCGCAGTTGTCGGCGATGCGCGGCGTGCTGTCGGTGCTGGGGCTGGACCAGGCCTCGCAGGCCGTGCTGCGCATGCGCGACGATGTGGATGCGCTGGCCAGCACCGAGGTCAATCCGCAGCATGCCATCCAGGTGGGCACGTTTGACCGGCTGGCCGACAACCTGGGCGCGTTGAGTTTTTTGATCGACATGGTCAGCGTGCAGCCGCAGATGGCCAAGTCGCTGTTCCGCTTTGATGCCGAGACCGGCAGCTTGTCAGCGGTGATGGCGCGTGAAGACCGGCCGACCGGGTTTGAAGACCTGGACACCCGGCCTGCCGACGACGCGCCCGACCGCCCGCCGCCCGCGCCCGACACCGACGCGCTGGAAGTGACGCTGGAGTTCGACCGTATCGTCAAACAGGCCCGGGCCGCCCAGCGCGCCGCGCCGCACGACGCCGCCGCCGAGCGCGCACGGGCGCAAGACCCGCTGTACGGCAGCCACGGCCTGCCGATGCTCAATTTGTCGGGCGGCTCGCTGGCCGAGTCGCAATTTGGTGCCATCGGGCGCTTTGTGCCCGGGGCCGAGGCCGCGCCGCCGCTGCCGCTTTCAGCGCTCGCACCAGCCCCGGCCGCAGCGGCCAGCGCGCCGGTGTCCAGCGGTCTGGAAGACGACCCCGAGATGCGCGAGGTGTTTCTCGACGAGGCGCGTGAGGTGCTGGCCGGCGCCCGAGAGTCATTGGCCGTGTTGCAGGCCCGCCACGACGACCAGCCGGCATTGACGACGGTGCGGCGCGCCTTCCACACCCTCAAAGGCAGCGCGCGCATGGTCGGGCTGGTGCCGTTTGGCATCGCCGCCTGGGCCTGTGAGCAAATTTACAACGCCCGCCTGGCCGAGCCCGGCGGCCTGGCGGACGCCGCGCTGCGCGAATTCAGCCTCGACGCCTGCGGCTATTTTGAGCAGTGGGTGCAGGCCCTGGCCGACGGCGATGCCAGCGCCTTCAGCCCCGACCGGCTGCTGCGCCCGGCCGAGCTGCTGCGTGACGCGCCCAGCCGGCTGACGGTGCCGGGTGCGTTGCACGGCGCCGAGCCGGCGGCGGCGCCGGGCCGTGACGGCGAAGACGCCGCCGCCGCGCAGGCTGACCACGCGGCCCCGCTGCACCGCGCGCCGCCCCTGGCCGACGGCCTGCTCGCCCGGGTGCCCGACCTGCCACTGGCCAGTGACCTGGACTTGCTGCCGCTGACGGCGGATGCCGCGCTGCCGCCCGACGCTGCGCTGCCCGATCTTCCCGCGCTGCCCGACGCGCTGGCCCCGGCTGCACCCGCCGCGCCCGAGCCCGCGTTGCCGGCCTTGCATCTGTCCGCACTCGATGGCGCTGGACAGCCCGCCGCTGCCACTATCACCACCACCACCACAGACGCTGACGCCGATCTGGCGCTGCCGGTGCTGCCGGTGGCCGAGGTCACTGAACTCGAGTTCTCCTTCGATTTCGCAGTCGAGCCCGCTGCGGCCGAAACCGCCGCCACAGACCGCAGCGCCGCTGAGCCGGCGGCCAGCGCCGCGCCCGCCGCCGTTGCCGCCGCAGAGGCGGTCGATCTGCCGCCGGCGCCGCTGCCGGTGGCCGGTGTTGGCGCCGATGCCGACCCGTTGCCGTTGGCCGCCACCGGCACGGGCGGCGACGCCTACCGCCAGATCGGCCCGCTGCGCATCGGCATTCCGCTGTTCAACATCTACCTCTACGAGGCCGACGAGCTGTCGCGCCGGCTCGGCGTCGAGTTGGCCGAGTGGGCGCTGGAGCAACAGCGCCCGGTGGGCGAGGCGGCGGTGGCGCTGGCGCACTCGCTGGCCGGCAGCTCGGGCACCGTGGGCTACGGTGATCTGTCGCAATTGGCGCGGGCGCTTGAGCATGCGCTCGGCCGGTCGCAGCAGCAGGGCCACGGCCGGGGCGACGAAGCCCGGCTGTTCAACCAGGCGGCAGACGAAATCCGGCGCCTGCTGCACCTGTTTGCCGCCGGTTTCTTGACCAGCCCCGATGCCGACCTGCTGCGCGCCCTGCAGACTATTGCGCACAGCGTGCCCGATTTGGCGCCCGAGACTGCTGCTGAAGCCGCAGCCGACACCGCAGTCGCAGTCGCAGCCCCGCCCGCCGACGCCGGCCCGACGCCGGCCGCCACTGCCCTGGCCATCCCGGCCGCCGCCGTACTGGGCCGCGCCGAGCTGCGGCCGTTTGAGGCCCTGCCACAAGCCCCGCCGCCGCAGGCTTTGCGGGCCGACGGCGGCGGGGCCGGGTTTGATGAGGACATCGACCAGGTCGATGCGCTGGACGATGAGCTGTTTGGCTACTTTGTCGAAGAGGCGCTGGAGCTGCTGCCGCAGTTGCATGCCCGGCTGCGCGACTGGGCCCGGCGCCCCGCAGAGCCGGGCCCGGCGGCCGCCTGCATGCGCAGCCTGCACACCTTCAAGGGCAGCGCCCGCCTGGCCGGGGCGATGCGGCTGGGTGAGATTGCGCACCGGCTGGAAAGCGAAGTCGAGCGCCTGAGCGCAGCGGGCCCACTGCCGTCGCTGGCCGCCATCGAGGCCTTGGCGGCACATGCCGACGTGCTGGACGCCGGTTTCGACGCGCTGCGCCAGCCGGCCGGGGCCGATGGCCGGCCGGCCGCGCCGCCGGCCGCGCCGCTGCCGGCCGTGGCGGTGGTGGCGCCGGTGGTTGCAGCGCCAGTGGCCGCAGTGCCGGTGGCGCCGGCGGCGCCGCCCGCCGTCATCGTCAAGCCGACTGCGCCAGCCACGCCACCCGCTGCTGCCGATGCTGCCGCTGTTGCCGGCGCGCTCAGCGCCGCTGCCGGCGCCCCGGCCACCGCCCCGGCCATCGACTGGCAGCGCTTTGCCGCGCTGCCCGGCGCCGCCGAGCCGCTGCCCGCCGCCGGGTCAGGTGCGGCGTCTGCCGGCTCGGTGCGGGTGCGGGCGCCGCTGCTCGACCGGCTGGTCAACCGGGCCGGTGAGGTCAGCATCACGCGCGCCCGCATCCAGTCGGATGTCGGCCAGATCAAGGGCAGCCTGGACGATCTGACCGACAACCTGGAGCGGCTGCGTGCCCAACTGCGCGACATCGAGCTGCAGGCCGAAACCCAGATCGGCACCCGGATGGAGGCGGCGCGGGCGGCGGCGGCGCAGTTCGACCCGCTGGAAATGGACCGCTTCACCCGCTTCCAGGAGTTGACGCGGATGATGGCCGAGTCGGTGGCCGACGTGGCCACCGTGCAGCGCAGCCTGCAGCGCACGCTGCAATCGACCGAAGACACGCTGGCCCACCAGGCGCGCATGACGCGCGACATGCAGGACGACCTGCTGCGCACCCGGATGGTGGAGTTCGAGGGTATGTCCGAGCGGCTTTACCGGGTGGTGCGCCAGGCCGCCAAAGAGACCGCCAAATCGGTGCGGCTCGACATCGTCGGTGGCTCGATCGAAATCGACCGTGGTGTGCTCGACCGCATGACACCGGCCTTTGAGCACCTGCTGCGCAACAGCGTGGTGCACGGCATCGAGGCAGCGGGCGTGCGCGCCGCCGCCGGCAAGCCGGCCATCGGCAGCATCACACTGGCGGTCAGCCAGATCGGCAACGAGGTGGGCGTGGAAGTGCGCGACGACGGCGCCGGGCTGAACCTGGCCGCCATCCGCGAGCGCGCGCTGGCGATGGGGCTGCTCAGCGACAGTGCGCAGCCCGACGAGGCCGAGCTGGCCAATCTGATCTTCCAGCCCGGCGTCACCACCGCCGCCAGCATCTCTGACCTGGCCGGCCGCGGCGTGGGCATGGACGTGGTGCGCACCGATGTCAACGCGATGGGCGGGCGCATCGAGACCGCCAGCGCGCCCGGCCAGGGCAGCAGCTTCCGGCTCGTGCTGCCGCTGACCACGGCGGTGACGCAGGTGGTGATGCTGCGCTGCGGCACGCATGTGTTGGCGGTGCCGGCCACGCTGGTCGAGATCGTGCGCCGGGTGGCGCTGGACGATCTGGCAGCGGCTTACGCGCAGGGCGTGTTCAGCCACGGCGGTGCGGCCCTGCCGTTTTTCTGGCTCGACGCGCTGCTGCTGGGCACGGCGCGCGGCCTGGCATCGGGCCGCACGGCGCCGGTGGTGGTCATCCGCAGCGCCGCGCAGCGCGTGGTGCTGCATGTCGACGAGGTGCTGGGCCACCAGGAGGTGGTGGTCAAAAACCTGGGCCCGCAGTTGTCGCGTGTGCCCGGGCTGGTGGGCATGACGCTGTTGCCGTCGGGCCTGCCGGCGCTGATCTACAACCCGGTGGCACTGGCCACGCTGTACGGTGACGCGGCGCATGCCGCCACCCGGGCTGCGCTGCAACAGGCCGCGCTGGCCGGCGGCACCGGGGCCGCCGACGCCACCGTGGCACAGGCGCCACTGGTGCTGGTGGTCGATGACTCGCTCACCGTGCGCCGCATCACCCAGCGCCTGCTGGAGCGTGAGGGCTACCGGGTGCAGGTGGCCAAAGACGGCCTGGACGGCCTGGAGCGGCTGGCCGCCGAGTTGCCGATGCTGCTGGTCACCGACATCGAGATGCCGCGCATGGACGGTTTTGACCTGGTGCGCAACCTGCGCGCCGACGCCCGCAGCGCCGGGCTGCCGGTGATCATGATCACCTCGCGCATCGCACAAAAGCACCGCAACTACGCCGCCGAGCTGGGTGTCGATCACTACCTCGGCAAGCCCTATGTCGAGGACGAGCTGCTCGGCCTGGTGGCGCGCTACGCCCGGCGGCGGGCCGACGCCTGAGCAGGCCCTGAGCTGGCGCTGATCGATCGCCCTTGCCAGCCATGTCCCAAGTTGTCGATCAGTTGGCCGAGCTCACCGCGTTCCGGGATCGGGACATGCTCGACACCACGCTGGCCGCCGCGCTGCGCGACCTGCTGCGCCCGCAACAGGTGGCCATCCACCGCTGCGTCGGTGAAGACGCTGACAAACGCTGGCTGACCCGCGCCCGGCTGCGGCTGGACGACGTGGCGCCGGCCTCCGACCCGCCGTGGACCGAGCTGCACCAGTTGCCGCCGCTGGCCGACTTTCCGGCCCGGCTGCAGGCGCTGCGCCAGCAGGATGTGGTGCTGCTGGCCGGCCCGCCGCACACGGCGGTGTTCCCGCTGACGACCGACCGCGACGTGGTGGGCGTGCTGGAGATCGAGTCGGCGCAGGCGCTGGACGGCCAGGCGCACCGGCTGGTGGGCAGCATCCTGCGCATCTACCGCAACTTCCAGGCCTTGCTCGACTACAGCGAGCGCGACACGCTCACCGGGCTGCTGAACCGCAAAACCTTCGACGAGGCGTTTTACAAGCTGGCGGTGGATATCGGCGTGCCGCCGGCCGGCGCCGCAGCCGTGCCCAGCGCTGCCAGCGCTGCCAGCGCTGCCAGCGCTGCTGTGGACAGCCCGATCGATGCCGAGCGCCGCACCCAGCCGGTGGCCCATCCGCACTACATCGGCGTCATCGACATCGACCACTTCAAGCGCGTCAACGACCAGCACGGCCATTTGATCGGTGACGAGGTGCTGCTGCTGCTGTCGCGGCTGATGCGCTCGGTGTTCCGCTTCCACGACCGGCTGTACCGCTTTGGCGGCGAAGAATTTGTCGTGCTGATGCGCTGCCATAGCGATCTGGACGCCGGCCTGGCTTTTGAGCGGCTGCGCAGCAGCGTCAAGGCCTATGCCTTCCCGCAGGTCGGCAGCATCTCGGTGTCGGTCGGCTACACCCGGCTCAAACCCGGCGACACGCCCAGCTCGGCCTTTGAGCGCGCCGACCGGGCGGTCTACTGGGCCAAAGGCCACGGCCGCAACCGGGTGTGCGGCCATGCCGATCTGATGGCCCGGGGCGATCTGGTGGACGACGCTGCCAGGTCGGGCGATGTCGAGCTGTTTTGAGCGGCGCCGCGCCGGGTAAAGCCACAAACCCGTCAGCCCACCAGCCCACCAGCCCGTCAGCCCGTCAGTCCACCAGCCCGTCAGTCCGTCAGCCCGGCTTGGCCCCGCGCAGCGCCGCAAACCGGGCCAGCGTGCGGTCGCGCGCCAGGTCATGCGCCACCACCGGCAGCGGGTAGGTCTCACCCAGCACCACCCCGGCGGTGGCCAGCTCGATCGGCCGGGCCAGCCAGGGCGCGTGGATGGCCTGGTCCGACAGGCCGGCCAAATGCGGCAGGTAGCGCCGGATAAATTTGCCGTCGGCATCAAACCGCTCGCTCTGCGAGATCGGGTTGAAGATGCGGAAGTAGGGCTGGGCATCGCAGCCGGTGGACGCCGCCCACTGCCAGCCGCCGTTGTTGGCGGCCAGGTCAAAATCATTCAGGTGGCTGGCAAAGTAAGCCTCGCCCCGGCGCCAGTCCAGCCCCAGGTCTTTGGTCAAAAAGCTGGCCACCAGCATGCGCAGCCGGTTGTGCATATAGCCGGTCTGGTTGATTTGCTGCATCGCCGCGTCCACCAGCGGGAAGCCGGTGCGGGCCTCACACCAAGCGGCAAACAGCGCGTCAGCGTGCTTGCCGTGGTCCCATTTCAGGCCGTCGTATTCGGGCTTGAAGCAGTGGCCCACCACGCGCGGGTGGTGGTGCAGGATCTGGTGGTAAAAATCGCGCCAGATCAGCTCCGACAGCCAGACCTCGGCGCCTCTTGATCCGCCCTGCACCCGGTTCCAGGCTTCACGCGCCAGCCGGCGGATCGACACCGTGCCAAAGCGCAAGTGGGTGCTGAGGTAGCTCGGCCCCTTGATCGACGGGTAATCGCGCGCCTGGCCGTAGCCGTCAATCCGGTCGAGAAAATCATCCAGCAACGCGGCAGCGCCGGTGCTGCCCGGTGGTAGTTTGAGCTGGTGCAGGTTGGTGGCTTCGAAGCCGATCTCGGCCAGCGTGGGCACGCCAGCGGCCAGGCCCGCCGGCAGCGGCGCCAGCGCGCCGGCATGGCGGGCCACCGGATAAGGTTTGACAAAAAACGGCTCGAGCTTTTTCAACCAGGCGTTTTTGTACGGCGTGAACACGCTGTACGGGCTGGCGGTGGCGGTCAGCACCTCGCTGCGCTCAAACACCACCACGTCTTTGCTGGTGTGCAGCGCAATGCCGGCACCGGCCAGCCGGCCACGCACCTGGGCGTCGCGGGCCAGCGCAGCCGGCTCGTCATCGTGGTTGGCGTACACCGCCTGCACGCCCAGCGCGGCGGCCAGCGGCGGCAGCACCTCGCGCGCGTCGCCGTGGCGCACCAGCAGCGCCACGCCGGCCACGCCGTGCGCCAGGCCCAACTGGCGCAATTGCGCGTCCAGATCGACCAGGCTGTCGCGGATGAACTCCACCCGCCGGTCGGCACGCGGCAAGGCGTCCAGGATGGCGCTGTCGAAAACAAAAGCGCACCACACCTGGCGTGCCGCCTTCAGCGCATGGAACAGCGCGGCGTTGTCGTCGGCGCGCAGGTCGCGGCGCAACCAGACCAGCGCGCTGGCGATGGCCGGGCCGGGGTGGTGATCGTGGGGCACGGCGCGCAGTGTCCACGATCACGAGCTGGCTGTCGGGCGTGGGGTGGGGGCCGGACCCCAACCCGACAATCTACGAGAATAAGGCCCAGGCCCCCGGCCCCAACAAACAGAACCACCCCTT
>JANLOP010000367.1:0-2175 GCA_031366635.1 Betaproteobacteria bacterium | reverse complement strand
GAGTTGCTGGGCTTGGAACATTCAGGTTTCCGGGTTGGCTTGCTCAGGCCGCGCTGTCCAGCGCGAGCACGTCGATGTGGTCGGCGGCGGCACGGGCCAGACGCAGATCATTGGTGATGAACTGCTGGCAACCGGCGGTGATGGCGGCTGCCAGATGCAGCGCATCGGCTGTCTTCAGGCGGCTCTCAGCGCGCAGGAGAGTCGCCCGCTCGAACACCGCACGATCCAGCGTTTGCCAGCCGATCTGGGGCTGCGCAAAGAATTGGTCGTAGTCGCTCAGCATGTCGGCACGGCCCAGCGCCAGCGGTCGCACGCGGCACTCCAGCCGTGTCAGCTCGCTGACGATCAGGGTTGCCCGGCTGGCCTCCAGCAATGCCAGTCGCTCATTCACTCGGTCGGCCCAGGGTGCGCGCTGTTCGATGCGGTAGATGAGGACGCAGCTGTCGAGGTAAGCGCGCACCGCATCAGTCCCAGGCATTGCGCTCTTCCTCGATCCAGCGGTCCACCTCTTCGGCCGACAAGCGGGGCCGCTGGTCGGCGTCGAGCTTGGCGAAGAACTCTCGCAGCGATGCCATCGGCGTCGGGTTCACCGCCGCCGCCGAGTTTGCGGCCGTGCTCTGCGCCGCAACGATCACGGTTACCTCGGCCTCGCCCGACGGCGTGTCGGGTGGCAATTGCAGGTGCAATTGCCGGCGCTCGTCGATCACCGCTTTGAGCTTGACGGTGTGCATGGTGTTTTGTCCTTACAGCCAGTGGCCCAGCAGGGCGTTGTTGAAGCCTTCGGCGCGGCGTGGGGCGATGTCGGCTTGCATCGCTGCATTCTGCGGCCACAAGCCGTGCTTGACCCAAGCGGCAAGCTTGCCGGCATCGCCCTGGAACTGGTCAAACCAGTACACGCTGCCCGCGCTGGCCACCCGGCGGGCAGTCTTGGGTGCCCAGGCGGCCAAGTCCCAGCCCGACACCACCTCATGGCGCGGCACGGCGGCGCAGGCCAGCCGGGCGCTGAACCCTTCGCCGCGCAGCCGGCAAGCGCCGTCGGCATCGCGCACCACCGACTCGGGCAGCCAGCCGGCGCTGAAGATGCCGGGTGCAGTGAGCAGCAGCCTGAAGCGGCCGCCTTGGGTGATCGGTGGCGCGGCTGGTGGATCGAAGGCCACCCGCTGCCAGCATGCGCCTCGGCCATCGCCGCCCAGGCGCAACAGGCCGCTGTCTGCCAGCGCGGTGGCACCCGCGATGCCGACCAGAAAGCCGGTCTGTAAGTCGGCACTGGCCTGCAGTGCCACTGCTTCGGTGGTGTAGAGCGCGCCGTCGCTGGCGGTGCGGGATGCCGGATCCAGCGCGATGCCCAACCGTGTTTCTCGTTTGAAGAGTGCGTCGTTGCGCAGCGTGGTGGTGGGCAGGCGGCCTTGCAGGTGCGCCGTCAAGCCGTCGTTGTCCAGCCAATGGCCGCTGGCCGGTTTGACTTGTTTGGCCGAGTGCAATAGGGCTGTCATCGGCAGGCTGGCCGATCCGCGCAGGCCGGCGGGTGGCGTGGCCGGCTGAAAACGTTTGAGCTGGCTGACGCCGCAGTCGTCTTGTGCCAGCAGGTCGGCCGGCAAGGGCAGCACTGGGCTTACCGCGCCGCTCGCATCACCGGTTGGCCTACCCGCCGGCCAGCGCGCCAGCGAGGCCCAGGTGATGCGAAAACTGCCCGGCCGCTGCGGTGTGCCCAAGGTGGCAAACAGCGCATCGCCCAGCACGCCGCGCATGCGCTGGCAGCGCTGGTCCTCACTCAGATCGGCTTGGTTGCCCACGGCGACAAACTCAGCCAACTGCCGGGCGTTGCCGGCCAGCAGGGCCGAGCGAAAGGCGCCGGCAAACAGCGACGGCCAGGGTGGCAGCAGGGCCTCGCCATGTTCACCGGCAGCGCCAAAGCTGCGGTTGCCGCGCAGCATCAGCACGTCCAGCGGTGTCACGAAGAAGTAGGCGACAGTGTTGTCGGCAATCGTCATGGCGCAGGCTTTCCGGATCGATCTTCAGGCTGCATTGAGGAGCTGAACCCCCGGCCCTCGCGGGCAAAAAACTCAGCGCAGACCAGCAGGTTTTCCAGCGTTTTTGCGGTGTCGGCGGGCTGGCTCTCGGCACAGGCCAGTTGCACAAACTCGGCCGCATGGGCTTGCACGCCTTGTTGCCGAT
>JANLOP010000357.1:0-4254 GCA_031366635.1 Betaproteobacteria bacterium | reverse complement strand
CGCGTGAGCTGGTGATGGACATCCTGCGCCATGTGCCGGAGGTGGAGGTGCTGGGGCCGGCGGGGTTGCGGGGGTTGGTGCGAGAAAAGTTGATGGCGGGGCTGGCCGGGCTCACGCTGTGAGCCCGGGCTACGGCAGCATCAAGCCCTCACCGGCCACGCCAACCACCATGCAACCCAAATTCTGGGCCCACAGCCACCCTGACGATCCCGCCAACCAGCCCGCGCATGGCCTGGTCGATCACCTGCAGCAGGTGGCCGCGTTGGCGGCGCAGTTTGCGCAAGACTGGGGCGCCGCATTTGCCGGCCTGGCCGGCCAGTGGCACGACCTGGGCAAGTACCGGCCCGGTTTTCAGCGCTACATCCGCCAGGTGGCGGACGCCCACATCGAAGGCCGCTTGCCGCAGGGCAGCGAAAAATCCCACTCCGCCGCCGGTGCCCTGCATGCCTTGCGCGTCTTCGAGCAAGCCCACGGCCCAGATGCAGCCCGCCTGGCCCGCGTGCTGGCCTATGTGATCGCCGGCCACCATGCCGGCCTGGCCGATTGGACTGGCAGCCTGGACGCCCGGCTGCTGGGCACCGGCGCCGCGCTGAGCGAAAAAGAATACGCCGAAGCGCTGGCCGATGCGCAGGCCGATGCACCCGAGCTGCTGGCCCTGCCCGCCGGGTTTGACCTGCGGGCGGTGGCGCAAGCCATTCCCGGCGCGCGGGGCCACAACCCGCTGGCCTGGTCGCTCTGGGTGCGGTTGGTGTTCTCGGCGCTGGTGGACGCCGACTTCCTCGACACCGAGGCGTACATGGACCTCAAGAAGTCCAGCGCACGCACCGGCTACGCCGGCCTGGGCCATTACCAGCAGCAACTGGATGACTTCCTGGCCCGCAAGACCGCCGACGTGGCGGCCAGCGGCCGATCCGACGAGCCGGTAATGCGCGCCCGTGCCGAGGTGTTGCAACAGTGTCGTGACAAGGCATTGCTGGCGCCCGGCGTGTTCTCGCTCACCGTGCCCACCGGCGGCGGCAAGACCCTGTCGTCACTGGCTTTTGCGCTGCGGCACGCCACCCAGCACGGCCGGCGCCGTGTCGTCTACGCCATCCCGTACACCAGCATCATCGAGCAGACGGCCGATGTGTTTGCGCAGATCTTCGGCCGCGACGCCGTGGTCGAGCACCACAGCCAGGCCGACGACATCGAACGCAACGAGACCAGCCGCAGCCGCCTGGCCTGCGAAAACTGGGACGCACCGCTGGTCGTCACCACCAATGTGCAGTTGTTCGAGTCGCTGTTTGCGGCCCGCACCTCGCGCTGCCGCAAGCTGCACCGCCTGACCCACAGCGTGATCGTGCTGGACGAAGCGCAGTTGCTGCCGCCTGAGTTCTTGCAACCGATCCTGGACGCGCTGAACCTGCTGGTGGCGCACTACGGCGTCACCGTACTGCTGTGCACCGCCACCCAACCGGCGCTGGCCGAGCTGACGCGCTTCGATGCCCGCCAAGGTCTGCGCGGCCTGCCGGCGCCGCGCCGCATCATTGATGACGAGTCGGCACTGTTTGCCCGCCTGGCGCGGGTGGCGATCGAGTGGCCTACCGATCTGCAAACACCGCTGCCCACCCCCGATCTGATCAACCGTCTGGCGGCGCACGACAGCGTGCTGGTGATCGTCAACACCCGCAACGATGCAGCCGAGATCGTCGCAGCGCTGGACCAGCACACAGGTGACCCAAGCCTGCACCTGTCGGCAGCGATGTGCGGCCAGCACCGCACTGACGTGATCCGGCAGATGCGCGACCGGCTGGCCGCACGCCGCGCCGGTCACGATGGACGGCCGCTGCGGGTGGTCAGCACCCAATTGGTGGAAGCCGGCGTGGACATCGATTTCCCGGTCGTGTTCCGGGCGCTGGCCGGGCTGGATTCCATCGCCCAGGCAGCAGGGCGCTGCAACCGCGAAGGCTTGCTGGCTCAAGGCCAGGTCTGCGTTTTTGTGCGTGCCTTGCCACGCATGCTGCACGCGCTGCGGGCTGGCGCCGATGCCACCCGCAGCACCCTGGCGACGTTTGCGGCAGCGTTTGCGACAGACGGCTTGACCGACCCGTTGAGCCCGGAAGCCTTTGCCCGCTACTTTCCGCTGTACTACGCTGGCTTTGCCAGCCTGGACAAACACGGCATCGTCGATCTGCTGCGTGGCAACCGCGACATGGTGATGGAGTTCCGCACGGCGGCCGACCGCTTCCGTCTCGTGGATGACCAGCAGCAAGCCAGCGTGATCGTGCCTTACCAGAGTGCCAGCCCTGACGCCACCCGTATCGAGCCGCTGATCGCGCTGCTGCGACAGGGCAAAGCCGACCGCTGGCTGCTGCGCAAGCTACAGCGCTACAGCGTGACGGTGCGGCAAGCCACGGTCAACCTGTGGCAGGCGCGCGGCGATGTGGACGAGCTGCTGCCCGGGATGTATTTGCTGACCGATGAGCAGCGCTACGACGACCGGCTGGGCGTGCTGCCGGAGGGCCAGATGCTGGACGCAGCGGGGCTGGTGGCGTGATGTTCAAACGAGGATTTCACCGATGAAAAAGCGCTTTTGCCTGGAAATGGCCGGCGACTACGCCTGCTTCACTCGGCCCGAAATGAAGGTCGAGCGGGTGTCGTATGACGTGATCACGCCATCGGCAGCGCGGGCGGTGTTTGAGGCCATCCTCTGGAAACCGGCGATGCGTTGGCATGTCCGGCGCATTGAGGTGCTGCGGCCGGTGCGCTGGATAAACCTGCGGCGCAACGAGGTGGCATCGGTGATCTCCACCCGCAACGTGCAGCAGGCGATGGCGGCCGGTGCCGATGCGCACCCAGGCGACCTGGGCATCCTGGTAGAAGATGACCGCCAGCAGCGCGCCGCGCTGCTGCTGCGCGACGTGGCCTACCGGGTGCATGCCGATCTGGAGGTGCTGGACAACCAGCCCGACCCGCAGCCAGCGCAAAAGTTTTTCAGCATGTTCGAGCGCCGGGCCGAGAACGGCCAGTGTGTGAACCAGCCCTACCTGGGTTGCCGCGAGTTTGATGCGCGGGTGCGGCTGGTCATGTCACCGGGCGCCGAGCCCCCACCGATTGCCGAAACCCGTGATCTGGGCTGGATGCTGCACGACCTTGACTTCAGCCACCCGAGCGACCCGCAGCCGGTGTTTTTCAGGGCCCAGATGACGGCCGGTGTGATCGAGGTGGATGCAGCGGGGGGCCGGCAATGATCTTGCAGGAACTGGTGCGGTATTACGACCGCAAAGCAATCGACCCCGACCCGGCGCAGCGCCTGCCCAGCGCGGGGCTGGAAGACAAGGAGATTCCGTTCCTGATCGAGGTGGCAGCCGATGGCCGGGTGCTGCAATTGATCGACACCCGCGAGCTGGACGGCAAGAAGCTGCGGGCGCGTTCGTTTCTGGTGCCGTTGGGCGAGAAGAAAACTTCGGGCATCAAGGCCAATCTGCTGTGGGACAGCGCGGCCTATGTGGTCGGGCTGGACACTGGCCGCAAGAACAACGGCGATACCAGCCCAACGGCTGCGTTTCGGGCCCGCATCGAGGCGCTGCCGGAAGCAGCACGCGCTGACGCGGGTGTGCGCGCCGTGCTGACGGCCCTGGATCAAGCCGATTGGTCGGTTCTGCAAGCACACCCGGCTTGGGCCGACATCAGCGAGGCCAACCTGGTGATGACGTTCAGGTTGGCCGGCGATATCGATCTGGTGTGCCGGCGCCCGGCGGTGATTGCGGCTGCGGTGGCCCCGGCGGAGCCAGGCGATGAGCGCCGCTTGGCCTGCTTGATCGACGGTGTGACGGCGCCGGTGCAGCGGCTGCATGCGTCGATCAAGGGCGTGTGGGGCGCGCAATCGTCGGGCGCCAACATCGTGTCGTTCAACGCCCGGGCCTTTGAGTCCTACGGCAAAACCGAGCGCCAAGGCGAAAACGCACCGGTGGGTCAACGCGCAGCGTTTGCCTACACCACAGCGCTGAACCACCTGCTGGACAAAGGCTCGCGCAACCGGGTGCAGGTGGGCGATGCGTCCACCGTGTTTTGGGCCGACGGCGCCAGCGCCTTCGACGGCGAGTTCACGCTGGCCGACTTTTTTGGCGAGAGCAAGGACGAGCCCGACCGGGGCGTGCGTGCGGTGCAAGCGCTGTACCAAGCGATGGGCAGCGGCCAATTGCCGGTGGGTGAGCGTGATGTGACCTACTTTGTGCTGGGCCTGGCGCCCAACGCCGCCCGCATCAGCATCCG
>JANLOP010000331.1:0-1547 GCA_031366635.1 Betaproteobacteria bacterium | reverse complement strand
GGGCCTGACCGCCGAGCACGCGGACGACGCCCCCTGGTGCCTGGTGGTGGACAACTGGCAGCAGCCGGCATTTCTGCAATCGCCTTGTCGGGCTGGTGCCGAGGCCGACTACAAGCGGGTGCTGGCCTCGGCGCAAGAAATCGACTTGCTGATCACCAGCAAGAACCATGACGAGAAGGTCGGCAAGATGGCGCGCCTCACCGCCGACGATGCCGATCTGCTGGTCTTTGCGCTGGTGTCGCTGCAAGGGTTTGCCGGGTTTCTGGGTGCGGGCAACTACAACACCATGCGCATGAACGGCGGCTTCGCGTCGCGGGCGCAGTTCAGGCTGGTAAATGCGCGGGGTAGTGGCCCGGCGTTCCTGCGTGATCTCGGCATGCTGCTGGCGCACGCTGATGGCTTGCGTGAGCAGGCGCTGGACATCGGCATCGGTACCGCGCTGCGCTACCGCCTGCTCTGGCTGGCGCCTTGGGGCGATGCCGCGTTGCCGCTGGAGGCCGTGCACCCCCTGTGCCTTGAAGTCTGCCGGCGCGTCCGCCTGCGGCTGGCGGGTAATGTGTTGCAGGCGCTCACTGCCGGCAGCAAGACAGCCCGGGTTGACGCCAAGTTGCGCAACGGCATCGTGCTAGACCCCTGGTTGCCGGTGGTCAAGGACGGCGGGGTGAGGGCGCTCACGGCCCAGGCTGGCAGCTTCGGCTATCGGCTGCTGTCTCCCGTGTTGTTTGACGGCCAGCGCTATGAGCTGCCTTTGCTGGCCCGCCCGCAGGCCGGTGCGGGCCATACTGGGGTGCTGATGGCCCAGGTGCTGGTGGGCGGGTCGGGCAAGACCGATGGCCTGCTGCGCCGAGAAATCCCGATGCGGGGCGTGGTGTTGCGCAAGTTTGCCGACGCCCGGGACGAGCTGGCCTTGCGCGCCCAGCAGTTCATTGAGATTGCGTCCAACCTGCAAGGCAAGGTGCTGCGCCCGGCGCTGCTGCAGTACATCGACGGCTCGGCCGAGCCCGACTGGAAGAACGGCGACTTTGCCAAGTACGTGGCGCCCTGGATTGCACAGTTCGACCAGCGGGTGGACGAGGACTTCTACCCAGCCTTGTTCGACACCGTCGAAGCCGAGCTTGGGGATCACGCCGCCCAGGCCGCCTGGTTGCAAACCTTGCTGGGCTTGGCCCGCGAGATCTTTGCCCGCGCCACCGAGGCCCTGCCCAGCCGCGATGGCTCACGCCTGATCGCGCTGGCGCGGGCCCAGCGCTTGATGAGCGGCGGCCTGCTCAAACAGTTTGGCGATTTGCTGCCAGCGCCGCCGTCAAGCGCCAGCCAGCCCGTTGCTGCCCTTGCACCCCTGGAGCCTCACCATGATCAAACCCGCTGACCCAGGTGCGACGCCCTTGGCCGGCCCGCCCGATGCGGACGCACAGGACCCGCTGCGCGCCATCGCCGGCCGCCTGTCATCGCCGCGCATCGACATGGGTTTGCTGGCCGCGCTGCGCCGCTTCAACCCCTTGACGGACGGCCGGCACAACCTGTTCGAGATCCAGCAAGTCTTGCTT
>JANLOP010000298.1:0-3111 GCA_031366635.1 Betaproteobacteria bacterium | reverse complement strand
CCCGCAGACACTGCCAGCGCACAAGCCACCACCTGGGCCCAGCGGCGCCAAAACCGCAGCCAACCCAGGCCGGCGCTTTGGGCCAGGGCCTGCCCCGCGCCCGCGCACAGCAGGAACAGGCTGACGATCAGCGTGCGCTGGCCGGTCCAGAACAGGTCGTGGTAAAAATCCTGGCGGGGCTGCAGCCAGCCCAGGTGGTTGAGGTCGAAACTGAAATGGAACAGCATCATCCAGACGATGGCCACGCCGCGCAGCGCGTCGAGGCGGTCGAACCGGGTGGGCTGATCATGGGCTGAGGGCATGGCGGCAGGTTCTGGTGGACATTGAACAGGGCGTCGGCCGGACCAGGCCGGGATCTGACCGCCTGGGTTGCGCCAAGGGCGGGCCGCAGCATGACCTGCCCCTATTCTGGCCTCTGAGCCCGGGGACAGTCCGCGCAATGCTGGCAACACATCGCCCGGTCGCAGACAGGCTCCTAGAATCAACCCCGCCTCTTCTGCCCGTAGCTCAACTGGATAGAGCAGCTGCCTTCTAAGCAGCAGGTTGTGAGTTCGATTCTCGCCGGGCAGGCCATGCCGCAGGCCGCTTGCGCCACGCCGCCGCCCTGCGCCAGTGCCCCCAAAAAGAAGCGGCGCTGCTCGGGCAAAGCAGCGCCGCCGGGACCGATCAAACCGGCTGCGGCCCGGGGGTGGGCCACAGCGGCGGCGTCAACCCAGTCGATCAGCCGTGCTTGGCATCAAAAAACTGCGCGTCTTCGGTTGAGCCCTTCAGCGCGCCGGTCGATGCCTTGGCTTCGATGGTGGTGGTGACCGCATCAAAATAGCCGGTGCCCACTTCGCGCTGGTGTTTGACGGCGGTAAATCCCCGGTCGGCGGCGGCAAATTCTTTTTGCTGCAGCTCGACAAACGCCGTCATGTTGTTGCGCGCATAGCCGTAGGCCAGGTCAAACATGCCGTAGTTCAGGCTGTGGAAGCCGGCCAGCGTGATGAACTGGAACTTGTAGCCCATCGCGCCCAGCTCACGCTGGAACTTGGCGATGGTGGCGTCGTCCAGGTTCTTCTTCCAGTTGAAGCTGGGTGAGCAGTTGTAGGCCAGCAACTTGCCCGGGAATTTGGCGTGGATGGCGTCGGCAAACTGTTTGGCAAAAGCCAGGTCGGGCGTGCCGGTCTCGCACCAGATCAGGTCAGCGTAGTCGGCGTACGCCAGGCCGCGGCTGATGGCTTGCTCGATGCCGTTCTTGCTGCGGTAATAACCTTCCACCGTGCGTTCACCGGTGAAAAACGGCTTGTCGTTGTCGTCCACGTCGCTGGTCACCAGATCAGCCGCTTCGGCGTCGGTGCGGGCCAGCAGGATCGTCGGCGTGCCCATCACGTCAGCAGCCAAGCGGGCGGCGATCAGCTTGCTGCAGGCCTCGCGCGTGGGCACCAGCACCTTGCCGCCCATGTGGCCGCACTTTTTGGCGGCGGCCAGTTGGTCCTCGAAGTGCACGCCCGCCGCACCGGCTTCAATCATCGCCTTCATCAGCTCAAAAGCGTTCAGCACGCCGCCAAAACCGGCTTCGGCGTCGGCCACGATGGGGGCGAAGTAATCGATGTCGTTTTTGCCCTCGCTCCACTGGATCTGGTCGGCGCGGGCAAACGTGGCGTTGATCTTTTTGACCACCTTGGGCACCGAATCCACCGAGTACAGCGACTGGTCGGGGTACATCTCGCCGTTGCTGTTGGCATCACCGGCCACTTGCCAGCCGCTCAGGTAGATCGCCTTCAGGCCGGCCTTGACCTGTTGCATCGCCTGGTTGCCGGTGAGTGCGCCGAGTGAATTGACAAACGGCTCGGTGTTGATCAGCGTCCACAGCTTCTCGGCACCGCGCCGGGCCAGCGTGTGGTCGATTTGCAGGCTGCCACGCAGCCGCACCACGTCGGCGGCGCTATAGCCGCGCTTGATGCCCTTCCAGCGCGGGTTCTCGGCCCAGTCTTTTTCGAGCGCGGCAATTTGTTGGTCTCGGGTGAGTGTGGTCATGGCAAAACTCCTTGGCAGCGGTTGAACAGACAAACAAGATTGAGTGCCGCAAGCCTAACGTCAATGACCTGCCTTCGCCAGACTTATGTCTTATAGAAGACTAATTTTGAATCCTTTTTAAATCAGCAAGTTGGCGCTTGAATTCCATGATGCGGAATGCAATTCTCGCTGGCGGAAGGCTCTGCTGCGGCGCAACATCACGTTATTTCACATCACGAAATCAGGGTTTACCAATGTGAAAGGCGGTCGGGGTGGGCTGACGGGGCCGCCAGCCGCCGTGACATGCTGGCCGCCCGATCCCGCGCGCCGCCCTGCCCTTGCCCATGAGCCCCTTTGCCTTCAACGCGCAAAACACCTTTTTGCGCTGCCCGCCACTGGCACCCGGCCACCGTTTTGGCATTGCCGGGCTGGCCTGGGACGGCGCCGTCACCAACCGCCCCGGCGCCCGCTTCGGCCCTCGGGCCATCCGCGAGGCCAGCCACATGCTGTGCGACGGCACGCACCCGTTTTTTGGGGTCGATCTGGCCGACGTGCTGGGCGACGCCGGTGACCTGCCGCTGCCCAATACCAGCCTGGCCGCGATGCGCGCCGCACTGGCGCCGCAAGCCGCCGCGCTGATCGGCCAGCACCACATGGCCTGGCTGGGCGGTGACCATTCCGTCACGCTCAGCCTGCTGCGCGCTTACCGGGCGGTGCTGGGCCAGCCGCTGGCGGTGGTGCACTTTGATGCCCACTGCGACACCTGGACCGACCATTTTGGTGAGCCAAGCGGCCACGGCACCTGGGTTTATGAGGCCGTCCAGCAGGGCTTGCTGCTGCCGGCCTGCATCAGCCAGATCGGCACCCGGTCCGCAGGCCAGCGCGCGGCGCGTGAATTTGTGCAAGACCAGGGCGGCCAGATCTTTACCGCGCGCGACCTGCGCGGTCTGGCCTCACCGGCCCAACTGGCACCGCTGCTGCAAGCGATCACCGGGCGGCTGGCGGCGCACGGCCATCCGCCGCTGTACTTGAGCCTGGACATCGACTGCCTCGACCCGGCGTTTGCACCCGGCACCGGCACGCCCGAGCCCGGTGGCCTGAGCACCCACCAGG
>JANLOP010000268.1:0-4380 GCA_031366635.1 Betaproteobacteria bacterium | reverse complement strand
CAGCCCCGGGCTTGCACCTCGCGCGCCACCGCCAGGCCCGGGATGATGTGGCCGCCGGTGCCGGCCGCCATGATGACGAGGTGGGGCATCAAGCCCGGCCCCCGCGCATCAATTGCCTGTTTTGGTTTCGGCACGCGCACTTCGTGCGCTTCACATCGCTGCGCGATGTCAGCCTGCACCGAAACAGAACCCGAGCGCTGCGCGCTTGCGCCGTGCTGCGCGCTTGCGCCGTGCTGCGCACGGCGCTCATGCGCGGCCTCCGCGCATGAGGCTTCTGTTTTCAATATCCACCCTCACCACAATCGCCAGCGCGATCAGGTTCATCAAAATCGCCGAGCCGCCGTAGCTCAGCAGCGGCAGCGTCAAGCCCTTGGTCGGCAGCGCGCCCAAATTGACACCCATGTTGATCAGCGTCTGCCCGCCCATCCAGATGCCGATGCCCTGCGCCATCAGGCCGGCAAACACCCGGTCGAGCGCCACCGCCTGGCGGCCAATGACGAAGATGCGGCGGGTGAGCCAGAAAAACGCCAGGATGACCAGCGCGACGCCGACAAAGCCCAGCTCCTCGCCGATCACCGCCATCAAAAAGTCGGTGTGGGCCTCGGGCAGGTAGTGCAGTTTTTCGAGGCTCGATCCCAGGCCCTGGCCGGTGATTTCACCCCGGCCGAAGGCGATCAGCGAATGCGTCAACTGGTAGCCCTTGCCGGCCGAGTACACCGGGTCCCAGGGGTCGAGAAAGGCCAGGATGCGGGCGCGCCGGAACGGGCTGGTGGCAATCATCACGCCAAACGCGCCCAGCAACACCGCCACACTGAGGAAGAACATGCGGCCGTTGACACCGCCCAAAAACAGAATGCCCAGCGCCAGCACCGCGATCACCACAAACGCGCCCATGTCGGGCTCGGCCAGCAGCAGCACGCCGATAAAGGCCAGCGCCACCGCCATCGGCCACACCGCCTGGATGAAGCGCTCTTTGACATCCATCTTGCGCACCATGTAGCTGGCGGCATACATCACCACGCCCAGCTTGGCCAGCTCACTCGGCTGGAAGTTCATCACCCCCAGCGGCAGCCAGCGCCGCGCGCCGTTCACACCCTTGCCGACATGCGGGATCAACACCACCGCCAGCAGCAGCAGCGACAGCACAAAAATCTTCGGCGCCCATTTCTCCCAGGCGCTGATCGGCACCTGCACCGCCAGCAGCGCCGCGACAAACGCAATGCCGAGTGACAGCGCATGGCGGTTGAGAAAAAACGTCGGTGAGTAGCGGGCGTATTTGGGGCTGTCGGGCAATGCCACGCTGGCCGAATAGACCATCACCAGGCCGAGCGCCAACAGGCCGACCACACACCACACCAGGCCCTGGTCAAAGCCCGAACTCCGGGCCGGCTGGCCGTTGGGGCTGCCGTCCCAGTCGCGGATCGGCAGATCGCCCTCGCGCTCGCTGCCGGCTGGGCGCAGCCGGGCCCACAGCCCGCCCAGGTTGAAGCGGCGCGTCAGTGTGCTCACAGCACCACCTCGCCATGCTCGGCCGCCAGCGCCTGCACTGCCCCGACAAACACCTCCGCCCGGTGGCGGTAGTTGCGGAACATGTCGAGGCTGGCGCAGGCCGGGCTGAGCAGCACCGCATCGCCCGGCTGGGCCTGTTGAAAACACCAGGCCACTGCGGCTTGCAGGCTGACGTGATGCTGGCGCGGCACCTCGGATGCGGCGACGTGGCTGGCCAGCGCCGACTCGATGGCCGCTGCATCGCGGCCGATCAGCGCCACGGCCCGGGCATGGCGCGCCACCGGATCGGCCAGTGGGCTGAAATCCTGGCCTTTGCCGTCACCGCCCAGGATCACCACCAGTTTGGCCGGCGCCTGGTCAGCGCCCAGACCCAGCAGCGCGGCCACAGTGGCGCCGACATTCGTGCCTTTGCTGTCGTCAAACGCATCGACGCCGCCAACCCGGGCGACATGCTCAACCCGGTGCGGCTCACCGGCGTACTCGCGCAGGCCGTGCAGCATCGGCGCCAGCGGGCAGTCGATGGCCGATGCCAGCGCCAGCGCGGCCAGCGCGTTGGCGGCGTTGTGCCGGCCGCGCAGCCGCAGTGCATCGGCCGGCATCAGCCGCTGCAAACGGATTTCTTCGTCGGCGCCCGGGGTGGCGGGTTTGCTGCGCGTCAAGGTTTGGTCCACCTCACGCGCCCGCACCAGCCAGGCCATGCCGTTCTCAATCACCAGGCCAAAGTCACCCGGGTTTTGCGGTGCAGCCAGGCCAAAGCGCACGGTCTTGGCGCCCACATCCAGCGCCGGCCGGCCACGCCCGCCTTTGGCCCACACCGGTGCCGCCGCCATCGCCGCGCTGCGCACATCGTCGCGGTTGATCACCCGGGTGCTGTGCGGCCCAAAAATGCGCGCCTTGGCCGCCGTGTAGGCGGCCATCGTGCCGTGCCAGTCGAGGTGGTCCTGGCTGATGTTGAGCACGGTGGCCGCATCGGGCTCGAAGCCACGCACGCTGTCGAGCTGGAAGCTGGACAACTCCAGCACCCAGACTTGGGGCAGCGCATCGGCCACCGCCGGGCTGTCCAGCGCCGCCGCCAAGGTGCCGAGCATCGTCGGCCCGATATTGCCGGCCAGCGCCACCCGCAGGCCGCAGCGGGCCACCAGCAGGGCGCACATCGCCGTGGTGGTGGTCTTGCCGTTGGTGCCGGTGATGGCCAAGACCTTGGGCGCGTAGCCGCGCCCGGCCTTCAAATCGGCCAGCGCCTGGGCAAACAAATCCAGCTCACCTGCCACCCGGATGCCGCTGGCCAGCGCGGCGGCCAGCAGCGGCGCGATGCGGCCATCGGCCGGCGCCAGGCCCGGGCTTTTAAGCAGCAATTGCACGCCTTGAAGGTCATCGGCCGTCAGCACACCGCCGCGCAGCCGGGCGGCTGGCACGGCCTCGCGCAGCGCGGCGGCTTGCGGTGGACATTCGCGTGAATCCCAGACCTGCACCTGGGCGCCAAACCGGGCGCACCAGCGTGCCATCGCCAGGCCGGAGTCACCGAGGCCCAGCACCAGCACATGAAGATCGCGCAAGTGGTTCATCGGATGTTCAGCGCAACTTCAGGCTGGCCAGCCCGATCAGGCACAGCAGCATGGTGATGATCCAGAAGCGGATCACCACCTGGGTTTCTGTCCAGCCGCTTTTCTCGAAGTGATGGTGCAGCGGCGCCATCTTGAAAAAGCGCCGGCCCTGGCCGTAGCGTTTTTTGGTGTACTTGAACCAGCCCACCTGCAACATCACCGACAGCACCTCGGCGACAAACACCGCGCCCATGATGCCAAGCACGATCTCTTGCCGGGTGATCACCGCCACCGTGCCCAGGCCGCCGCCCAGAGACAGCGCGCCAACGTCGCCCATGAAGACCTGCGCCGGATGGGCGTTGAACCACAAAAACGCCAGGCCGGCACCGGCCAGCGCGCCGCAGAAGATCAGCAACTCACCGGCGCCCGGGATGTGCGGAAACAGCAGGTATTTGCTGTACACCGCATTGCCCACGATGTAGGCAAAAATGCCCAGCGCCGAGCCCACCAGCACCACCGGCATGATGGCCAGGCCGTCCAGCCCGTCGGTGAAGTTGACGGCATTGCTGGCGCCGACGATGACAAAGTAGGTGAGCGTGATGAAGCCGAAGACGCCCAGCGGGTAGCTCACGGTCTTGAAAAACGGCAGCATCAAATCGGCCTGGGGCGGCAGGTCATTCGAAAATCCGCTTTGCACCCAGCGCACAAACAGCTCAAACACCCGCAGGTTGGTGGTCTCCGAGACGCTGAACGCCAGGTACAGCGCGGCCACCAGCCCGATCAGCGATTGCCAGAAGAACTTTTCGCGCGATCGCATGCCCTCCGGGTTTTTTTGCACCACCTTGCGCCAGTCGTCCACCCAGCCCACCGCGCCAAAGCCGAAGGTGACGAGCATCACCACCCAGACAAAGCGGTTGCTCCAGTCAAACCACAGCAGGGTGGCCACGCCGATGCCCAGCAGGATCAGCACCCCGCCCATCGTCGGCGTGCCGCGTTTGACCAGGTGGGTCTGCAAACCATACTCGCGGATCGGCTGGCCGATCTTCAGCTCGGTGAGTTTGCGGATCACCCACGGCCCGAGCGACAGGCCGATCAGCAGCGCCGTCATCGCCGACATCACCGCCCGAAAGGTGAGGTACTGGAAGACACGCAGAAAGCCCCACTCCGGGAATAGCGTGAGCAGCCATTGAGAGAGGCTAAGCAACATCGGATTCTTTCTGCTGCTGGGCGGCGCTGCGGGCTTGCAGCGCAGCGACCACGGTTTCCATGTGCATGAAGCGCGATCCTTTGACCAGTGCGGCGGCGCAGGCGGGGATGCCGGTGGGCG
>JANLOP010000249.1:0-22741 GCA_031366635.1 Betaproteobacteria bacterium | reverse complement strand
GGGATGAACAGCATATTGCGTGGCACGCGGTGCGTGAGCTGCACCATCACCACCGCATCACCGCGCCGGCTGACCACCCGGACATAGCTTTGGTGCGCGATGCCTTGCTCGGCAGCGGCATCGGGGTTCATCTCCATATATGGCGTGGGGCTGAACTTGTTGCAGTTGCCGATCTTGCCGGTGCGGGTGCGGGTGTGGAAGTGCTCAACCACCCGGCCCGAGTTCATCCAGAACGGATATTCACTGTCCGGGCACTCGTTGTTGTTGAAAAAGCGCACCGGAATCAGCAGCGCCTTGCCGCTGGCGGTCTGGAATACACCGTCGGTGTAAAGCCGCGCATCACCCTTAAATGGCAGGGTCTTTTGCATGTCGTAGCCGGCGGCATCTCGGCCTGCGGTGACTGCATCCTGCTGGGCCTGGGCCTCGGTGTACGGCCACTGGATGCCGCGTGCGGCCTCGATGCGGTCGTAGGTCATTCCCGAGATATCGAGCATGCGGCCGTCGTCGGACGACAGCTCACGCATCTCATTGAACGCGCCCTCGGCGGTGGCCGGGTAGTGGATCTTGTTGCGGTCCTCGAAGCGCTTGGCCAACTGGTTGAAGATCCAGAAATCGGGCTTGGAATCGGCATACGCCGGCAGCGCGTTGCGCGTCAGGTTGACGCGGCGCTCGGTGTTCGTATGGCAGCCTTCTTTCTCGGCCCAGACTGCCGCCGGCAAAAATACATGCGCGTATTGGGTGGTCTCCACGTCCTCGTAAACATCCTGCACCACCAGGAATTCCAGGTTCTCCATCGCCTTGACGATGCGCGGCTGGTTGGGCATCGAGGTCATCGGATTGGTGGCGATCAGCCACAAGCCCTTGATCTCGCCGGTCTCGATGGCCGGAAAGATGTCGGTCTGCGCCAGCCCCCGCTTGGGCGGGAAAAAGCTCTCGTCGATGCCCCAGAAATCAGCGACCCGCAAGCGGTCTTTTTCCTTCTCCAGCAGGCGGTAACCCGGCAGGCCCGAGCAGGACGACCATTCGCGGGTGCCCATTGCATTGCACTGGCCGGTGATCGACAAGCTGGTGCCGCCCGGCCGGCCGATGTTGCCGGTGATCAGGTTCAGGTTGTTGATGCACACCACGCCGTCCGAGCCGTGGGTGGACTGGTTGATGCCCATGGTCCAGATGCTCATCGCCGCCGGTGCCTTGGCATACAGCCTGGCCACGGTGCGGATGCGGTCTTCGTCGATGCCACACACGTGCTGTGCGGTCTTCGGGTCGTAGTCGGCCAGCAGGGTGCGCAATTCGTCGATGCCCTGGGTGTGGGCCGCGATGTAGGCCTTGTCCTCCAGCCCTTCTTTCAGGATCACGTGCATCATCGCGTTGACCAGCACAGTGTCGGTGCCCGGCGTCAGCGGCAAATGGATGTCGGCAAACTGCGCCAGCATCGTGACGCGCGGGTCGACGACGATCAGCGGAAACTTGCGCTTCTCCAGCGCTTCTTTCAGCCGCCAGTAGATGATCGGGTGCTGCTCCGGCAGGTTGGAGCCAAAGGCCATCAGGCAATGGGTGTGCTCAAAGTCGTCGTAGCAACCGGGCGGGCCGTCCGAGCCAAACGAGCGCTTGTAGCCCGACACGGCCGAGGCCATGCACAAGGTGGTATTGCCGTCGTACTGGTTGGTGCCGATCTGGCCACGCACCAGCTTGCCCAGGGTGTAGAACTCTTCGGTCAGCAACTGGCCGGTGGAGACGACAGCAAATGAGTCCCGGCCGTACTTGGCCTGGATCTCTTTGATCTTGGCAGCGGTCTTGTCCAGTGCCGCGTCCCAACTGGCCGGCTGGTAGGGCAGATGCGCCTTGTCGCGCAGCAGCGGCGTCTTGCCCCGGCCCGGGGACTCAAACAGCTCCTGCTCCAGCAAGCCCTTGATGCACAGCTTGCCCCGGTTCACATCGGCCCCGGCATGGCCCCGGCTGGTGACGATGCGGCCGGCCTCGTCCAGGCCCAGTTCGATCGCGCAGCCGGTTGAGCAGTAGTTGCAGGTGGTGTACTTCCATTCCTTCACGGCCTTGACCGGGATGGTGATGGGCTTGCGGTGCTTGCGTCCAAACAACATGGCGGCGGCTCGGTGAGGATGCGGATCAGCAGGTGACGCGGCTGGCCGGGCCGGCCACCGGCCGGACGGCGTTCAAGGCTTTGTCGGCCAACTCATCGGCGTCGAGAAACACCTGGCCAGCTTCCACCTTGACCGCAAACGCCGTGGTGCAGCCCACGTCGGGTGCGGCGGCATTGCCGTCGGCCAGGCCGATGGTCCAGTTGTGCAAGGGGCAGGCCACGCTGTCGCCAAACACGATGCCCTGGCTGAGTGGGCCGCCCTTGTGCGGGCAGCGGTCGAGCAGTGCAAACACCTTGTCCTCGGCATTGCGGAACAGCGCCACCGCCATGCCCTGGGACCGCTCGACACGGCGTGAGCCCAGCACCGGGATGTCGTCGACGCGGCAGATGTTTTTCCAATTGATCATCACACCACCTCCACCGGCTTGAACTGCCGCGTATCGACTGCCGCCTTGTCGAAGTCGAACCACGGATCGGGTTCGCCTTCCAGTGCCGCCTGCAGTGCGGCCCACAGCGCCTGGCGGCCGGTGTGGTCGTCAAGAATCTTCTTCTTCACGTAGTCCAGCCCCACCCGGTTGACGTAGTGCACCGTGCGCTCCAGGTACCAGCCTTCGGTGCGGTAGAGCTGCATGAAGGCGCCGGTGTACTCCAGCACTTCTTCGGCCGTCTTCAACTTGGTGAAGAAGTGCGCCACCTCGGTCTTGATGCCGCCGTTGCCGGCCACGTACATCTCCCAGCCGCTGTCCACGCCGATGATGCCGACGTCCTTGATGCCGGCCTCAGCGCAGTTGCGTGGGCAGCCCGAGACCGCAAACTTCACCTTGTGCGGTGCGTACATGCGCCACATCGCGCGCTCCAGGTCCTTGCCCATCTGGGTGGAGTCCTGCGTGCCCATGCGGCACCACTCCGAGCCCACGCAGGTCTTCACCGTGCGCAGCGCCTTGGCATAGGCGTGGCCCGACGGCATGCCGATGTCTTTCCAGACATTGACCAGGTCTTCTTTCTTGACGCCCAGCAAATCGATGCGCTGGCCGCCGGTGACCTTGACGGTGGGGATCTTGTATTTGTCCACCGCGTCGGCGATGCGGCGCAGCTCACTGGCCGTGGTCTCGCCCCCCCACATGCGCGGGATCACGCTGTACGTGCCGTCTTTCTGGATGTTGGCGTGGCTGCGCTCATTGATGTAGCGGCTTTGCGGGTCGTCCTGCGCCTCTTTGGGCCAGGTGCTGATGAGGTAGTAATTGACAGCCGGCCGGCAACTGGCGCAGCCGTTGGGGGTGCGCCAGCCGAGCTGCTTGTACACACTGTCGATGGTCAGCAATTTGCTGAACAGCCCGCCACCCGCCGGCATCGGCTTGCGGATGGCCTCACGCACCTCGGCGTGGCTGGCGTCGGTGCAGCCGCACATCGCCTTTTTCTTCGGCGTGGCCGAGTAATCGCCACCGGCGGTGAACATCAGCAACTGTTCCACCAGGCCGGTGCAAGAGCCGCAAGACGCACTGGCCTTGGTCTGCTTGCGCACCTCGTCCAGCGTGAACAGGCCTTTTTCTTTGATCGCCTTGCAGATCGCGCCCTTGGTCACGCCGTTGCAGCCGCAGACCTCGTCGGCATCGGCCATCGCGGCGGCCTTGCTGTGCCCTTGGTGGCCCACGTCACCGATGTTGGACTCGCCAAACATCAGCTTGTCGCGGATGTCGCCGATCTTGCGGCCCTCGCGCAGCAACTTGAAGTACCAAGAGCCGTCGACCGTGTCGCCGTAGAGCACCGCGCCGACCAGTTTGTCGTCCTGGATCACCAGCTTTTTGTAGACGCCGCCAAACGGATCGCTCATCACGATCTCTTCGAAGCCCTGCTCGGGCGTGCCGCCCATGAAGTTGCCGGCCGAGAACAAGTCGATGCCCGTCACCTTGAGTTTGGTGCTGGTCTGGCTGCCGGTGTAGCGGCCGATGCCAAACTGCGCCAGGTGCGTGGCACACACCTTGCCCTGCTCAAACAGCGGCGCCACCAGGCCGTAGGCAATGCCGCGATGGGCCGCGCATTCACCCACCGAGTAGATGCGCGGGTCGGTGGTGGTTTGCAGCGTGTCATTCACCACGATGCCGCCGCGCCCGTCATTCGCGCACAGCAAGCCCATGCTCAGCGCCAGCGTGGTGTTGGGCCGGATGCCGGCGGCCATCACCACCAGGTCGGCCGGCACCTCGGTGCCGTCCTTGAATTGCACCGCCATCACCCGGCCCGCCTTGCCGCCGTCGGCATCGCCGATCAAGGCCTGCGTCTGGGCGCCGATCATGAACTTCAAACCCCGCTCTTCGAGTGATTTGCGCAGCATGCCGCCGGCCACGTCATCGAGCTGGCGCTCCATCAGCCACGGCATGATGTGCACTACCGTCACCTGCATGCCGCGCAGCATCAGGCCGTTGGCGGCCTCCAGTCCCAGCAGGCCGCCGCCGATCACCACCGCATGCTTGTGCGTGGTGGCGGTCTGGATCATGGTCTCGGTGTCGGCGATGTCGCGGTAGGCGATCACGCCCTGCAAATCCTTGCCCGGCACCGGCAAGATGAAAGGGTGGCTGCCGGTGGCAATCAGCAGCCGGTCGTAGTCGGCGGTGATCTCACCGCCCTGGCCGTCGTCGGCAATCACCAGCCGCTTGCTGCGGTCTACCTTGACCACCTTCTTGCCCAGGTGCAGCGTGATGTGGTGGTCGGCGTACCAGGCCAGCGGGTTCAGGATGATCTCGTCCACCGTCTGCTCACCGGCCAGCACCGGGCTGAGCAGGATGCGGTTGTAGTTGGGGTGCGGCTCGGCGCCAAACACGGTGATGTTGTACAGATCGGGCGCGATCTTGATCAGCTCTTCGAGTGCGCGCACACCGGCCATGCCGTTGCCGATCAACACCAGGTTCATTTTTTTCATCAGAAGTTCTCCTGCAGGCCAAAGTTCAGTTCAGACCGTCGGGCTGCGGCCGGTCGCGGCGGCAAGCTCTGCAGCGCAAGAATTGCGCCTACGGGGGTGGGCGGGTCGGGTCGGCGGTCGGCCTGCGGCAAGGGCTGCCTGCAGCGCAGTTTGATCGGGCAGCGCGGCGCGGCGTCAAGCCAGCAGCCCGATACCGCCTGTGGCAAGGCCCAGTTTTGCAGCCCACATCAAGGTGCAAGACCCCAGGCGGGGGCTGCGGCCGGTGTAGCGGCCTGGGTGCGGCGTTGCACCCAATGCTTGGTGCGATGCAGCATTCGTGCCAGCCGGCGGTTTGGCCGCTTGCCGTCGGCACCGGCGGGTGGCGTCGCACTGGCGTGGCACCGGTCGCGACGGTCTTGGTATGGTTCAAGCCACTTTGCTTGCCCCCTGCCCCTGCCGCCCGCCCCCGACCGTAGCGCCGCCGTACCTCGATGACCCTGCTGATCGTGAGCGCTGACGATGCGTCGGCCCAGGCCGACGCTGCCCACTTGTCGGCTGGCTTGCAGGCGGCCGGCCTGGCCGTGCTGGGCGTGGTGCGATGCCACATGTTGGTGCGTGAAGTGGTCCGGCTTGCACCGCAAGCGGTCGTCGTGCAGGCCGCCGGGCTGGACGCGGCGCTGCGCGCTGCGCTGGCCCTGCTGGCCAGCAGCGCAGCCCGGCCGGTGCTGGTGGTGGGCGCGCCGCAACCCCCTGACGACCTGGCCGCGTTGCTGGACGCCCGGGTGATGGCCTGGCTGCCCGGCGTGGTGCACCTGCCGGCACTGCGCGCCGCGCTGGCACTGGCCGTGCCGCGTTTTGAGCGTGAGCAGGCGCTGCAACAAGCGCTGGACTCGGCGCTGGCCCGGCTGGACGAGCGCAAATGGGTGGACCGCGCCAAGGGCGTGCTGATGCGCGGCCGGCATTTGAGTGAGGCCGACGCCTTTGCGCTGCTGCGGGCGGCGTCAATGCAGGCCAATCTGCGGGTGGGCGAGGTGTCGCGGGCGGTGATCGAGGCCGCGCAGGCCGCCGATGCCGTCAATCGCGCCGGCCAGATTCGCATGTTGTCGCAGCGCTGCGTCAAGGCGCTGGCGCTGCGGGCCAGCATCGCCGCCGATGCGGGGCTGGGTGTGGGCCGCCAGGCCCGCCCCGACGACGGCCTGGCCGAGACCCTGCTGCGGTTGCAGGCCAACATCGACCATCTGGCCAGCTTGCCATGCAACGGCGCGCTGGCCCAGCCGATGGCCGACACCAGCGCCGCCTGGGTGGCGCTCAAGCACGTGGCCGACCCAGGCGCGGCGCGCCGGGCAGCGGCCGGCAAAGGCCGCGCAATGACCGCCAAATCGCGGGGCGCGACTGCACTGAACGCCACTGCACTGAAGGCCACTGTACTGACCGCCGCAGTGCTGCACGATGCCGACGGCTTGGCCGAAACCCTGCTGCTGCAGGCCGATGCGCTGACCGCCGCGCTGCAAGCCGCCAGTGGCCGGCGCAACCTGCCTATCGTCAACCTGTGCGGCCGCCAGCGCATGCTGTCGCAACGCCTGGCCAAGCAAGCGCTGCTGTCCGGCCTGTTGCCCGAGCCCCACGCCGCCGCGCAGGCGGCCGAGGCCAGCCTGACGGCCCGCGATTTTGAGTCCACGATGGCCGCGCTGGAGCAGGCGCCGCTGGCCAGTGACGCGATCCGCGCCGCACTGGCCCAGGCCCGCGGTCAGTGGCAGCGCCTGCTGGCCGGCCTGGGTCGCGGCCCCGACGCCGCCGCCGGCCGGGCGGTGCTGGCGCACGAAAGCGATGGTCTGCTGGCCACGTTTGAAGCGCTGACCTCGCTTTACGAGCACAGCATGCAGGTGTTGATGGGTTGAGGATCGAGCGCTTGATCGGCTGGCGGGCTGGTGGCTGACGGGCTGGTGGCTGACGCGCAGACGGCATGCGCGCCCACCTGCGTGGCCGCTTTTTGCACGAATCCAGCCCGGTCGGGGGCGGGCTGTCTGGCTATCATCGTTGTTAGGGGGACTGCACGGCTACAGCTTGTCGCTGCGCAAGCCCATCTTCAGAATGAATCTCCGCCGCGAACCGCAGCGGCCCGCCGCCCGACCCAGCCCCCGTTCTCATGACCCCCGCCACTGCGGCACCCGACCGCCTCGGCATCGTGCTTCAACCCCCGCATCAACCCACCCCCGCTGACATGGCACTCGACGGGCCTTTGGCCCAATCCCTGCTCGCTCTGGCCCTGCAACAAGGGCTGGCGGTGGGCGTCAAACAGGCGGACGACGGCCGATACCTGATGGCCAACCCCGCCTTGGCTGAGCTGCTGGGCTGCCCGGCCGACGCGGTGGTCGGCCGCAGTGATGCCGACTTGCTTGAGCCGCCTCTGGCCGCACTGCTGCGCGCCGCTGACCAAACCGCGCTGGCCCAGGGCGCGCTGCTGGCCAGCGATCACCGCTTCGAGCTGCGCGGTGAGCGCCGAGAGTTCCAGGTGCTGCGCGTGGTGGCCTGCAGCCCGGCGGCTGAGGCCGGCCGGCGCTTGATCTGCAGCGTCTGGCAAGACCTGGCGCCGCAACGCCAGCGCGAGACCCAAATGCGGCTGGCACTGGGCCAGTTGGAGCAGCAGCAAAAAGCCAACGACAGCCTGCGCCAGGAGCTGGCCGACCAGGCCCTGCGTGACCAGGCCAGCGGCCTGTACAGCCGGGCCCATTTTGATGACCAGATGCGGCGCGAGCTGGATTTGTCGGCCCGTGAGCACCGTGAGTTTGCGCTGGTTTACATGGCTTTTGATGCCTTTGGCGACAAGGTGCTGGCGCACGGTGCCGCCGCGCATGACCGCATCTGTGAGGCGATGGGCCGCCTGCTGCGCGGCAATACCCGGGCGATGGATGCGTCTTGCCGCATTGACGACAGCCACTTTGCGGTGCTGCTGTCGGGCGTCGGCCTGGCCACCGCCCATGCCCGGATGGAGGGCCTGCGCCGCCAGTGCGCCACCCAGATCGTGATGCTGGACGGGGTTGAGTTGAGCTTCACCGTGGCGATGGGTGTGGCGAGCTTTCCGCACACCGCCCACGGCCATGATGAGCTGGTGGCGGCCTGCACCGCCGCGCTGGCCGAGGCCCGGCGCCGGGGCGGCAACACCGTGGCGCTGGCCAGCATCCGTTTTGACGCCGGTTAGCCCGCTCAACGCATCGGCTTGAGCCGGCCCGCCGATCCAGGCGGGATGAAAGTCCGAATGCCAGGCCGCGCACACGGCTGGCAAACTGCCGGTTTGGCGACGGCGCGCAACACCCCCCGGGTGGCGCTGCTTGCCCTCCACCCATTTCACAATCCCATCCGATGAGCCTGACCTCGCTGAACCAACTGCTGGCCACCGGCCACCGCAGTGCGCCCGCCCTGGCCGCCCCCGGCCGATCAACTCTCGATTTCCAGGCGCTGCGTGCACTGATCGCGCACACCCTGGCCACGCTGAATTCGCTGGGCATCGGCCGCAATGACCGGGTGGCCATCGTGCTGAACAACGGCCCCGAAATGGCGGCCTGCTTTGCGGCCTGCGCCTGCGGCGTGGCCAGTGCACCGCTGAACCCTGGCTACCGCAGCGACGAGTTCGAGTTTTACCTGAGTGACCTGCACGCCAAGGCGCTGATCGTCGAGCAGGGCAGTGCCTCGCCGGCTGTGGCAGTGGCTGAAAAGCTGGGCGTTCAGGTGCTGGATCTGGTGGCACTGGCCGACCAGGGCGCCGGCAGTTTTGTGCTGCAACCCCGGCAAGCCGGCAGTCGTTCCGCCGCTCAGGCGCCGCTGCCCGCACGCGCATCCACACCCGCGCCCGCCGCAGCCGCAGCCGCAGCCGGCGGCCTGGCCCAGCCCGACGACATCTCGATGGTGCTGCACACCTCGGGCACCACGTCGCGGCCCAAGATCGTGCCGCTGTCGCAGCGCAATCTGTGCGCCTCGGCCGCCAGCATCGGCCGCACCCTGCAGTTGGCGCCGAGCGATTGCGGGCTGAACATCATGCCGCTGTTCCACATCCACGGCCTGATCGCTGGCGTGCTGGCGCCGCTGGCGGCCGGCTCGCAGGTGTTTTGCACCCCGGGCTTCAACGCGCTGAAGTTTTTTGGCTGGATGGACGAGGCCAAACCCACCTGGTACACCGCCGTGCCCACGATGCACCAGGCCATCGTCGGCCGCGCCGGCAAAAACGCCGAGGTGATTGCCCGCCACCCGTTGCGCTTCATGCGCTCATCGTCATCGTCGATGCCGCCGCAGGTGATCCGGGAGCTGGAGTCGGTGTTCGGCGCCCCGCTGATCGAGGCCTACGGCATGACCGAGGCCACCCACCAGATGACGTCCAACCGGCTGCCACCGGCGGCCCGCAAGCCCGGCAGCGTGGGCCTGGCGGCCGGGCCCGAGGTGGCGATCATGGGCCAAGACGGCGCTTTGCTGCCGGCCGGCGCCGTGGGTGAGATCGTGATCCGGGGCAGCAATGTCACGCTGGGTTACGAGAACAACCCCAGCGCCAATGCCGAGGGTTATGCCAATGGCTGGTTCCGCACCGGCGACCAGGGGGTGATGGACGCTGAGGGCTACGTCAGCATCACCGGCCGGCTCAAAGAGATCATCAACCGCGGCGGCGAGAAAATCAGCCCACGCGAGGTGGACGAGCTGCTGATGGACCACCCGGCGGTGGCCCAGGTGGTGTGCTTTGGCATGCCCCACGCCAAACTGGGTGAGGAGGTGGCGGCGGTGGTGGTGCTGCGCGACGGCGCCGCCGCCACCGAGCGTGAGCTGCAAGCCTTTGTCGCCAGCAGGGCGGCCGATTACAAAGTGCCGAAAAAAATCCTGTTCATGGCTGAAATCCCGAAGGGTGCCACCGGCAAATTGCAGCGCATCGGGCTGGCACAAAAGCTGGGGTTGGGGTGACGTGATGGCCCGGCGTCAGAGATCAAACAAGCAGGCACTTGAGGCAAAGCGATCATCGACGCTGTGCGGGCTGATGCCGCGCCGGGTGCACCAGCGCCAATCCACCGCCCGCACCGCCCGCACCGCCGGCACCGCCCGCACCGCCAGCGCTGCCAACCCGGCCAAAGCCAGCGCATGAAGTTCGCCATCGTCGGTGCGGGTGCGATTGGCGGCTACCTGGGGGCCCGCTTGTCGCTGGCCGGTGAGGCCGTCACCTTCATCGCCCGCAAGCAGAACCTGGCTGCGATCAACGCGCACGGCTTCAAGCTGATCCTCGAAGACGGCACCGCGCTGCAGGCGCGGGCGGTGCGGGCGGTTGAGCAAATGGCCGATGCTGGCCCGCAAGACGTGGTGCTGCTGACGCTCAAAGCCCACCAGGTGCACGACGTGCTGCCGGGCCTGCCCGCGCTGTTGGGCCCGAATACGGTGGTGGTGACGATGAGCAACGGCGTGCCGTGGTGGTATTTTCAAAAGCTGGCCGGGCCGTATCTGGGCCGTCAGATCAGCAGCGTTGATGTCGACGGCGCGCTGGCCGCCGGCATCGACGTGCATCGGTTGATCGGCAGCGTGGTCTACCCGGCGGCCGAGTTGCTGGCGCCGGGCGTGGTGCGGGTGATCGAGGGCAACCGCTTTAGCCTGGGTGAGCTGGACGGCACGCGCAGCGCACGCATCGACGCGCTGTCTCGCGTGATGATGAATGCCGGCTTCAAATCACCGGTGTCACGCGACATCCGGGCCGAGCTGTGGGTCAAGCTGTGGGGCAATCTGAGCTTCAACCCGATCTCGGCGCTGACCCATGCCACCCTGCAAGACATCTGCCGCTATCCGCTGTCGCGCAGCCTGGCTGAGCGCATGATGGCCGAGGCCCAGGCGGTGGCCGAGAAGCTGGGCGTGGTGTTCAAGATCTCGCTGGCCCAGCGCCTGGCCGGGGCGCAGGCTGTGGGCGCGCACAAAACCTCAATGTTGCAGGATGTGGAGGCCGGCCGCGCGCTGGAACTGGCCGCGCTGGTGGGCGCGGTGGTCGAGCTGGGCCAGATCACCGGCACGCCCACGCCGACCATTGAGGCGATTTACGCCGCCACCAGCCTGCTGGCCCACACCCTGGCGCAGCAGCACGGCCGGCTGGTGGTGCAGACGGATTAAGGCTTCTCGCCCGTTTTCGCACCGGCGCACGACCCGTCAACGGCCACTGATCACCTGCCAGGCCATGTAGCCACCCAGGCCGTACAGCAGCACCGCAAACACCTTTTTCAAGTGCTGGGTGTTCATCGTGTGGGCGCAACGTGCGCCCAGCGGTGCAGTCAGCACGCTGGCTGCCGCGATCACCGCCAGCGCCGGCAGCACCAGGTAGCCCACTGCGCCGGGCAATGCGGATGGCAACTGCCAGCCCGCCAGCACATAGCCGGCGGTATTGGCCAACGCGATCGGGAATCCCAGCGCGGCGCTGGTGGCCACCGCGTTGGCCATGCTGACATTGCACCAGCTCATGAACGGCACCGACATGAAGGCGCCACCCGCGCCCACCAGGCCCGCCACCAACCCCATCAGGCCGCCGGCCACCGTGGCGCCCAGCGGGCCGGGCATCTGCCGGCTCGGCCTGGGCTTGCGGTTGACCAGCATCTGGGTGGCCGAGAACAGGACAAACAACGCAAACAAGCCCGCCAGTGCCGCCCCCTTGAGCAGAGAAAACAGGGCGGCGCCCGACAACAGCCCGCCGCACACGATGCCGGGCACCAGGCGGCGCACCAGGTCCCAGCGCACCGCGCCGCGGGCATGGTGGGCGCGCACGCTGGCAATCGAGGTGAACAGAATGGTGGCCATCGAGGTGGCAATCGCCATCTTCACCGCCAGCCCGGGCGCCACGCCGCGGTGGCTGAAGATCAGCGTCAAAAACGGCACCAGCAGCATGCCGCCGCCGATGCCCAGCAGCCCGGCCAAAAAACCGGTGCAGGCACCCAGCAGCAGCAGCTCCAGCACCAGTTGGGGGTCGAGAAACGCCATCACGCGGCCGGGTGGGTCAGCAAGCGGACGACGGCAGCCCATTCGAGGGCAGTCACCGGCGTGATCGACAGCCGGTTGCCGGGTGTGAGCAGGGTCATGCTGGCCAGCTCGGGCCGCTGGCGCATCTCGCGCAGCCCCAGCAAGCGGGTCTTGGCCACCAGCTTGACATCGACATGCCGCCAGCGCGGTGCTTCGGGCTTTGATTTGGCATCGAAGTACGGGCTGGCCGCATCAAACTGGGTGGCATCCGGATAGGCCGTGCCCACCACCTCGGCCAGCCCGGCCACGCCCGGTTCAGCGCAGGACGAGTGGTAAAAAAGCACGCCATCGCCAGGCCGCATCGCGTCGCGCATGAAGTTGCGCGCCTGGTAGTTGCGCACACCGACCCAGGGCACGGTCTGGTTGGGTGAGTGGGCCAGATCGTCGATCGAGCACTCACCGGGCTCGCTCTTCATCAGCCAATATCGCTGGCCCCCAAGGCCACCGTCATACGGTGGCCGCCCCCCCGAGGGGGAGCAAATCAACTTGGGGCGGCCCGGCGTTGATTTGATCGGCATGAGAGAGGGGAGGGTGTCCATTGCAAGCCGTGAGCCGCATTCCTGATCCCAGCGGGAAGATCAGGTGGGCGAGGTCAGCAAGGCTTCGGGTTCATCTGACGCGAGACGATCACACCCGCCTTGCAATATTCCAAGCCCGGGCTCAATGAGCATCGGATCAAGGAAATTAAAGCCCACGCACTTGCAACGGACGATTTCATTCTAAGCAGGCTGCATGACCCTGGTGCTGACGAATTGGTGACGGGTTGGTGACGGTTGGTGACGGTTGGGTTACGGCCGGCTCACAACAATTGGCCGTCGGGGCCCAGCACCGCGTCGATGCGGCTGATCAGGTGTTCTACATCCAGCTCACCGGCTGGCACCGCCAGCGCCGGCGCTGATGGGGCCAGGGCGGCGGCCGGCACGCGGTCGGTTTCGGCCCGCTGGTAGGCCAGGTTCAGCGCGGTCAGCACGGCAATGCGCTCTCGCGCCTTGACCTTGCCGGCGTCGCGGATGGCGCTCATCTCCTTGTCCACAATGGCCACCGCCTCGCGCAGCAGGGCCTCACCGTCAGGTGGGCAGGCCAGCATGTAGCTCTGGCCGAGGATGGTGGTTTCGATCTGCTTCATGCAGCGTCCTGGTCGGGCAGCACGGCCTTCAATGCCGCCGGCGCCCCGCGCGGTGCGGCGGCGGGCCCGGCCGGCAGGCGGTCGAGCAGCGCGTCGATGCGGGCGCGGGCGGCGGCCAGGCGGGAGCGCAGGCTGTCGCGCTCGCTGGTGACGCTGCCGAGCTGTTGCGCGATCAGCAAATTGGTGCGCTTGAGTTCCTCGTGCCGCAGCACCAGGCGTTCGATGCGCTCGGCCAGATCATCGAGTCGTGACATGCGTGGCGCCGCCTCCTGTGGTGGGCCCGAATTGTAGGCGCCGGGGTGGCACGGCCTGCGGCCGGCGATCCGGCTGGCGCGACCGGCCAAAACACTGCATGCAGTAGCATGCGCCGCGTTGGTGCTCCGGCCATTTGTCACGCTGGCCGGGTTAAACGGGAAGCAGAAAGGTGATCGTCCGCCGGACGAAAACCCAACCTGCGCTGCCCCCGCAACGGTAAGTGGACGGGATCGATTGCCTCCGGGTAAAAAGTCCCCGCTCCTGTGTCTGACGCCACTGGCTGCGCAAGCGGTCGGGAAGGCCACAGGGGTTGTCTCCGCCAGCCCGGATACCGGCCAACAAGGGGCGTGCGCTTTTGGGCGCGCGCAAATCGGTCTGCACCTGCGGGGACGCTGGTGCGGACGTTTCTGCCGGTTCCAATCCATGACTTCAACTTTTGCTTTCGCGCGGCCGCGTTGTGCCGCCGCATTCTTTGGCCCGTCTTTTCGCCGGCATGCCGTCGCGCTGGCAGCTTTGACGGCGCTGGCCGCCGGGCCGGCCGCCGCTGCGGATGCAGCGCAAGACCCGGTGGTGGTCACCGCATCGCGGATGCCTGAGCGCGTCAGCGCACTCGCCGCCGAGGTGACGGTGATCGACCGGGCGATGCTCGACCGCAGCACCGGCCGCACCCTGGTCGAGGTGTTGGCGATGGTGCCGGGCCTGCAGTTCAGCAGCAACGGCGGGCTGGGCAAGACGGCCTCGGTCTTCATCCGGGGCCTGGAGGCGCGCCACACCTTGCTACTGCTCGACGGCATGCGCATCGGCTCGGCCACGGTGGGCACGCCGTCGCTGGACAACTTGCCGCTGGAGGCGGTGGAGCGCATCGAGATCGTGCGCGGCCCGATGTCGGCGCTGTACGGCAGCGATGCGGTGGGCGGCGTGATCCAGGTCTTCACCGCCCGCGGCCAGCCGGGCTTTGCGCCCACCGCCCGTGCCACCGTGGGCAGTGAACGCTACGGCCAGGTAGCGGCCGGCTTTGGCTGGGGTCAGGGCCCGTTTGACGCCACGCTGCAGGTGCAACACACCGAGACCGTCGGCTTTTCAGCCACCAACCCGAAGGCCCTGTTTGGCAGCTACAACGCCGACCGCGACGGCTTCCGCCAGGACGGCGGCAGCCTGCGGCTGGGCTGGCAGGTCGCGCCCGATTGGCGCGTTGAGGCATTCGCGCTGGAGTCCAACGGCCGCACCGGCTATGACGACGGCCCGGGCGTTGATGCCCAGGCCGGCCTGCGCAACCGCCTGCAATTGCTGCAAGCCAGCGGCAAGCCGCATGCGCTGTGGTCCACCCAGCTCAGCCTGTCCCGGGCCTCGGATGTGTACGACACCTTGTCGAGTGCCAGCGCGTTTGCAACGCTGGGCGCCATCGCCACCGAGCAGACCCAGATCAGTTGGGAAAACCGCATCGCCACCCCGCTCGGCAGCGCGCTGCTGGTGGCTGAGCGGCTGAAGCAAACCGTGAGCCGGCCGGACACGCCGTTTACCGTCAGTGAGCGCACCGTCAACGGCCTGGCGCTGGGTTTGAATGGCAACGCCGCCGGCCATTTGTGGCAGGGCGCGCTGCGCCGCGACAACAACTCGCAATTTGGCGGCAAGACCACCGGCGCGCTGGCCTATGCGTTCAACTTCTCGCCCGCCTGGCGCGCCGGCGTGTCGTACGGCACCAGCTTTGTGATGCCCAGCTTCAACCAGCTTTACTACCCGGGTTTTGGCAACCCGCTGCTGCAACCCGAGACCGGCAAGCAAGCCGAGGCCCATCTGCGCTGGACGGCCGGTGTGCACAGCCTGCGCGCCACCGCCTACCAGCACCGCATCCAGGGTTACATCGCCAGCGGCCCGCAGCCGACCAACATCCCGCGCACCCGGATCGACGGCCTCACGCTAGCTTACGAAAGCCAGTTTGAGGCGCTCAAGCTGGCCGCGTCGCTCGACCACCTCGACCCGCGCAACGCCACCAATGCCAGCGCCAACTTCGACAAGCTGCTGCCGCGCCGGGCGCAAAACATGGCCAAGGCGCAGGCCGACTGGACCGGTGGCCCGCTCTCGCTGGGCGCCACCCTGGCGGCCTATTCACAGCGCTTCGACGACCCTGCCAACACCCTGCGGCTGGCCGGCTATGGCACGCTGGACGTGCGCGCCGATTGGGCCCTGACGCCCGATTGGAGCGTGGGCGCGCGCATCAACAACCTGGCCGACCGGGTGTACGAGACCGCTTACGGCTACAACCAGCCGGGCCGGCAGGGGTTTTTGACGCTGCGCTACCGGCCGCGTTGATGCGCTGACGCGGGGGCGCCGGTGCATCGCAGCGGGTTTGAAAAAATCATGCAAGCACTGCGCTGCTGCGGGGCCGCGCTGCTGCTGGCGGCCGCCGCCCCGCTGGCGCTGGCCGCCACCGGGGTGGTGGACGACCGGGGCCACACCGTGACGTTGGCCCGGCCGGCGCAGCGCATCGTCAGCCTGCTGCCATCGCTCACCGAGACGGTGTGCGCGCTGCAAGCCTGCGACCGGCTGGTGGGCACTGACCGCTTCTCCAACTGGCCGGCACAGGTGCTGGCGCTGCCCAAGCTGGGCGGTCTGGAAGACACCCAGATCGAGCGTATCGTCAGCCTGAAGCCCGATCTGGTGCTGGCGGCACAGTCGGCGCGGGTGATCGACCGCCTGGAATCTCTGGGCATCCCCGTGCTGGCACTGGAGCCCAAAACCCTGGCCGACACCCGGCGCGTGCTGCGGGCGGTGGCGTTGGCGCTGGGCCAGCCGGGGCAGGGCGACGTGGTGTGGGCCGGCATCGAGCGCCAGATGGCGGCGGCGGCGGCCCGGGTGCCGCCCGCGCTGCGCGGCCAGCGGGTTTATTTTGAGGTCTCGGCCGCGCCGTATGCCGCCAGTGAGTCCAGCTTCATCGGGCAAACCCTGGGCCGGCTGGGCCTGGGCAATGTGGTGCCGGCGCGGCTGGGGCCGTTCCCAAAATTGAACCCCGAATTTGTCGTGCGGGCCCAGCCCGATCTGGTGATGGCCTCGGCCGCCAATCTGGCCGACATGGCCCGGCGGCCTGGCTGGTCGGCCATCACCGCCTTGCGCCAGCAGCGCAGTTGCGGTTTTGCCGAGGCCCGCTACGAGGTGCTGATCCGGCCCGGCCCGCGGCTGGCCGAGGCCGCTGATTTGATCGCCGATTGCCTGGAAAAGCTGGGCCGGCCGGCGACAGCCGGGGCGGCGGCTGCACCGGCTGGCAAAGCCGCCGGCAAAACGCCGTGAGCGGTGCGACGCTGTTGACGCCACTGCCTGCGCCCAAACCAGGCCGAATCGTCGCCGGCCGCAGGCCGTGGCTCACGCCGTGGCGGCTGGGCGGGCTGCTGGCCAGCCTGGCATTGCTGCTGCTGGCGGCGGGCCTGGCGGCGGGCAGCGACGGCTTCAGCCTGGCCTGGGGCGACGAGGCCGGGCTGATCCGCGCCATCCGCGCACCGCGCACGCTGGGCGCGCTGGCGGCCGGCGCCCTTCTCGGGCTGGCTGGCGCGCTGGCCCAGGGCTTGTTTCGCAACCCGCTGGCCGATCCGTATTTACTCGGCTCGGCGGCTGGTGCCAGCCTGGGCGTGGTGGCGGTGCTGGCCATCGGCGGCCTGGGCGGCAGCACGATCGGATTGGCCACCGCCGGCTGGCTGCTGCGGCTGGGTCTGGTGGGCGCGGCATTTGCAGGTGCGCTGGCCGGCGTCAGCCTCACCGTGCTGCTGGCCGGCGGTGCGGCGCGGCCGATCAAATTGCTGCTGTGCGGCGTGGTGGTGGGCGTGCTGATGGGCGCGATGTCGGATTTGCTGATGCTGGTCTCGCCCGAGGCATTGCGTGGCAAGCAGGTGTTTTTGCTCGGCAGCACCGGCTTTCTGGGCTGGCACAGCGTGGCCTTGCTGGCCGGCTCACTGGCGCTGTTGCTGCCGCTGGCGCTGCGCTTTGCCCGGGTACTCGATGCCCTGGTGCTGGGTGAGGCCAGCGCCGCCAGCCTGGGCCTGGCCCTGCCGGCCGTGCGCCTGCTGCTGGTGGTGCTGATGGCGCTGGCCACCGGCAGCGCGGTGTCGCAAGCGGGGCTGGTGGCCTTTGTCGGGCTGGTGGCGCCGCATCTGGTGCGGCGCTGGGTGGTCGTCACCCACGGCCCGCTGCTGGCCTTGTCGGCGGCGGCCGGCGGCGTGTTGCTGCTGGCCGCCGACGTGGCCGCGCGCAGCGTGATCGCACCGCAAGAGCTGCCGGTGGGTGTGCTGACGGCGCTGCTGGGCGGGTTGTATCTGTTGGTGTTGCTGCGCCGGCAGGGAGCGGCGCCATGACGCCAGCGCCAGACGGCCGGGCCATCCGCCCCGCCCTGCAAGCCACCGGCCTGCTGCTGCACCTGGCTGGCCGGCCGGTGGTGGACCGGGTGGACCTGCGCCTGGCCGCTGGCCAGTGGACGGCGCTGGTGGGCCCCAACGGCGCGGGCAAAAGCAGCCTGCTGGCGCTGCTGGCGGGCCTGCGGCCGCCCGACGCCGGCACGCTGCATCTGGCCGGCCGGCCGCTGCTGGATTGGCCGGCCCGGGAGCGTGCCCAGCGCCTGGCTTGGCTGTCGCAGCAGGGCCAGGCCGAGGGCGAGATCGCCGTGGCCGATGTGGTGCGGCTGGGCCGGCTGCCGCACCAGGGCCTGTTTGGCGCGCCCACCGCAGCCGATGAGGCGGCCGTGCAAGCGGCGATGGCCGAAACCGAATGCGCAGCGTTTGCCGGCCGGCGCCTGAATGCACTGTCGGGCGGTGAGCGCCAGCGCGTGCTGCTGGCCCGGGCGCTGGCGGTGGGCGCGCCGGTGCTGCTGCTCGACGAGCCCACCACCCACCTGGACGCACCGCATCAGCGCGCGCTGGTGCGCAGCCTGGCCGCGCGCGCCCGGGCCGGCGCGGCGGTGGTGGCGGTGCTGCACGACCTGAACCTGGCGCTGATGGCCGACCGCCTGCTGGTGATGGACCAGGGCCGCTTGGTGGCCGACGGCGCGCCGGCCGACGCGGCGGTGCGGCGCCAACTGGTCGAGGTGTTTGACCAGTCGTTCAGCATCGAGCCTGTGGCGCGGCTTGCCGATCCATCGGCCGCGCCGCAGTGGGTGGCCGTGCCCGCGCGCTGATCCGCTTTTTTTGAACCATTCCGGCTGACGGGTGCGGCATGGCTGGCCACGGGCCGAGGCCAAGATCCGCAGCGGAATCCCATTCTTGGATGGTGCACGGTGAAATCAGGGCGCCGCTGCGCACGCTAAGGCGCCGTTAGCCGCCGACCGGTGTCGCACCAGGTGCGCACCGAGCAGGCAGCGCACTTCGGTGAGCGGGCGGTGCAGACATACCGGCCATGCAGGATCAGCCAGTGGTGGGCGTCGCGCCGGTAGGCAGCGGGCACGCGCCGGTCGAGTTGCAACTCCACCGCCAACGGGGTTTTGCCCGGCGCCAGCCCGCTGCGGTTGCCGACCCGAAACACATGGGTGTCCACCGCATTGGTGGGCTCACCAAACGCCACATTGAGCACCACATTGGCGGTCTTGCGGCCCACGCCGGGCAGGGCCTCCAGCGCGGCGCGGCACCGCGGCACCTGGCCGCCATGCCGGTCCACCAGCATCTGGCAGGCCAGCAACAGGTGCTTGGCCTTGTTGCGAAACAAACCGATGGTGCGGATCAGCCCGGCCACCGCCGGCTCACCCAGCGCCAGCATCTGCTGCGGCGTGCTGGCAACGGCAAACAGCCGGCGGGTGGCTTTGTTGACGCCCACGTCGGTGGCCTGGGCCGACAGCAACACGGCGGTCAGCAGCTCAAAAACCGAGGTGTATTCCAGCTCACTGGCCGGCTGCGGGTTGGCGGCGGCCAGCGTGGCAAAAAAGGGCTCGATGAAGGCGAGTTTCATGGTGATTTGCTGGCGGATGGCCGGCGTTCAAATCTGGCCGTCAACCCCGGCGCTCAAATCCGGCGCTCAAAACCGAGGCGCGTCCACGTAACCCCCGCAGGGCGGTTGGCCGGCTGCGCTGGCGGGCCCTGCGCTTTGGCGCCGCGTGGCCGTCCATCGCCCGTCAAGCGGCTGTGCCGGCGCTGTCGCCACGCAATCTCGACACCATGAACCCGGACGCCTGCGTGATGTGTTGTCGGGCCAGCAATTCGGCGCTGTCTGCATCCTGTCGGCAAATCGCATCGAGTATCTGCGTGTGCTGGTCCCAGATATCGCGCGGCTTCTCGTCGCCCAACAGCACCTCGCCCATCACCCGTTGCGTGTAGACCAGGTGGGTGGCCAGCGCCGGCCCGACCAGCGGATTGCCTGACAGTTTGTAGATAAATTCGTGGAACTTCATGTCGGCGGCAATCATCTTCGCCACCGAGCCGCTGGCCACGGCTTTGCGCCCGGCCTCCAGCAGGGCCGGGCCGAGTTTGGCCGCGCGCTCGGCATTGGTTTGCGCGGCCCGGCGGCAGGCCAGGCCCTCGATCACGGCGCGCATGTCGTACATGTGGCTCACATGCTCCGGGTCGAGTGGCGCGATGATCAGGCCCCGGCCCGGCGCATCTTTCAGCACGCCCTGGTTGCGCAGCAGCAGCAAGGCCTGCTGCACCGGCTGGCGCGACACGCCCAGCGCCTGCGCGATCTGCTCCTGGATGATGCGATCACCGGGCGCGAGCTGACCGGAGGTGATTTCGTCGAGCACGGCGTCGCGGACTTGCTCCACGAGGTTGGGCTGGGTCGTCAAGGCCTTCATGTTGCGGTGCTTGGCGCAGGTCGGTGAGAGGTGCAAATATCCATGTTCGTGCCAGCCGGGCAAGCCGCTGCGACAGACCGCAGCGCCGCCATCAATTGGCAGCCGGCGCGGTCATTCTGTCGCGCAATATGCGGTGCAAGATCTTGCCGGTGGCGGTGCGCGGCATGTCGGGGTCGGCGACAAAGACGATGGCCTGCGGCCGTTTGTAGCCCGCCAGGCGGCTGCGGCACCAATCCAGCATCTCCGCTGCGGTGGCCTGCTGCCCGGCATGCAGCACGATCACCGCCTGCACGGCCTCGCCCCATTTGTCGTGCGGCACGCCGATGATGGCCACATCCTTGATCTTCGGGTGGGCGCCAAAGATGCTTTCCACTTCTGACGGATAGACGTTCTCGCCGCCGCTGATGATCATGTTGCTCTTGCGGTCCACCAGCGTGATGTAGCCGTCTTCGCCACGGCGCGCCATGTCGCCCACCGAGCATGCGCCGTCGCGGAAGCATTCGGCCGTCTTCTCGGCGTCCTTCCAGTAGCCGTCGAAGACGTAGGGCGTGCGCGAGTACAACTCGCCGACCTCGCCGTCTGGCACTTCGCGGCCATCGGGGGCGAGCAGGCGGATGGCGCCTGAGCCGGCCCATTCGCGGCCCACCGAGCCCAGCCGGTCGATCTGCTCGTCAGGGCGCAGCAGCGTCACCCAGCCGGCTTCGGTGGAGCCGTACAGCTCGTACAGCTTGCCGTTGTGGAAATGCGCCAGGATCGCCAGCTTGGTGTCCTTGCGTGCCGGCGCCGACGAGATCATCAGCTTTTCGACCGCGCTGACGTCGTGCCGCGCCTTGATGGCATCAGGCAGGCCCAGCATCATGATGTAGTGCGTGGGCACCAGCGAGGTGAAGGTCACCTTTTCGCGCGCCAGCGTGACCAGCAGCGCCTCGGGGTCGAAGCTCTTGCGGTCGTCGATCACGCAGGTGGCGCCGAGGTGGATGAAGGTGTGGCTGAAATACAGCGAGTTGGCATGGCACATCGGCATCACCAGCAACGCCGTGTCCTGGCGCGTGAAACCCATCTCCAGCGCCGTGGCCAGGGCGATCAGGGTGTTGCCTTCGTGGCTGCGGATGGCGCCTTTGGGCCGGCCGGTGGTGCCCGAGGTGTACATCAGCGCGCAGGGGTCGGCCGGCCACACGGCCACCGGCGGCGTTTGGGCGCTGGCGGACGCGATCAGCGCCTCGAAGTCTTGCCAACCGGCAGGCACCGGCGACCCGATGCAGATGTAGGCGTGGGGCTCGATGGCCAGGTCAGCGCGGATCGATTCAACGCGGTCCAGCAGTTCTTGCTGCACGATGAAGGCGCGTGCCTCGCAGTGCGCCGCGATGTAGCCGATCTCCGGTGCGGTGAGCCGGAAGTTGATCGGCACCGCCACCAGGCCGGCCCGTGCCAGCGCGGCGTACATCTCCAGCCATTCGATGCAGTTGTAGGCCAGCAGGGCCACCCGGTCACCCTTGACCAGGCCCAGCGCCAGCAGGCCGTTGGCCAGCCGGCTGGCGCGCTCATGCCATTGCGCAAAGGTCAGCGTGCGTCGCGAGTCGCGTGCGCCGATCTTCTGCGGCAGCAGCCGTGCATGCGCTGCCACAGCGTCGGCGACGGTGAGCAGGTGGGTCATCGAGGGTCTCCTTCAAAGGCGGTGCAGGGTGCTTTGGCGTGCACGACGCCAGCGCCTGCGGTGGCGGCAGTCGGCCACCGATTGAGGCCACCGCGCGTGCTGGAATAATAGAACTCTGAATTCACAGTTGGCTTAGGGATTGCCAGCATATTAGAACTCTGAATTCAGAATACTATTGCTGCGAACCTGCCACTGATCGACCACTGACCCCGTTGCAGCAGGCCTGCGCCCCGACCCCCTTTCAGGAGACGATGATGAGTTTTACCCGCCGACACTTTCTTGCCAGCAGCGCGCTGGCCGGCAGCGCTGCGCTACCCGGGCTGGCGCTGGCCCAGGCCGGCAAGACGCCGGAGTTCAAGTTCAAGCTGGGCAACGACCTGCCGGTGACGCACTCGGTGAACGTGCGCCTGAAAGAGGCCATTGCAGCGATCAGTTCTGAGAGCGGTGGCCGCGTGGTGATCGATCTGTTCCCGAACAACCAGTTGGGCGGCGACGCCGACATGATGTCGCAACTGCGCTCTGGTGCGCTGGAACTGGCCACCTTCCCGGGCACGGTGATGTCCACGCTGGTCCCGGTCACGTCCATCACCGGCGTCGGCTTTGCTTTCTCCGGCTACGACAAGGTCTGGGCGGCGATGGACGGTGCGCTGGGCAACCACATCCGCGCGGCCATCGAGAAGATCAATCTGGTGCCCTTTGCCACCGTCTGGGACAACGGCTTCCGCCAGATCACCACCAGCACCAAGCCCATCCGCACGCCCGACGACCTGAAGAACTTCAAGATCCGGGTGCCGGTGGTGCCGCTGTGGGTGCAGATGTTCAAAACCCTGGGTGCCGCGCCGGTCAGCCTGCCGCTGGCCGAGGCCTACCAGGCGCTGCAGACCAAGGTGGCGGACGGCCAGGAGAACCCGCTGGCGCTGATCGAGTCAGCGAAGTTT
>JANLOP010000205.1:0-6343 GCA_031366635.1 Betaproteobacteria bacterium | reverse complement strand
TGGGCATCGTGCTCAATCTGTCGCCGATGCACGCCGCCACCGACAGCGCCGCTGACCATGCCAAGGCCCGCCTCGAAGACGGCCGCGGGGTGCGTTGGTACACCGACCCGCTGTTGACAGGCAGCTACCCCGCCGATGTCCTCGAGCAGACCCTTGGCACGGCTGATGTCGTCGGTGAAGGCTTCGCGGCTGAGATCGCTGGCGCGCTGATGGCCGTAACCATGGCTGGCGAGTTCATGGCCCTGGGCCACGATGTTGCGCACCAATTGCGGATAGCGCTCGGCCACCCAGCCCAAGGTGAAGAAGGTGGCCCGGGTGTCGTGCCGGGCCAGCAAGGCCAGGATGCGCTCGACGTTGCGCTCGACCCGGCACTCGCGGCTGTCCCATTCGTCGCGCCGGATGTAGGGCGCCATCGCCGAGACCTGGAAATAGTCCTCGACGTCGATTGTCAGTGCGTTGGTGATCGTCATGGCATGGGTGATCGGCGGCGCCTCGGCAGCTTGCCCGGCCCGATCCGTGGCTCGCTTCACTTGAGGCCCTCGTCGGGCGGCTTCTTCACCGCGCTCACCAGTTGCTGCAGCATCGCCAGCAACTGCAGGTTGGTGCGTTCCAGCCGAAGCAGGCCGCGCTCGACCCGCTGCAGTTGGTCGCCGCGCTGCTCGGAGGCCAGGCGATTGAGCTGGCGCGACAGGGTGCCGGCAGCCACCGGATCGATCTGCAGCTTGCTCAGGTCGACATCGAGCGCCGCCGCCCCGGTCGTGGGCCCAGCTGCCGACCGGTCGCCGTGCAAACTGTCGGACACCGCCGCCGCACGGCGGGCCGGCACCTCGGCCTCCTGCGCAAATTCGCGCACCACCTCAACGACATCGGTCAATTCGAGATGCACCTTGTTGGCCAGGAACCCGGCCAGCAGCAAGCGATCGCAGACCGAGTTGATGCGCCGCGGGATGCCGCCGCTGGCTTTGAAGATGGCCTCGAACACCGCCGTCTCGAAACTGGGCTTGCCGGTGGAGCCGGCACATTTAAGCCGGTGCTCAATATAGTGCTGGGTTTCGTCCAGATCCAGCGGGCCGATATGGCAGGTGGCCGCCACGCGCTGGCGGAACTGCTCCATCTCGGGCCGCTGCAAAATCTCTCTAAACTCGGGCTGGCCGACCAGAAAACTCTGCATCAGCGCCTGGTTGCCAAACTGGAAGTTTGACAGCATGCGCAATTCTTCCACTGCCCTGGGCGTCAGGTTCTGTGCCTCGTCCACAATCAACAGGCAACGCTTGCCTTTTGTCGTCTGGCTGATCAAAAACGCCTCCAGCGTGATCAGCAATTCAGATTTGGGCACGTCCTTGACCTTGAAGCCAAATGACGCTCCGACCATGCGCAGGGTATCTTCAGCACCAAGCTGCGTGGTGACCAAATGGCCCACCACCACATTGCTGCCGTGCAGGCCGTCAATCAGCGCGCGCAGCAAGGTGGTTTTGCCGGCACCGATCTCACCGGTGATGACAATAAACCCCTCATTGCGCGAGACACCGTAATCCAGATAGGCCTTGGCGCGCCGGTGCTGTTTGCTGCCGAAATAAAACGTCGGATCCGGGTTGAGCTGGAAGGGCTTGTTCGTCAAGCCATAAAAAGATTCGTACATGGCTCAGAACCGAATCCCGTAAGAGGCGAACACAGCGCTCTCGGCATAGGCCGACAAACCTGTTTGGTACATTGACCGCCGGCCACCGGCCGACAGTGTGCTTTGCGGCGTCAACCGGGTGCTGTAAGTCAAACTCATCTGGCGCTGGCGGTTGTCTTGCAACGCCAGCGTGCCCCGGCCTTGCTGGGCGCTGAGCAACAGGCTGACCGACGCCAGCGGCGTCAAGCGGTGCGACACATCCAGCGCCACACTGCTCAGCCGCACCTCGCCGGCATGGGCCAGGTCGTCATTGGCGCTGCTGACCGTGTCCAGCCGCCGGGTGCGGCTGCGGTTGGCGGTGACCACCACCGTGCTGCGCGCGCCGCGGTAGGCCACCGACAGTGATTGCCGGTCGTCCAGCGTGGCGCTGGAGCGCAAAAAGCCCGGGTTGGTGATGGCCACTGGATCAATGCCGTTGTTGCGCAGAAAGGCATTGACCAGATCGGCGCGCTTGATCGGGTCGGGCTCGACCGACGCAAACTGCGCAAAGAACAGATCGTAGGCGGTGCCGCGCCCGTTGAAGCCGGCCTGGGCGTCGCCGGTGGACAAGCTGCGTGCATCACTGAGCCGCCAAATCGTCAGCGGCGTGCGGTATTCCAGGCTCAGGTTGTGCGACTGGCCAAAAAACCGGTGCTCCAGATCGCCGGCCAAGCGGATGCGCGGTGACGGCTCCCAGGCCGCGCCGATGCCCCAGGTCTGGTTGCGCTGCCGGCCCACCGTGGCCAGATTGCTCAACTCGATGCCGGTATTGGCATTCAGCCGCAAATCCAGCTCATCGAGGCGAAGGTTCAATTGGCCGCTGACCCGGTCGCTTTCGGTGCTGCGGCCCAGTTTGTAATCCGACCGCGATTGCGTGCCGTCCAGCGCCCAACTCAAGCGGCCGGGTGCTGCCGGCGTGATCGTCAAACCCAGGTTGCTGGCGTTTGAATCGCCGTTGCGGGTGTTGCTGGCCTCAGAGATTGAATAACCGAGCGACCCGCTGTAGCGCAGACCGGGCCCGAGTGGGCCCTGGAATGTCGGGGTGATGCGCAGCGTGCGCAACTCGGTCGAATTGGCGTTGCTCAAACCACCGGCACCCGGCTGGGCGCCAAAGGCCGATATCGCAGCTTGTGAAATACCGGCGTCGACCACCAAGCGGGCCCGGCCCTCCAACAAATCGGCCGTCAGGTTGGATCTCAGCGCGTTTTGAAATTCATTGCGGTCGCTGTGCCGGGCATATACCAGGCTGGACAGCGAATAATCCAGATAACCGCGCAGCAAACCAGCCTGGCTGCGCAGGCCAACGCCGGCCGACAAGCGCGTGACCAGATCGCCCGCTGGCGCTGCGCCGGTGAGCAGGTAGTTGTCGGTCAGGGTCTGGCTGACAGCGGCATTGGGCTCGATGGCCAGCGCCCGTTGGCCGACAGCGGGTGGCACGATGGCGGCTGAAAGCAGCGCCACTGTCGCCACCCGGGCCAGCGCCCCCCGGGACACCGTAGCCCACGGCATCGTCCGGGCTCGGGGCCGAAGGCAACACCGCCGAACACCCACCACCAGATCAACGATGTTGGGCACCGGCTCAAGAAGGGGACGGCGCATCGGCCTGCCCTTTCTTGGCGTCGCCGGGCTCTTTGGGATCTTTGGCGGCATCCCCGTAGCCATAACCGTAGCCGTAACCATAGCCATAACCGTAGCCGTAGCCATAGCCGTAAGCGCCTTGTGAATCGGTGCGGGCCTTGTTCAACAGCATCATCCGGATGGGGCAAGACTCGATCGTCGACAGCGCGTGCTGCACATCGGCCTGCAAGGTCTTGCCGGCATGCACCACCATCACCACCTGGCCCATCTGGGTGGCCAGCACCCGCGACTCGGTCGTCAGCAGCAGCGGCGGTGAATCAAAAATGATGATGCGGTCGGCGTAGCGCGACGCCATGTCGGCCAACAATTGGCGCATCGCGTCACTGGCCAGCAACTCAGTGGATTTGGGGTGCGGCCGGCCGCTGGGCAGGATGGTGAGTTTGTCGATATTGGTGCGCATCAGCACATCGCTCATCTCGGCCTTGCCCTCCAGCAAGTCCAGCAGGCCGGGCGCTTCACCCAGGCCCAGCTTCTTCAGCACCGACGGCCGCGCCACATCGGCGTCCACCAGCATCACGGTGTGGTCCAGCTCGGACGCGATGCTCATCGCCAGGTTGATCGAGGTGAAGCTCTTGCCCTCGCCCGGCATCGCGCTGGTCATCATGATCAGGTTGCCGTGGGTGACTTTGGCCGCACCCCTGCCGATGGCGTTGGCGATCAACGGCCGTTTGATCACCCGGTATTGATCGGCCATGTGCGAGCGCGGCGCCAGCGGCACCAGAAACCCGGCCGCCGCCAGGGCCACCAGGTCAAGCTCGACCGTTTTGGACAGCGGCACCGGCAGGGGCTCAGCGGCGGGAGGGGCTGTGATCGGCAGCGGCAGCGGCGGCGCTGCAGCCGGGGCGCTGGGGGGCCCGACATCCGGCACCAGGATGCCGGCTTCACGGATCTGCGCCAGCCGCTCAGCGGCCTGTTCAATCAAGCTGATCATGGTTTCTAGCCTACCTGCCGCGCGGCAATGATCGATATCGTGACCAGGGCCACCAGAAAAGAGGCCAGCAAACTGCCGGTGCCGGCGTAAAACCGCAACCGGTTGTTGCGCTCACTCTTGCGCTCACCGTCGCTCAGGATCATCGACACCACGCCCAGCAGCGGCAGGCTGGTCTTGATGCGCAATTCTTGGGCATCGTTGTAGACCGGCCGCAACTGGCTGGCGGCAAATGCGGTGAACAAACCGGTGCCCAGCGCCGCGCCAAAAGCGATCAACATCAGCAACAGGCGATTTGGCGACACCGGCCGCGGCGACACCCGGGGCGGATCGATCAGCCGGAAATCCACCACCCCCGACGCCATGTCCAGATCACCCGACATCACGGCCGACTGCCGGCGCCCCACCAGATCTTCGTAATTCTTCTTGACGATGGCGTAGTCGCGGTTCAGTTGCGCCGCCTCGGCCTCAATTTGTGGTGAGGTTCTGGACTGTGCACGGGCCTGGGCGTAGCGCGACGAATACTCGGCCACGCGCGCCTTCAACCCGGCCACCTGTACCTCGGCCGAGGCCTGCAGGCGGGCCAATTCTTGCGTCGCCAGACTGGCATTGCCAGTCGGCGCCTGCTGCGGCGCGGCCATCGCGGCCTTGCGCAACTCGGCCACCTCTTTGCGCTTTTGTGCCTCCAGATCGGCCAGCAGGCGGCGCGAGTTGGCCACATCCGGGTGCTGGTCAGTGAAGCGCTGCAACAACTGGTCAAGGTTGCGCCGCAGGGCCTCGATGCGGGCGTCGATCTCGGGCGTGGCCACCGATATCGCCGACTCTTGCAACAAACTCTGCATGCCGGCATTGGCGCCGCTTTTTTCGGCCTCGACCTGCTTGCGCGCTGCGTCGCGTGAGTTCTCGGCCTCACGCAGTTCCAGCTTGGCGGTCTCCAGTTGCTGGCTGATCGAGCCCAGGCGCGACGCTGAATCCTTGCCGTCACCGGTTTGCAAATCCAGGTTGCGCAGCCGGAAATCCTTCAACCGGGTTTCGGCTTCTTCCAGCTTGGTTTCATAGGTCTTGATCTGCTCGTCCAGAAACACTTTGGCCGAATCGGTGTCCTTTCGGCTGGCGCCCAGGCTGGACTCGACAAAAATCGACACCATCGACTGGATCACCCGCTTGGCTTTGTCGCGGTCGGGATCGACAAACGTCAGTGAGTACAGGTTGTCGCGGCCGGTGCTCTTGATCTCGACGTTTTTCATCAAACCTTCGATCAAGCTTTCTTGCTGCACCTTGGATTCACTCTTCAAATCCAGATCGGCCATGCGCACGAGTTTCTCGATATTCGGCCGGCTGATCAGCGTGCGGCTCAGCATCGTCACCTGCTGGTCGACATTGGGCTGCACGGCCAGGCCCGACATCAACGGCTTGAGAATCGACTGGGTATCGACAAAGATGCGCGCCATCGCCTCAAAACGATCCGGCACCTTGAACGCCACCACCGCGCCCACGGCGCCGATCACCCAGGCCACGATCAGCCCGGTCCATCTGAATTTCCACATCCCCCGGGCAATCGAGGTGAATTGGCTGATCAGCTCTTCCATCGTGGTCGGCTTGGCTTTGTTGGCGGGCGGTGGGGGCGGTGGTGCGGCGGCGGTGGTGCGGCGGTGGTGCGGCGGCGGTGGTGCGGCGGTTGCGGGCGGCGCGGCCGCTCAGAACAGGCTTTGCGGGATCACCAGAATGTCGCCCGGCTTCATCTCGACATTGGCCGACACATCACCGCGCTTGATCAGGTCTTTCAGGCGGACCGCATACTGCTTGCCGCCATCACCGGTGCGCAGGATCGTGGCACTGTTGCCGGCGGCAAAATCAGTCAGCCCGCCCACGGCAATCATCACGTCGAGCAAGGTCATGTTTTTCTTGTAGCTCAAGAATTGTGGCCGGGCGGCCTCACCCACCACCCGGATCTGCTCGCTGTACGGGCCGACAAAACTGGTCACCAGCACGGTGACCACCGGATCGCGCACGTACTTGCTGAGTTGCTTTTCAACGTCGCGCGCCAGCTCGGTGGATGTCTTGCCCTGCGCCACGATCTCTTCGACCAGCGGCGCGGCCACTTTGCCGTCCGGGCGCAC
>JANLOP010000184.1:0-7481 GCA_031366635.1 Betaproteobacteria bacterium | reverse complement strand
GGCGCAGGCTATGCCAGCGGGGCCGGCTTTGCCGGCGGCTACGGCGACGTGGCGCGCAGCGACTACGCCACCCCGGCGGCGCTGGCGCCGATCCCGTGGACGCTGGATTTCTCGGCCGGCAATGGCTGGCCGGCGTTCCCGGCCGGCCACCGCTTCAAGCCCGATGCGCTGGCGCTCAAGCTCGAATGGCGCACCGGTGACTGGGATCCGGGCCTGCGCTTCTGGACCTTGCCGTTCGACCCGCAGCTCACCGAGTGGCTGCAGGATGTCGATCTGGCGTCGCCGGCGGTAATGGCCGCGCGCGAGTTTGCCGCCTGCCACCTCGCCTGGCTGGCAGACGTGGACCCGGCCAAAGAACTCTCGGCGCAGGCGTCCTGGATGCAACGGTTGATCGAACCGGAAGACCTGCAATGGCGGGTGTGGTTGAGCTCGACCGACAGCGCCGCAGACCGGGCCGCGAGGCGTGACCTGGCCTGGGGCCGCACCAACAGCGAGCTTCAAGCGCTGGAAGACCTGATGCAGGACGACCGTGACCGCTACCTGGCCGAGGCGGCGGTGCAGTCGGACGGCCTGACCGATTACTTTGTTCACTTCCTGGGCATCGACCCGGCCAGCAAGCCGTGGACGATGGCGCTGCTGGGCTGCGGCTCGGCCATCGGCAATGTGCTGGCCATGCAGTACAAGGCCACTTACAAGCGGCTGCGGCCGTCCACGCTGTGCCCGGGCCTGGTGCCGCCGTGGGGGCCACCGCAGCACCCGGCGTTTCCCAGCGGGCACTCGCTGGTGGCCCATCTTTATGCGCTGCTGCTGTTGCAGATCGAGCCGGTGGCGCAGCGCTTCGGCGTGTTTGACGACGGCCAGGCGGCCGGCCGCAAACCCACACACGCCGAGTTTTTTGGCGGCAACGGCAGCAAGCTGGGCTACGGCGACAACATGCGCTCACCGCTGTTGTGGCTGGCCTGGCGTGCCGCCAAGAACCGCGAGCGCATCGGCCTGCACTACCCCAGCGACAGCGCCGCCAGCCGGCGCTTGGCGGCGGCGGTCTGGCAGGCGCTGTTTGCCAGCGAAGCCGACCTGGCGCGGATCAATCCGACGGGCGAACCCGGCCTGAACGTGCCCACCTTGCACAGCGTGCTGGCCAAGGCGCAGGCCGAGTGGCCGTCGCCAGGCATGGCGGAGCCCGCCGTGATGCCGGACGACAAGCCGACGGGCAAGGGCCAAGCAAGCGTCCCGGCGGGCCAGGCCGGCGCTGGCGGCAAAAGCCGCAGCCGCAGCCGGTAAAGGCCGTTGCGGGGCGCGCCCGCCGGCCGCCGGTTACGCGCCCTTGGCCTTGCTGGCCGGCAGGCGGCGCAGTGCCAGGTTGTTGTCGTGGGCCACCAGCGCCAGCAACTCGGCCGGGCCGGTGGGCGGTGCGCTACCGGGGGTCAGGTGGCTTGGATCGGCGGCGCAGGTGATGCTGACCAGCACCCACAGCGCTGCGTCGGCCAGGCCGTCACGCAGCACGGTGCGGTGCGGCGCCGGCGGCTCGCCGGCCGGTGTCGGGGCCAATGACGGTGAAATCGACAGCTCCCCGCCCAGCGGCTGCCAGGCAGCGCTGTCGTCGCCGTCGGGCCGCACCCACACCTGGGCGGTCACGTCAATGGCGTGCTTCTGGCCCCGGTTGCCCACCCGCAGCCACAGGCCGTCGCCGTCGCGCCACAGCCATTCGGCATGGGCCAGCCAGCGCATGCCCGGTGCACCGGCCGCATCAGCCGCAGCCGCCGTGCGCAGCGCCACCGGGTGGTAGCCGCCGTCGCACAGGGCGCTGCGCTGGTCGGCAATGAACAGGTCCACCGGCGGCGGCAGGCCGAGGCCGTCGGCGGTGGCCAGCGGGTCATCGGTGGCGTACAGGCCTTGCTGCTCAAACGCCCAGCGGATGACCTTGTGCACCTGCCCGCCCCGGCGCCTCATTTCGCGCACCTGCGCGCGCCTGAAAGGCCAGCGCGCATCCACTGACCAGTCGCCGGTGCCCAGGTCGGCATCGATCAGCGCGCTGACCCACTGGTCGGGCGTGCGCGCCGGGGCCACACTGTCCGGGCCCAGCAGCGAGATGGCGCGCATGACCAAGTAAACGCAGTAATCCGACGCCTCGCGGCGCACCAGCGTGTCGTCGTCCTCGGGCTCTTTGCGGTTGGCGGGCTCGGCCGGCGGCGGGTTGCCGTCGCGCGTGTCACCGCCCAGGCTGCGGTACAGCCTGAACAGCGACGACGACAGCAGTTGTTCTTCAAAGTAGCCGTGGCGGTGGCGCGACAGTGGTCGGTCGGTGGCCAGCCGCAACCGGTTGCGCGGGCCGCACCAGCAGTAGCCGCTGGCCACGCTGCGGTCATGGCGACGCGCCACCTGCACCCACGGGAAGGTCATGCAGCGGGCGTCGGCGTCCCAGGCCAGGGCCGAGTCGGGGTCGGTGGCGATGGCGGCCAGCGCGTCGCCCGCGCTGTGCGCAAAGGCAAATTCCAACTCACCGGTGCTGGCGAAGTTCAGCACGTGGCCAAACTCATGCCAGGCCCAGCGCGGATCTGCGGCGATGCCCAGGTACTGGGCGCGCTGGCGATCCGGCTCCTTGGCCAAGCCCAGGTTCTTGCGGTGCGCCGGGTCGGCCGACGCAAACTTGACCAGCAACTGGGGCCGTTCCATCGGCGCGCGCTTGGTGGCCAGGGTTTGCTGCAGCGGAAAGTCATTGCCGGCCCAGAACGGCCGCACTTCGGCGTTGATGGCGTCGCCGTCCGGCGCGCCGCGCATCGCCGAGCGTGGCCGCAGTACCAGCGGCAGGCGGGCGTGGCGAAAGTAGCTGTCCGCGACCAGGCCGTACGCGGCCAGGCGCACAAACAGCTCGGTGGCGCGCAGATGGGCCTGGGCGGCGGCGGTCTCGTCGCTGCGCAAGGGCAGGCGCGCCTGGCGGTCGATCTGCACCAGCGCACCGGTGTTGGTGGCCATCGTGCTGGCCTGGCCGTCGCGGGTTTTCGGGCCTTGCACCTCGAACAGCGCTGCGCCGCCCAGGGTCAGCGTCTTTTGCCGTTGCGGGTTGAGCAGGGGGTTGAGGTTGACGCGCCAGGCGTTGAGCTGGGCCTCGCTGCGGGTGGGGCGGCGCTCGGCCAGCGTGGCGGCCGGGCCGCACGAGGCCGGATCGCGCTCAAAGACGGTCAGGCCCGGCGGCAGGTCGGCATCGGCCACCGGGCGGTGCGCCGAGCTGGCCAGCTCGTCGATGGCAAGGGTGCGCACGTGGCGGACCTGCTGCAGGGCGTCCACGTCCACGGTGAAGCTGAACACCCGGCCGCGCGCTTGCGGCCCGCTGCCCACCTGCCGGCGCTTGACGCCCCGGCCCTCGACCCGCAGCAGGCCCTCGGCGTCGTCACCCACCGGGCGCACGCTGTGCACCAGTGAGCCGGGCTCGAAGCCGAGCTTGTCGCTGATCTCGGTGTTGATCTGCAGCAACAGGGCTTCGGCCAGCGCCAGGCGTTTGTCGGCCGGCGCGTCCTCGATGCGCTTGGGCAGCGGGGCCAGCGCCCGGTCGAGGTGGGACAGCGTGACGCCGAAGATGCGCACCCGCAGCAGGCCCTGCGCGTCGGCCGCGCCCACATGCAGCGCCAGGCGCAGGCCGATGTCGCCGCCCATCGACAGGCCGTGCAGCCGGCGCCCAGCCAGCAGCACCAGGGTGCGGTCGGCCACCTTGCCGTCCACCCGGCCGCCGTGCCGGCGGGCCAGCCAGAACGAGGCATACGGGTCACTTGGGCCCGGCACCGCCGGGTCACCCCAGCCAATATGCAGCCAGCCGAAGCAGTGGTACGGGCTGGCCGCACCGAGGGCGCCGAGCACGTCGCGGCCGAGCCCGATCTTGGCACCCAGCGCGGCGTCCAGCGCCACCAGGTAGCGGTAGGCGATGGCTTGGTAGACCGTGTCCGGCAGTGCAGCCGGGTCGCCGTCAGCGGCTTGGACCGTGTCCACAAACGCCTGGCCGGCATGGCGCACCATGCCCACCACGGCTTGGTGCGCGGTGCGCGGGGGGGTGGACTGGGCGGCAGACGGGATGGCGGCAGCGCTGGGCGCGTCCAGCACGCGGTCGATCCAGAAGGCCTCGTGCGGAGGCGCGGTGGTGGCATTGGTCCAGTCGGGCATGTGCAGCTCCGGTGTTGGGGCGTCGCTGAGATGCCGGCGCCAATGGGGTTTCAGGATAGCGCGGCCACCACGTCGGGCACGGGCCCGGGTTGCATGGGCGTCGCATTGGCCTGCGACGGTTGTCGCGCCGGCTTTAGCAACGTTTAACAGCGCGTTAGCGCAGGCAAAGGACTATCGGGCCGAAGCCGCTCAGAGTGCATGCACAACCTGACGGAGAGAGCCCATGACCGAGACCCCGCTTTCGATGACCGCGCCGCGCTCGCCCGCCGGGCCGGCTGGCGCCTGGCAGCACTGCGCCGCCCAGCCCGGCCAGGCCCCGCCGTGGCGTTGGCCCGACGCCGCCGCGCTGGCCCCGGCGGCCCGCGCCGCCGCGCCGGCCAGCCCGCGCGCCCTGCCCACCGCCTGCCTGTCGGGCGTGCTGGACGAGCTCGACACCGGCGTGCTGGTGTGCGATGCGCGCGGTCAGGTGCTGTTGCTCAATGAGGCCGCCCGGCGCGAGCTGGCCAGCGGCGGCGTGCTGCAAATGGCGGCCGAGGGCAGCCTGGGCGTGCAGGGCGGTGCCGGCCTGTTGCCGCTGCGCCGGGCGGTGCATGCCGCGGCCTGCGACGGCCGCCAGCAACTGCTGCCACTGCGCGTGGCGGAGCGCACGCTGATGGTGGTGGTGCAGCCGCTGCGCGAGGCGCCCGGTGACCAGCCGTGCGCCGTGTTGCTGCTGGGCCGGCGCCAGCTTTGCCCCGATCTGGCGGTGCAGCGCCTGGGCCGGCTGTATGAACTCACCGAGGCTGAAAAGGCCGTGTTGTCCAGCCTGCTGGCCGGCCTGCGGGTGGGCGCGCTGGCCAAAATGCGCGGCGTGGCGGTGTCCACGGTGCGCACCCAGGTGGCCGCGCTGCGGGCCAAGTTCGGCGTGCGCCGGGTGGACGACCTGACCCGCCTGGTGGCCGAGCTGCCGCCGATGATGAGCGCGCTGCGCAGCCCGGTGGGCCGGCCGTAGCGGCCCCGGGCGGGGCCGATCAACCCAGCGCGGCGGCACTGCGCCGGGCCGCGCCGGGCCCGGGCCCGGCGGCCGGCAGCGGGATGGCGTCGGCCTCGGCCACCCGCACCAGCGCGGCCTCGAACATCGCCCGCGCCTGGCCCGACACGCGCTGCAAGTGGCCGTGCAGCGCGGCGTCGGCCGGGCTGCGGCTGACGCACTCGGCGCTGTAGGTCTCGAAGTTGCCCAGCAGCATCACCAGCTCGACGACATGGCGCGGGCATTCACAGGCCACCGTGGTGGACGCCGCCGCCAGTTGCGCCAGCGCGTCGTCGTCAAACAGCCGGGCCGGCACCGTGGAAGCCGGCTGGCCGGCAGCGGCCAGGCCGTCGCCGGTCCAGCCGCTGCCCGGGGCTTGCGCCGCCGCCGGCCCCACCAGCGTGCCCACGGCGGCGTCCACCAGCATGCGCAACTCGACGTCGGACAGCGGCGCCCGGTGCAGGCGGCAGCCGGCATCGCGCAGGCGCTGGGTGGCGCCCTCGGCACCAAAGCCGTAGACCAGCACGCAGCACTGCACGCCCAGACGCTGCATCAGCCCCAGCAGGCGCTCAGCCGATTCAGGCTGCAACGTGGCCATCTCGGCCACCAGCAGGTCGGCCTGCAGGGCGGCCGATGCGGTGGTTGATGCTGCTGCGGTGGCCGTGGCGCTAGCTGCGGCAGGCGGGGCGGACGCCGATGCGGGGGCGTCGGGCGCGTCCAACGCCGCCTCGGCGGCTGCCAGGTTGGCCCAGGTGCCCACCCGCTGCAAGCTGCGGGCACCCAGCCGGCGCGGCAGGCCCAGCCCCAGCAGGGCGGCGCGCGGCCGCACCGGGGCCAGCGCGGCCGGCGCCTGCAGCGCGGCGCGGGCGTCCGAGATGTCTTGCAGCGCCGGCGTGGGCAGGCGCGCCACGGTGCCCACGGCGTGGCCGATGTCGATCAACTGCTTGATCAGCAGCAGCCGCTCCACGTCCGCACCGGTGTACAGCCGGTGGCCGCTGTCGGTCAGCCACGGGCCCACCACCCGGTAACGCCGCTCCCAGATGCGCAATGTGGACACGGGGATGCGCACCATCCGGGCCACCGCACCGCTGCGGTAGCGGGGTTGCTCACTTGAAACTGAGTTGAACATGTTTTGCATCGTAATAGTCTATTCAAAACTACAACGAAATGCCGGTAGTGGGGATGATTCAGGTTCAAAACCAGTACATTTTGGATGTGAAGCCGTTCAAGCCCATTTCGTTGGCGCCCTTTTTCTCCATGCCTGCCCCGATGCCGGGGGGCTTGTCGCCCGCGCTGATCGCCGACCTGCGCAGCGACCATGCCGGTGAGGTGGGCGCGGTGGCCATCTACCGGGGCGTGCTGGCCATCAGCCGCGACGCCGGGCTGCGCGCCTTTGCCCAGCGCCACCTGCTCACCGAGGCCCGGCACCAGCGCGTCATCGAGTGCTGGCTGCCGGGCCCGCAACGCAGCCGGCTGCTGCCCGGCTGGCGCGTCGCCGGCTGGTTGACCGGCGCGCTGCCCGCCATGCTCGGGCCGCGTGCGGTGTATGCCACCGTGGCGGCGGTGGAGGTGTTTGTCGATCAGCACGACGCCGACCCATTGCGCCGCATCGACGCCGCGCCGGCGCACGCCCTGCTGCCGCTGCTGCGCCGCGACCTGGCCGATTGCCAGGCCGACGAATGCCAGCACCGCGATGAGGCCCTGGCCCGGCAAGGCGACCGGCCGGTGTCGGCCTGGCTGCGCGGCTGGACGCTGCTGGTGGGCCGGGGCTCAGCCGTGGCCGTGGCACTGGCCAGGCGCTGGTGATGGGCACGCCAGCACGCGCCTCGCTGCGCCGGCCCGGGCAGACACGCGAAGGCATGGGCAGTGATGCCAAGCGACGCGCAGACCGGCGCCCAGATGCATCCGCACCTGCACCTTCACCCGCACCCGCACCCGCACCCGCACCCGCACCCGCACCCGCACCCGCACGCGCCGGCCGTCGCGTCAGCGTTTTTGAAGTTCCGTCGGGCACCGCATGACGCCATCCCGCAACGTCGTCAGCCCGGCAGCCAGCCCGGCCGCCAGCCCCGCAGCCAGCCCGACCGCCCGCAGCGACGAGCTGCGGCGCTTCAACCGCCTGGCGGCCACCTGGTGGGACGCCAGCGGCCCGATGCGCCCGCTGCATGTGCTGAATGCACTGCGCCTGAGGCGGGTGGTGGCACTCGCCGAGGCCCACCACGGGCGGGCGCCCGGCAGCGGCCTGGCGGGCCTGCGGCTGCTGGACGTGGGCTGCGGCGCCGGCTTGCTGTGTGAGCCGCTGGCCCGGGCCGGCGCGCAG
>JANLOP010000175.1:0-2868 GCA_031366635.1 Betaproteobacteria bacterium | reverse complement strand
TGGCTGGGTGGGGTGTTCGGCGCGGTGATCGTCATCGCCCTTGGACTGCGAGTGGTTGGTGCCAACCATTGGGCCGAACTCATTCGCACCCATACGAGCCAGCTTGAATCGGGCCGCGTGGATGTTGATGGCTCGGCCCAGAGCCGGCTGCCGTCATCGGCACGGTCACCCGCACGCTTTGACGCCCGTGAACTCGAAGGCCTGCCTGCGCCCGTGCAGCGCTACTTCCGCGCAGTGCTGAAGGAAGGTCAGCCCATGATCGCCGCCGCCACCATCGAAATGGCGGGCAAGATCAACATGTCGGCCAGCGCCGAGCAATGGAAGCCCTTCACATCGCATCAGCGGGTCGTTACCTCACTCAATGGTTCACGGCCGGGCTTCTTGTGGAATGCCCAGGTGAACATGTTCCCCGGCGTGCCCGCACGCGTCGAAGACAGCTACATCGCCGGACAGGGGCAGTTGATTGCGAAGCTGTTTGGTTTGTTCACGGTGGCCGAAGCGCGCGGCGGCGGCGGCGAGCTGGCCCGTGGCGAGTTCATGCGCTACTTTGCCGAAGCGGTGTGGTACCCCACCGCGCTGTTGCCCAGTCAGGGCGTGCAGTGGCAGGCGGTGGACGACGCCTCAGCCAACGCCACCATCGTTGATGGCCCAATCACGTTGACTCTGCTGTTCAGGTTCAACGAAGCCGGCTTGATCGCCTCGGTGCATGCCGAGTCGCGGGGCGCAGGCGTGGGCAAAGACATGGTCATGCTGCCCTGGGATTGCGGCTTGTCCAACTACCAGTCACAGGCCGGCATGTTGATTCCGATGGCCGGAGAGGCCGCTTGGGTGCGGCCCGCAGGGCGCAAGTTGTACTTTGTCGGCAATGTCAGGAAGCTGAGCTACGAGTTCCTGCCGTGATGCTCGCCGCTCGTCGCCGCAGCTTTGCCTTGCCGGTTCTGCCCCTGGCCCTGGCCCTCGCGCTGGTAAGCGCGGCCGCCCTGACCGGATGGCTCTTTAGCGGCGACATGCAGCGTGCCCGCGCCCATGCCGCGCAGGGCAGCGTGCTGCTGCAAACACGCTGCGGCCCGATCGAGTACCAAGAGGCCGGAGCCGGCGTTCCGCTGTTGGCTGTGCACGGCAGCGGTGGCGGGCATGACCAGGGCATGGCCTTCGCAAGTGCCCTGGCAAAGCAAGGCATCCGCGTGATCGCCATGTCGCGCTTCGGCTACCTGCGTACGCCAATGCCCGCCGACGCGTCGGCGGATGCCCAGGCGGATGCCCATGTGTGTCTGCTCGATGCGCTGGGCATCCGCCAGGCCGCCGTCATGGGCGGCTCAGCCGGAGCACCTTCAGCGCTGCAGATGGCCATCCGGCACCCCGATCGGGTCAGCGCACTGGTGCTGCTGGTGCCGTTGGCCTACAAGCCGCCAACGCAGGCCGATTCGGCGCCGCCGATGCCGGCATGGGTCGAGAACACGATGGTGCGGTTGATCAGTTCCGACTTCCTGTTCTGGGCTGCGCTTCACGTCGCGCGCTCCCAGGTGATCAAGGTCGTGTTGGCGACGCCGCCCGAGTCGCTGGCAACGGCCAGCCCCGGCGAGCGGGCCCGCGTGAATGCGATGCTGGACAACATCTTGCCCGTCTCCATTCGGGCCGAAGGCTTGATCAGTGACACGGCAGTCGGCAAGCATTTGGCGACAGCACCGCTGGAGTCCGTCCGCGCACCCACGCTCATCATCAGTGCGCGTGACGATCGCTACGGCACCTATGCCACCGCGAAGTACACCGCGAGCCGAATTGCGGGGGCGAAATTCGTCGGCTTCGACAAGGGCGGGCACACCTGGGTCGGGCATGACAACGAAGTGATGGCTGAGATCGTGAAGCTGCTCGCTGCGCCGACCAGGCCGTGACATTCGAACCGTGGCTGCGGCGCCACCCCGTGAGCAGCTTCTTCGCCCTGGCGTACGGCATCAGCTGGGGCGGCATCCTGATGGTCGTCAGCACCTCGGGTTTCACTCTGGGCGACCTGAGGCTGCTGGACACTGACCTCATCTTCGTGTCGATGCTGCTGGGGCCCTGCACGGCTGGGCTGGCGTTGACGGCGCTGCTCGAGGGCCGCGAGGGAATGCGTCGGCTCGGGTCGCGTGTGGCGCACTGGCGTGTGGGTCTGCGCTGGTACGTGGTCGCGCTGATGACCATGCCACTGCTGTTGCTGGCAGCCCTGTGGCCCTTGAGCGTGTTCGTGGACCCGGCGTTCGCACCGCGGTTCCAGTGGCCACTGTTCGCGATCGGGCTTGTCGCCGGCAGCTTCGAGGAAGTTGGATGGACAGGCTTTGCGACACCGCGGCTGCTGGCCCGGCAACGGCTGTTCATCGCGGGTTTGTCGCTCGGGCTGGTGTGGGCGCTGTGGCACGTGGTGGTCGACTTCCGCCAGAACCACCACACGATGGGCAACCTCTGGGTGCTGGAGTTCGCCGTGTTCTATGTCGCGGCCCTGACGGCCTACCGGCTGCTGATGACGTGGGTCTATGCGAACACGCAGAGTCTGCTGCTGGCCGTGCTGATGCATGCCAGCTACACAGGGTGGCTTTTCGTGCTGTACCCCACCACATCGTTGGAGCAAGGCCTCGTCTGGCAAACCGCTTTTGCCGTTGTTCTGTGGGTCGCAGTGTTCGCGGTCATGGCGGGCTTGTGTCGCTCAACACGCCCGGCGTCACGGTGGTGCGGCCGATCGCGGTGTTTGGTTTCTACGGCGTGCCCGACCGCGCGTCGGAAGTGACCTTCGAGAACGTCCGCGTGCCGGTCGCCAACATGCTGCTGGGCGAAGGCCGCGGCTTCGAGATCGCGCAGGGTCGCCTCGGCCCGGGCCGCATCCACCACTGCATG
>JANLOP010000169.1:0-7465 GCA_031366635.1 Betaproteobacteria bacterium | reverse complement strand
GGGCCTGTATTTTTGTGGCCTGCCGTGGCTGCACACCTGGGGCTCGGGCCGGTTCTCGGGCGTGGCGCGCGATGCGCAATTTCTGGCCGAGCGCATCGATGCGCTGCACCTGCGCGAGGTGCCGGCGGCGCTGGCGCTGGCTTGATGCGGGCCCATTTGCGCGGGCCCGACCCAAAGCCCGACAGCCTCCTACCCGTCAGACCGGCTTGACGACGCCGGGCCGGGTGGCCAGCTTGTCAGCGCGCTTGGCCAGGCGCAGGTCGAAGCTGGCAAATTGCTCGGCATCCCGGCATTGCGCCAGGTGCAGCGCATCGGCAAAGTCCAGCCCCTGCGCATACCAGGTCAGGGCTAACGCCAGCACCGGCGCTTGCTGCGGCTTGAAATGCGCCAGACCCAGCAGGGCGCGCAAGCCGGCCAGGATGTCGCTGCGCGCCAAATCTTGTCCCTCCAGCACCCACACCAGCTCCAGCAACACCGTCAACGGCGCGGTGCAGACCTGGTCACCCGACAGCAGGCGCTGGGCGGCCGCAAACTGGGCCGTATCGTCGGCCAGCAGGTAGCGCGCCAGCACATGGCTGTCCAGCGCCATCACGGCGCAGGTGCTCGCCCGAGGGTGGCACGGTCTTCGTCAGCGGCTCGCTGGCGCAGGGCCGGGTCGCTGGCTTGATCGTCCTGGTGCCCGGCACGGCCGTGCCGCGCCACCAACTTCAAGCAGCCCGCCGCTTGCGCGGGCTGGGTGGCCGCGAACAGCGGCTCAGGCGTGAGCAAAACGCCGCCATCGCGCGCCACCACCCGAAACACGGTGCCCGGCGCCCATTGCAATTCATCACGCACCGATTTCGGGATGTTGACCTGGCCCTTGCTGCTGAGGGTGGTGATGTCCATCGGGTTGGTTTGTAAAGTAAGACGTTCGGTAAATTTATACCGTGACGATGCTGTTGGCCATTTTGTGCGCCGCGCCTTTGGAAAAACAGGCAGCCGCTCAACTCGCACGCTCGCGACGCCAGCGGCGCCTGGCGCCGAAAATCGCCGCAGCCCTCCGGGTTGAGCCTGCTCCCCATTTCCGGCGCAACACGGGCCCGACCCAAAGCGCGACAGCCTCCTGGCCCGCCTGGGCGGCTGGCTGGTGGCCCAGGTCATCCGCGCGGGCGAAGCCGGCGCGTCAAGCAAATGGCAGCACACGCCTCCTTCAAGTTGGGGATGTCCGCGCTGCAACCCGCAACCTAGTATTTAAACGCGGCGGCGGGTTGTGCCAACACGACCCGCCGCCACAACGAATGGAGCAAAATGAGCAGGATCGACGGGCAGCGGCCGACGGTATGCCCCAGGCAGCACCGTCCAGTCAATGCCTTGGCGCTGCAGGCTACCGCCGCGCTGGCGCTCGTGGCCGGCCTGGGCGCCTGTTCCATTCTGGATCCGGTGCCACAGCCAGGAGGCAGCCCGCGTCTGGGAAATGTCCCGGCCTCGGCGGCCAGCGCGGCAGCGCTTGCCGCCGAGGCCTCCCACACTGCCCGCGCCGATACGGTTCCGGCCGCCACCGCCACCGCCGCCGCGCAGACCGACCACGCGCGTGACTGCGCTGACGGCAAGCTGGCGCCGGATTGTTTTGCTGGTGGCCTGGGCGAGGCCATCGACGCGCTGGACACGCGTCGCCTGGCGCTGGTCAACCTGGCGCGTGAGGTGTCCAACGGCAACGCCGCCTACAACGCATCGCTGTACCCGGCCGGCGCGGTGGCAGTGTTCGAGAAACTGCGCGGCGCCACCAACCGCAATTTGCTGGCGCCAGCGGCCGCAGCGGCAGGGTTGTATGGCTTTGTCAATTCGGGCGTGGTTGGCCGCGAGCGCAACTACCTGCACGCTGCCGGTGAACTGCACTGCGCCATCGTGCGCAGTGGCACCTGGCTCTATCTCAAGTCGGAGATCCGGGATACCCCGACGCCGTCCCCCCACCAAGCCTGGAGTACTTGGCTTTACCTGAAATCTGACATTCATGATGCGCCCGGTGGATGGCCCGATGCCACTCGGCTGGATGCGGTGGTCGCCCACTTGCGCGAGGCCACGCTGAAGTTCCGCAGCGGGCGGGTTGCGCTGCTGAGCAAGCTGGAGCCGGTGGCCGCCGTGACGGCGCCCGCGCTGGATTCGATTCGCCAGCGCGCAGCCACGGCGGCTGGCCAGGCGCGGGGCGGCAGCGGCGGCCAAGACCAGCGCGACGCTATCGCCCAGCGCACCCGGCGCCAGCTTGAGGCCGCTTTGGCGGTACTCGAATCGGTGCGGGCCTTGCAGGCGCAAGTGCGCGGCTCGGGCCTGCGGCTGCGCGCCGAATGGGTGACGATCGAGCAAACCTTTCAAAGCGAGTTGTCCGAGCGGGTGCCGCTGCCAGTGGCGCCCGAGAAGGTGGCGACCGAGTTGCTGGCGCGCACCAATGCCCTGCTCAAGGCGCAGGGCGCGGCCGTGACCGAGCGGGCCAGTGCCGATGAGTTGGACCCGGCGTTTCCGGCGGCGTTGCGCAACGGCGTCAGTGCCGCGACCCGCCAGGAGTTACAAAAGTTCGCAGCAAATCAAGGCGTGCCGCTGGCCGAGGCCCGCGACGACGCCCAGGCCTGGCTGGACGACCACACGCTGCGCGCGGGGCGGGTGGACGACGAAGTGCGCGCCCTGGGCTGCAAAGAGACGCTGGCGCTGGTGCCCGTGCGCACGGTGGCATCCCAGGCCGCCAGCACCGGGTCTAGGCCCACCACCGACGCCACGCCGGGCAAAACCACCACGGGCCCCACCAACACGCCCAGCAGCAGCCCGCTGCCCGCCGCCCGCTGACGCCTGCCGGGGCCCAGCGCTGATCCACCCAAACCGCCTCGCCAGCCCATGCCGTCTGCCGCCGCCCTGTCACAAGCCCATGCCGCCTACCGCTGGCTGGCGCGTGGGCTGGCCCGGCAGCGCGGTGGCCTGCCGGGCGGCTCACTGCCCGCCTGGGCCCACCCCGACGCGGTGCAAAGCCTCAGCCTGGCCCTGCCGGACCACGCCAGCGCCAGCGCCGCCAGCAGCGCGCCGTGCCTGCACGTGGCGCTGCGCGACGGCATCCCCGGCCGTGCGCTGCCGGCCGCGCTGGCGCTGCCCGGCGGCGCCGGGCAATTGGCCCTGCGCGCCGTGCGCGCGCCCCGTGCCGTGGCTCAGGGCGCGCCGGGCCTGTGCCGCCAGGCCGCACCGCACATCGCCGGCACTGCCACCTGCCTGGTGCAAGACCGGCTGGCCCCGGCGCGCAACTATCTGCTTACCTGCGGCCATGTGGCCGCGCCCGATGCCCAGTGCGCCGTCAACCAGGCGCTCGACATTGACGACCAGGGCCACAACCGGGTCGGCCGGCTGGTGGACTGGCAGCCGTCCATCGGCGTGGATGTGCTGCGCACCCACCTGGACGCGGCGTTGGTGGAGGTGGCGCCGGGCGACGCCACCGCACTGCGCAGCGTGGCCGGCTTTCTGCCGGCCGGGCTGGGCGGCGCGCCCACCGCCAACATGGCTATCAGCCTGCGTCGGCGCGGCGCGCCACTGCCGGGCCAGTTGATGGTGTACTGGTCGGGTTTTGTCGATCTGCCGGGCCTGACCCCCGGCTACCCAGACTATTTTCTGGCCGACGCCATCGGCTACCGCGCCAGCCAGCCCACCCAGGGCGGTGACAGCGGCGCCGCGCTGTGGGACAGCGCCGACCGGCTGATGGGCATGCACATCGGCGCGCTGCCCAACGACACGCAAGACCAGGCCAACGCCGTCTACGGCCCGATTGACCCGGTGCTGGCCTGGTACTCGGTGCAGCCGTGGCTGCGTGGCGACGGGGACGGCGCGGTGACAGACGCGCCACACCCCCCCGCAGCAGCGCCGGTCGGCGGCCCGGTGGTGCTGCCGCAGCTTGGCCCGGACGGCGACCCCGCCGACCATGAGCTGGCCGTGGTGGCCGCCACCCTGTGGGGGGAGGCCCGCAACCAGGGCGACGAGGGCATGCGGGCGGTGGCCTGTGTGATCCAGAACCGCAAGAACGCCAGCTACCGCAAAAAAACCACTTTCTCTGCCGTCTGCCTCGACCCAAAGCAGTTCAGTTGCTGGAATGCCGGCGACCCCAACCTGCCGCGCATGAAGCAGGTGGCCAGCCAGCCCGATGCGGCTTACCAGACCGCACGGGCGATTGCCGCTGAGCTGATCCAACGCGGCCTGCCAGACATCACCGACCGGTCGCGGCACTATTACGCCGCCAGTTTGCGGCCGCCGGCCTACTGGGCACGCGGCAAGACGCCGCGCAAGGTGATCGGCGACCACCTGTTCTTCAACGACATCGATTGAGCGCAGCGCGATGGACAACGCAATCCTCGAAGTGGTGCTGGGGTTGGTGCTGGTCTACCTGGTGCTGGCGCTGCTGGTCAGCAAGCTGCAGGAGGTGCTGGCCGGGCAGGTGTTTCGCGGCCGACCCAAGTATTTGCACAAACTGGTGCGAGAGGCCACCGGCCAGGACGAGAACCTGAAGCAGGCGATCTTCAAGAACCCGATGATCTTTGCGCTGTCGCTGGGTGACGATGCGGCCAGCGAGAAACACGGCAAGGTGGGCCAGACCACCGGCCCGTCGTCAATTCCGCCCGAATTGTTTGCCCGCGTGCTGCTGATCGAGCTGAACGACGACAAAAAAGGCGGGCACCCGGCCGGCCGCTATGCCTCACCCACGGCGTTTGTCAGTGACCGGGCGCCGGGTGCCGGCGGCGGATCGGCCGTGGGCGGCGCCAACACCTGGCGCACGCTGCGCGGCCTGCTCACTGGGCATGAGGCCGATTGGCCGGGCTTCGAGGCCGAAATCGCCCGCTGGTTCTCACACATCGGCGACCGGTCGGAGGGCTGGTACCAGCGCCGCAGCCAGAACTGGTCACTTGGCCTGAGCTTTGCGGTGGCGGCGTTGCTCAATGTGGACAGCTTTTTCATCGCCGACCGGCTGTCGTCCGACCCTGATCTGCGCCGCAGCCTGGCCAGCCTGGCCGAGCGGGTGAACTCGTTGTTCCCGGGCGGTGTGCCGGCGCCCGCAGCGGCCACCGGCAGCAATGCAGCGGCCGTGGCCGCCGCCAGCGACAAGCCCGAGGTGCGGGTGGCGGCCAAATTGGTGGACGCGATCACGCGCTTGAGCGAGGCGTTTTACGAGGATGCGAGCCTGGCGACCTACCGGCCGAACCAGCAGCCGTTCAATGTGCCCGGCAAGAAGTCGGCTTCGGCGCCTGCAGACGATTGCAAAAAGCTGGCAAGCGCACCTGCAGATCGCTGCGCAGAAGGCGAAAAACGGAATCAACGCATCGAGGTTCAGCACGCCTTTTGTACCTGGATCGCTGACGTCACCATCGAGGTGGCCAAGGACAACAAGAGCCCGGACTATCGCAGCAACCCCAGCTCGTGGCTGCTTGGCCTGCCCCAGGTGCTGGCCTTCATCGAGAAGCAGCAGATTGAAGTGACGGATCGTGGCGAAAACCTGAAGGGCGCCTACCGCTGCTTGAGCGATGTCTCGGTTTGGGTTCGATCGGCCACCGTGGTCAGCAGCAAGCCAGCGGTGCGCACACTGGTGCAAGAAGCGGCGGTGGCGTTGGAGTCGTCGAAGTCGGCGCTGCTGGAGATGATCGACAACCAGCAGCCCGACGTTGCAGCGTCGCAGCTCTACAAGCTCCACCCCGAGATTTTTAATGAATGCGCCAAAACGACCGGCATGTCGCTGGTCGGCCTGCGGTCCTGTGTGGCCCGCAGCACGGCTGGCCAGGTGCGGCTGCCGCTGGGCCCGTTTGCCACCAACCTGCGCCAACAGTTTTGCAAGGTCGGTCATTTCGATCCCGGGAAGCCAGGCGAGATGCCGAAAGCGGACACCGGCTGGCCCTGCGCGGGCGAGGTTTTCAAGCCAGCGAGCGCATCGCAGCTGAGCCCGATGTGGCTCGAATGGAAGGGCTACAGCAGCCTTCTGGCCTGGGCATTTGGCTGCGCTGTCACTGCCTTCTTCGTCGCCCTCGGCGCGCCGTTCTGGTTTGACGTGCTCGGCAAAGTGGTGAACCTGCGCGCCGCCGGCCGCAAGCGCGATGCCGAAGACGACAAGCAGCGCGGCCAGGGCACGTCACCAATCACGCCCAGCGGCCCGGCGGGCGCCAATGGCACGGCGCCGTTCAACCTGGCGCGCAACGGCTTTGAGGAGCAGTTGATCCCCGCCGACATCGTGGCCGTGCAGCGCCAGCTGGGCGTCACCGCCACCGGCGTGCTCGACGGGCCCACCCGCGCCGCCATCGCCGGCTACACCCGCAACCAGGGTTTGACGGCCACCGACGAATTGAGCTTCCTGCTGTACGACTACATCGTCGGCCGCAGCCCCACCGGCGTGGTCATCACCCGGCCCGACAGCCTGCCGGTGTTGGGCCAGGTGCATGCCAATGTGCAGCCGCTGGTGAAGAACCTGCAGACGATGCTGGGCTTCGACGGCCGCATCGACCCGCTGGAAACCAAATACACCGCCGACCTGCGCGCGCTGGCGGTGCTGTACCGCTACAAGCGCGAGGCGGTGGGCGTGCCGCCCGGCCCGCCGGTGGCGCCGCAAGACCGTGCCGTGGCCAAGCTGGCGCGCAGCGATCCGGCGGCGCTGTCGGTGCTGGGCCATGACCTGATGACCGAAATCCTGTCGTTCATCGGCATGCCGGACAAGGCCTTGGGCCGCGACACCGGCGCGTCCTGGCTGGATTGGGCGCTGGGTGAGTTAGGCCAGGTGGAGGCCAACAAGCCGACCCGGGCCGACAGCAACCCCCGGGTGATGGACTATCTGGACAGCGCAGCGGGCAGCCCGGTCAGCGGCGGCGATGCCACGGCGTGGTGCGCGGCGTTTGTGGCCTGGGTGCTGCTCCGGCACAACAACTTGTTGCCCCGGCTGGTGATTGGCCCGGTGCCGCCCTGCCTGCCCCCGCCGGTGGGCACCGTCGCGCTACAGGCGGCCAACTGGAGTGGCAGCACCGTGCCGCCCAACCCGGCCAACCCGGCCTGGGGCATGGCGGTGGCCGGTGTCAGCCCGATGGTGATCGGCGCAGCAGCCCAGCCTGGCGATGTGGTGACCTTCAAGCTGGCCGGCAATGCCACGATCAACCACGTGGCGTTTGTGCTAGCGCTGGACCCGGCCGTCGCGGGCGTCGTGCCCGGATTGTGGGCGGTGGGCGGCAATCAGAACAGCGGCAGTTGCGTCTGCGTCAGCCACTTCACCGCTGCCGAGGTGGCCGATATCCGGCGGCCACGCTAACCCGCAGCCAGCAGGCCAGCCCTCAAGTCACACACCCCGCCTCGATCAGCGCCTGCGCCTTCAGCGCCACCGGCTCGGGCACCCGGTAGCCGTAGCGCACGGCGGTCAGCTCGGCCAGGATGCTGACGGCAATCTCCGGCGGTGTGCGGGCGCCGTTTTTCAGCCCCACCGGGCCGTGCAGCCGCG
>JANLOP010000165.1:0-29850 GCA_031366635.1 Betaproteobacteria bacterium | reverse complement strand
GAGCCGTCCAACGACCTGGATGTGGAAACCCTGCGCGCCCTCGAAGACGCGCTGCTTGAGTTTGCCGGCTCGGCCATGATCATCAGCCACGACCGCTGGTTTCTCGACCGCATCTGCACCCACATCCTGGCTTGCGAGGGCGACAGCCAGTGGTTCTTCTACGACGGCAACTACCAGGAATATGAAGCCGACAAGAAAAAGCGCCTGGGTGAAGAAGGCGCCAAGCCGCACCGGCTGCGTTTCAAGGCATTGAAGTAAACCCTCCCGGGCGGCGTAAGCCGCAAAAAGCAGCGCGCCCAAGGCCAAGTCCTGGGGAACCGGCGCCGGCCGGCCGTCTCATACTCAGGCTTTGGCCACTTTGCCTGCCCGTTGTACCGGACGTCCCCCGCGATGCTTGTTCTGCCTGATCTGCCTGCCCTGCGCACCACGCGCCCGTTGCGCGCCACCACGCTGGCCGCCTTGCTGGCCGCCTTGTCGGCGCTCTCCGGCTGCGCCACCCCTTCGCCCGGCATCGACGCGGCCGGCAACGGCAAAGTCGGCGCAGCCCCGGCCGCCGCCGCGCCCACCCCGGCCGCCGCCGCTGCGGTGGTGTCTGCCGCACTGGCCGGCGTGGGCACGCCGGCGGCCGCCGCCCGCCCGGCGGCCGTGGCGTCGGGCCCGGCCGCCACACCACCCCCCGCCGCGCCTGGCCAGCCGCCGCCGTTTGCGCTGGTGATGAAGGATGCGAAGAAAATCGACGGCCTGTTCACCGCCTGGCAGAAGGACGACAAAGTCTGGATCGAGCTGCGGCCCGAGGACTTCAACCAGACCTTCTTCTTCTCGCCCAAGCTGGCCAGTGGCATCGGCGAGGCCCAGTTGTACGGCGGGCGCATGCTGCCGTCGCCCCGGCTGGTGCAGTTCCGCCGGCTGCACAACGTGGTGCAGCTCATCGCCATCAACGATGATTTTGTCGCCACGCCCGGCACGCCCGAGGCCCGGGCGCTGGCGGTGGCGGCGTCGAACAGCCTGCTTGCGGCCAACCCGGTGGCCAGCCAACCGCACCCCGAGCGCAAATCGGTGCTGGTGGACGCCAGCGCGATGTTTGTCAGTGATTTGCTGGGCCTGGGCGCGCAATTGCAGCGCAGCTTCCGCCAGGGCTACGGCTTTGATGGCCGCAACTCGGCGGTCACCGCCGTGCGCGGCAAGCCCGACTTGCTGGTGCTGGAGGTGATCAACCACTACGCCACCGCCGCGCTGGCGGTGGTCCAGCCCGGCACCCCGCCGGGCGTGCCCGCGCCCACCGTGCCCAGCGGCCTGCCCGACCCGCGCAGCCTGTTTCTGGGCCTGCACTACTCACTGGCGCGGCTGCCGGCCACGCCGATGGCCACCCGGCCGGCCGACCCGCGGCTGGGCCACTTTGTCACCGTGGTCGATGATTTTTCAGACGACCTGGCGCGCAGCCCGCGAAAACGCTTTGTCGAGCGCTGGCGGCTGGACAAAAAAGACCCGGCGGCCGAGCTGTCTGAGCCGGTCAAGCCCATCACCTACTGGCTGGACCGCAATGTGCCGGTGAAGTACCGCGCCGCCATCACCGCCGGCGTGCTGGCCTGGAACCCGGCGTTTGAGCGCATCGGCTTCAAAGACGCCATCGTCGTCAAACAGCAGGCCGACGACGCCGATTTCGACACGCTGGACGCCGGCATCGCGTCGCTGCGCTGGATGGTCAACCACGCGCCGGGCTTTGTCGCCATCGGCCCCAGCCATGTCGATCCGCGCAGCGGCGAGATTCTGGACGCCAACATCGGCATCGAAAGCCTGGAGTTCCGCCGCGCCCGCAACCTGCGCGCCAAGGTGCTGGGTGGCAGCGGCCCCGCCGATTGGGCCGCGCTGCTGCAGATCGGCGGCGCGGGGGGCGGCGTGGATGCACCGGCCGATGCCGGCCCAGGCCGCCACGACACGCACACCTGCCAGATGGCCGACCAGGCCGCCGAGCAACTGGCTTACGGCCTGGACGTGCTGGCCGCGCGTGGCGACATCGAGCCCGACAGCCCCGAGGCGCAGCAGTTTGTGCTGGATTACCTCAAAGAGGTGGTGATGCACGAGGTGGGCCACACGCTGGGGCTGCGGCACAACTTCCGCGCCTCGCATGTGTACTCTGAGCAGCAGGTGAGTGACCCTGAATTCACGCGCAGCCATGCCTTCACCGGCTCGGTGATGGAGTACGCGCCGATGAACCTGCCGCGCCCCGATGAGGCACCGGCCACGGCTTTCCAGACCACCCTCGGGCCCTATGATTTTTGGGCCATCGAGTACGCCTACCGGCCGCTGGCGCCCGATCAACAGGCGGCTGAGCTGGCCCGCATCGCCGGCCGCAGCGCCGAGCCCGAGCTGGCCTTCGGCACCGATGAAGACAATTTTTTAGGCATCGACCCCGACGCGTTGCAGTTCGACCTGGGCAACGATGTGCTGGCCTTTGCCGCCCGGCGCTTTGACATCGCGCAAGACCTGTTCCAGCGCCAGGAGACCCGGCCGCTCAAGCCCGATGAAGACTACGGCAGCCTGCGCCGGGCGCTGGCCTACGCGGTGCAGGACTCCGGCCGCGCCGCCGGCATGCTGCTGCGCCAGATCGGCGGCGTGCGCACGCTGCGCGACTACCCCAACACCGGGCGCGATCCGCTACAGCCCCTGCCGGCGGCTGACCAGCGCGCCGCGCTGCAAATGCTGTCGCAGCGGGTGCTGTCGGCCGACAGTTTTGTCGTCAGCCCGGCCTTGCAGCGGCGGCTGGCGCCCAACTTTTTTGAGCGCGCTGAGACGGCCGGTCCCACCGAGTTTGCGCTGTCGCAAACCGTGCTGGATTTGCAGCGCGCGCTGCTGAACCGGCTGATGAGCGACGCGCTGGCCGCCCGCCTGATCGACAGCGAGGCCAAGGTAAGCCCGCACCAGCAGACGCTGCACCTGGCCGAGCTGTACCAGCAGATTGAGGCCGATCTGTGGGCTGAGCTGGCCAGCCACAGTGACATCGCCCCGCCCCGGCGGGAGCTGCAGCGCGAGTTTGTCAACCGGCTGGCCGCGCTGGTGCTGCGGCCGGGCGCGATGTCGCGCGCCGACGCCCGCGCCCTGCTGCGCAGCCGGGCCGGCGCGCTGGCCACGCGCATCGAGCGCGCCGCGCGCCAGGCCGGCCTGGGCAACGAGGCCCGCCTGCACCTGCAAGACAGCGCCGAAAGCCTGCGCAGCGCGCTGGCCGCGCCGCTGGCGCGCGCCGGGGTTTGAGCGGCTGAAGTCTGAGGGCTGAGAATCAGCGCGGCATGGCTGCCGGCTGCCGGCCCAGCCAGGCCGCACCGCGCACCCCCGACGAGTCGCCGTGCAGCGCCGGCAGCAAGCGGGTGCGCACCGGCTCGCGCAGGCCGCCAGAAAAAACCCAGTGGCCCCACAGCGCCGGCACCTGCGCGTAAGCGCCGGTGATGCGCGACAAGCCACCGCCCAGCACGATCATGTCCGGGTCGAGCAGGTTGATCACGCCGGCCAGCGCACGCGCCAGCCGCTCGAACCAGCGCGCCAGGGTGGCGCTGCAATCGACATCACCCGCCGCAGCGGCCTCGGCGATTTGCAGCGCGCTCAGCGCGCCGCCGTGCCGGCGCTGGTGGTCGGCGGCGATGGCCGGGCCGCTGAGCCATGTCTCCACGCAACCGGCCTGGCCGCAGTAGCAAGCCAAGCCCGGCGCGTCGGCAGGTGCCCACGGCAGCGGGTTGTGGCCCCACTCGCCGGCAAGGTGGTTGGGCCCCGTCAGCACCCTGCCGTGCACCGCAATGCCGGCGCCGCATCCGGTGCCCAGGATGGCGGCAAACACCACATCGGCACCCTGGCCAGCGCCGTCCGTGGCCTCAGACAGCACCAGGCAGTTGGCATCGTTGGCAATGGCCACCGGCTGGCCCAACAGGGCTTGCAAATCCTGCTGCAAGGCGCGGCCGTTCAGGCACTGGGTGTTGGCGTTTTTGATCAGACCGGCGGCCGTCAGGCTGCCCGGCGTGCCGACGCCGATGCTGGCGCCGTGCGGCGCGGCTGCGTCACCCAGCGCCTGCCGGGCCTCGGCCACCAGGCCGGCCAGCGCCGCCAGGATGGCGTCGTAGCCCTGGGCCGACGGCGTGGTGATGCGCCGGCGCCAGACCTCGGTGCCGGTCGCGTCCAGCACGATGGCCTCGGTCTTGGTGCCGCCCAGGTCGACGCCGATGGCGAAATTGGGTGACTGCACAGACATCGCCGGCGTCACGATCAGATCGGCTCGGTGCGTAGGATCAACCAGGCCAGCCCATCCCCACTCACCAACGGCGCCAGCCGCTCGCGCACCGTGGCGTGGTAGGCATTGAGCCAGCCGATCTCGTCGGGCCGCAGCAGGCTGGGCTCGATGCAGCGGGCGTCAATCGGGCACAGCGTCAGCGTCTCAAATTCGAGCATCTCGCCAAACTGGCCGTTCTCGGCCGTGGCAACCGGCACCGTCAGCAGCAGGTTCTCGATGCGCACGCCCCACTGGCCGGGGCGGTACACGCCCGGCTCGTCGGACGTGATCATGCCGGGCTCCATCGCCATCTGCGGCTCGGGCACGGCCTTGCTGATCGTTTGCGGGCCTTCGTGCACATTCAAGAAATAGCCCACGCCGTGGCCGGTGCCGTGGCCAAAGTCGATGCCCTCGGCCCACAGCGGGGCGCGCGCCAGGGTGTCGAGAAACGGGCCCAGCGTGCCACGCGGAAAGCGCGCCCGGGCCAGGTTCATCATGCCCTTGAGCACCAGCGTGCAATCACGCCGCTGGGCTGGCGTGACGCTGCCGATGGGCCAGACCCGGGTGATGTCGGTGGTGCCGCCCAGGTACTGGCCGCCCGAGTCGATCAGCAGCAGGCCATCACCGTCGAGCCAGGCGAATGAATCGGGCATGGCGCGGTAGTGCGGCTGGGCGCCGTTGGCATTGAAGCCGGCGATGGTGGGGAAACTCAAGCCGACAAAACCCGGCCGCCTGGCGCGCTCGGCGGACAGGCGCTCATCCACCGTCAGCTCACTCAGGCGCTCACCGCGCGCCAGTGCGGCCTCGAAGCCGGCGTAAAACTCGCACATCGCGGCGCCGTCCTCGGCCATCGCCTGGCGCACAAACGCGGCTTCGGCCTCGCTTTTGCGGCTCTTGAACAGCGTGCTGGGGTTGATGGCCTCAACCACCCGCAGCGCCGCCGGCACCTGCTGGCGGAATCCCAGCGTGATGCGGCGTGGGTCGATCAGCAGGGTGGCGTCGGGCGGCAAGCCGGCCAAGGCCGCCCCCGCGTGGTTGTAATCCCCCAGCGCAAAACCGTCGGCGGCCAGCTCGGTGGCCAGCGCGGCTGGCACCTTGCCGGCGCCGACAAACAAGGTGGCCCGGGTGGCGTCGATCAGCAAGTGCGCCAGGAAGACCGGGTTGTAATCGACATCGGCGCCGCGCAGGTTGCTGAGCCAGGCGATGTCATCGACGGTGGAGATGAAATGGTGGGTGGCGCCGTGCTTGGCGATCGCCTCGCGCACCCGGGCCAGGCGCCGGGCGCGCGGCTCGGCCGCCTGCGGCGCGGCATGGGCATAAACGGCGGCGGCAGGCAGCGGCGGGCGGTCGGGCCAGACAGCGCGCAGCAGATCGCTGTCGGTGCGCAGCCGGATGCCGGCGGCGCTCAGCACCGTTTGCAACTGCTGGGCGGCGGCCAGGCCCAGCACCTGGCCGTCGGCCAGCACGGTGTCGCCCGCCGGCGTGTGGTCGGCCAGCCATTGCAGGTGGTGGGTGGCCGCGCCGGTGGGTATTTTTACCAGCGTGATGCCGCTGCCCAGCATTTGGGCCTCAGCCTGCTGCCAGTAGCGGCCGTCGGCAAACAGCGCGGCACGGTTGACGGTGACCACCAGCGTGCCCATCGAGCCGGTGAAGCCCGACAGCCACTGCCGACCCTGCCAATGGCCGGGCAGGTATTCCGACAGGTGCGGATCGGCGCTGGGCACCAACAGCGCAAACGCGCCTTCTTGCGCCAGGGCCTCGCGGACCCGCTCGATACGCTCGCGCACGGGGTTGACTCGGCTGTCCATCGTCGGGCTCCGGTGGCGGCTTGGCGGCGCCGGGTGGGCGGCCAGCCTGGGGCTGGGGGTGGCCAATTCTAGGAGGCTGCGGCGCTTTGGGCCGGGCCCGCGCCGGGCTTTGGATCAGCCCCCGGGTATGCTCATCGGCGCCCATCCACCCCTTCCGACAAAGCCCACGATGCGCCTGCTGCTGGCCGAAGACGACCGCATGATCGGCCACAGCCTGCGCCAGGCGCTGCGCCTGGACGGCCATGCGGTGGACTGGGTCTACGACGTGGCAGCCGCACAAGCCGCGCTGGCCGCCGAGCACTTTGATCTGCTGCTGCTCGACCTGGGCCTGCCCGAGCGCGCCGGCCTGAGCGCCCAGCCCAGCGCCGGCCTGGCCGTGCTGCGCAGCCTGCGCGGCCGGGGCGACGCCACGCCGGTGATCGTGCTGACGGCGCGCGACGCCACCGCCGACCGGGTGGCCGGGCTGGACGCCGGCGCCGACGACTATCTGGTCAAACCCTTCGAGCTGGACGAGCTGGCGGCCCGCATGCGCGCCGTGGCGCGGCGCCGCGACGGCCGCACCGACACTGCGCTGGCCCACGGCAGCGTTCGGCTCGACCCGTCCACCCGCCAGGTGACGCAGGCCGGCCGGCCGGTGTTGCTGTCGGCGCGCGAGTTTGCGGTGCTGCAAGCCCTGCTGCAGCGGCCGGGCGCGGTGCTCAGCCGGGCGCAACTGGAAGACCGGCTGTACGGCTGGGGCGACGCGGTGGAAAGCAATGCCGTGCCGGTGTATGTGCACCAGTTGCGCAAAAAGCTGGGCGCCGGCTTCATCCAGAGCATGCGCGGCGTGGGCTATTTTTTGGGGCCGGTGGTTTGACGGCGCGCCGATCTTCAGCCCCCTCCCCTCGCCAGCGGCCAGGTGGGCGTGGGGGTATCGGGCGCTGGCGCGGTGGCGGTGGCGGTGGCGGTGGCGGTGGCGGTGGCGGTGGCGCACGCAGATCATGACCTCCATCCGCGCTCGGCTGCTGCTGTCACTGCTGGCCGCACTGGCGCTGGCCGCCGCGCTGGTGGGCGGCATCACCTACCGCAATGTGCTGCACGAGACCGAGGCGCTGTTTGATTACCAACTGCGCCAAATGGCGCTGAGCCTGCGCGACCAGGGCGAGATCGCCTCGGGTGATGCCGCCGCGCTGAACGACGAAGGCCTCGACTTTGTGGTGCAGATCTGGCGCATCGACGGCCGCAGCGTCTATGCCTCGCGGGCGCACCGGGCGCTGCCGTCGCAGGCGGTGCTGGGGCTGGCCGAGATTCGGGTGGACGGTGAGCGCTGGCGCAGTTTTGCAGTGGCCGCGCGCGACAAGGTGATCCAGGTGGCCCAGCCGGTGCGCATCCGCCAGGGCCTGGCAGCCGATGCCGCGTTGCGCGGCGTGCTGCCGCTGCTGCTGGCCGCGCCCGCAATGGCCGCCGCGCTGTGGTGGCTGATCACCCGGTCGCTGCGGCCGCTGGCCCGGGTGGCGCGCCAGGTGGCAGAGCAAGACGCGGCCACCCTGCAGCCGCTGCCGGCGGCTGATCTGCCCGACGAGGTGGCGCCGCTGGTCAGCGCCCTGAACGCCCTGCTGGCCCGGCTGGGCCAGGCCTGGGGCCAGCAGCGGGCGTTTGTGGCCGACGCCGCGCATGAGCTGCGCTCACCGCTGACCGCCCTCAAACTGCAAGCTCAGGTGCTGCGCCGCTTGAGTGAGCCGGCGGCGGCGGCCGCGCCGCCGGGCAACAACGCTGACCGCGCCGCCGCACTCGATGCGCTGGTGGCCGGTGTGGACCGCGCCAGCCGGCTGGTGGAGCAGTTGTTGACGTTGGCGCGCAGCGAGCCCGGCGCGCCGGCCCCGACAGCGCAGCCGGTGGCCCTGGCCGCGCTGCTGCGCCAGGTGCTGGCCGACCACGCGGCGGCGCTTGCAGCGGCGCGCGGCAGCCACGTCGAGTTGCTGGTCGATCAGACGCCTGTCCCGCCCATCACCGGGCTCGGTGACTCGGGCATCACCGTGCTCGGTGACCCGGCCGCGCTGGCCGTGCTGGTGCGCAACCTGGTGGACAACGCGCTGCGCTACACCCCGGCCGGCGGCCAGGTGCGCTTGACGCTGGCCAGCAACCGCACCGGCCCGCTGCTGGCGGTGGACGACAACGGCCCCGGCATCCCCGAGGCCGAGCGCGAGCGGGTGTTTGAGCGCTTTGTGCGCGGCGCCGCAGCGGCGGACGCGGCCGGCAGCGGCCTGGGCCTGGCCATCGTGCGCAGCATCGCCCAGCGCCACGGCGCCAGCGTGGCGCTGGGTGAGTCAGCGCTGGGCGGGCTGCGGGTGGCGGTGCAGTTTGGTGCGCTGGCGAATCGCTGAACTTACAAAGTTCATCCCGATAGCGCCGGGGCGGGTTGCCGTGTCTTGCTACGTGTCATCCGACGCCAGCCGCAAGCGGCCGCCGTCTCCCTCTTTACCTCCGCAAAACACGGCAACCCACCCCGACGCTCCACACCCGAGGTGGCGCTGACAGCTTTTAAAATGCCCCCACCGCCGCCGCTGCTGCCGTGACGAGGGTGCCGGGTTACCGGATGCCGGAGGTAAAGAGGGAGCCTACGGCCGCTTGCGGTCGTATGCGGATGACACGTAGGCATCCGGTCACCGGGTGGCCTCGGCCTCGCTACCGCGCCAACGACGCTAGACGCTCTACCGCCAAACCCGCCCGTCGCAGCGCCCGCTTCGCGCCGACCGCCGTCCGACACCAACAAATTTCATTCCGCCCATCCCCGACTCAGGGAAATCCTCAGGGCTTGCCCCGCTTGTCATCCCCGCCACCATCGCCTATTCTTGAATTTGAAAGCGCTTTCATACCGACGGGCGCTGCCCTATCCCACCCGCTGCCGGAACACGCCATGAACCCCCTGTCCAGTCACTTCACCCTGTCGGCCTGCGCCCTGGCCACGTCACTGCTGCTGGCCGCCTGCGGTGGCGGCGACGCAGCAGGCCCGCCCGACACAGTCGCGCCGTCCGTGGCCATCAGCGACAGTGAAGCCGCTGCCACCGCCACCGGCGCGGTGACCTTCACCTTCACTTTCAGTGAGGACGTGGGCAGCAGCTTTACCGCCGAGGACATCACGGTGACGGGCGGTGCGGCCGGTGCGCTGGTCAAGGTGGACGCCACCCACTACACGATGCTGGTCACGCCCACCGCCAACCTGGCCAGCACCATCAACGTCAGCGTGGCCGCCGCCAAGTTCAATGATCTGGCGAACAACCCCAACGCCGCCGCCGCCAGCGCGCAGCAGGCTTACAACACCGTGCCGGTGGCCCCGCCGGTGGTGGCGGGCACGCTGCTGGCGACGTTTGACGAGGCCACGGCGTTGGTGTTTCTGGGCTTCAACGGCGCTGAGGGCAGCGCCGTGGAGACGGCACCGGCGGGCGGCGGCAGCGGCAAGGCGCTGAAAATCCTGCGCGCCGGCGGCGATGTGTTTGCCGGTGCCTTTGTCGTCACCGCGCCGGTGGCGTTTGCAGCCAATCGCAACACCCTCACCGCAAAAGTGTATTCACCCAAAGCCGGCGTGCCGATGGTGCTCAAGCTCGAAGACGCCAGCGGCGCGGCCAGCGCCGAGATCACCGCCACCCCGGCCACGGTGGTCGGCTGGCAGACGCTGACCTGGGTCTTCAACAATGTGGACCTGAGCAAAAGCTATAACAAACTGGTGCTGCTGCCCAACCTGGGCACGGTGGCGCCGCTGGCCGGTGAGGCCTATTTTTTCGACGACATCGTGCTGGCCGAGGCCAGCGCCGTGATCACACCGCCGGCGGCCACCGACACCGTGCTGGCGTCGTTTGACGAGGCCACGGCGCTGGCCTTCTTCGGCTTCAACGGGGCCGAGGGCACGACGGTCGAGGCCGGCCCGGCTGGCGGCAGCGGCAAGGCACTGAAAATCCTGCGCGCCGGGGGCGATGTGTTTGCCGGCGCCGTCGTCACCACCGGGGCGATCGGTTTTGCTGCCGACCGCAAGACGGTCACAGCCCATGTCTACTCGCCCAAGGCCGGCATCCCGATGGTGATGAAGATGGAGGACGCCGGTGGCGCGGCCACCGCCGAGATCGCCGCCGCGCCGGCGGTGGTGGTGGGCTGGCAGACGCTGACCTGGGTCTTTGCCAACGTGGACCTGGCCAAAAACTACACCCGGATGGTGCTGCTGCCCAATCTGGGCACGGTGGCGCCACTCAGCGGCGAAATCTATTTTGTCGATGATGTGAAACTGCTGGCTGCCAGCGCCGGCAGCGGCGGTGGCACGCCGCCAGTGGTCGCGGCCAAAGTGATCGCCACGCTGGACGAGGCCGGTGCAGCCCTCAGCGGATTTGAAGGCGCGCAAGACTCCACGCTGGTCAACGACCCGACCGGCGCCGCCAACAAGGTGGGCCGGGTCGTCAAGCCGGGCAGCAATGCGCCGTTTTATGCCGGCACCACGGTGGTGACGGTGGCCAACGGCGGCCTGCCGGCCGTTGCGTTCACGGCCAGCGCCAAGACGATGACGGCCCGGGTCTGGTCGGCCGCCGCCGGCATCCCGGTGCGGCTCAAGCTTGAAGACATCGCCGACGGCAGCAAATCGGTCGAGACCGAGGCCAGCACCACGGTGGCCGGTGGCTGGCAGACCCTGACCTTCAACTTTGCCAGCCCGGCCGCCGATGCGCCCAAGGCACTGGATCTGGCCACCGCCTACACCAAGGCCAGCGTCTTCTTCAACTTCGGCAAGACCGGCGCCCAGGCCGGCGGCGCGCAGACCTACTACTTCGACGACCTGACCTTTGTCACCGGCACCGGCAGCAACACCGTGCTGGCATCGTTTGACGAGGTGGCCCCGCGTCTGCTCACCGGCTTTGGCGGCGCCGAGGACGCCACCATCGTCGGCAGCAGCAGCCTGCCCGCTGGCGGCAGCGGCAAGGCGCTGAAGGTGGTGCGCTCAGCGGGGGCGCTGTCGTATGCCGGCACGTCGATCCAAGCCACCGTCAACGACGCGGTGCCGACCATCCCGTTTGTGGCCGGCGCCACCAAAATGCAAGTGCGGGTGTACAGCGCCTACCCGGCCGGCCTGCGGGTGCATTTGAAGGTGGAGCAGGCCGGCCACCCCGAGATCAACTCCGAGGTCGATGCGTTCACCACCGTCAGCAATGCCTGGGAGACGCTGACCTTCGACTTCGGCCCGGCCGCCAAACACTTCATTCCCAACGCCCAGGGCCCGAACGGCTACGACCTGACCAAGCCGACCGCGCAACTGGACGCCAGCAAGGTCTTCAACAAGGTGTCGATCTTCTTCGACTACGGCCTGGGCGATGCCGGTTATGCGGCGATGCCCGACACCCGCACCTACTTCTTCGACGACCTGCGCTTTGTCGGTCCTTGATCTGCTGCCGCCATTCTCTGGACTGCCCCCATGTCGCTCGCCCTTCGTTTGACCTTGACTGCCGCCGCCGCGCAATGGCTGGTGGCCTGCGGTGGCGGCTCGGCGGGCGCGCCGCCCGGCGCGCTGGCGGCGGTGGTGGAGGTGGCCGCCACGCCGAGCAGCGGCGTGGCCGTGGACGGCTACCTGAACGGCGCGTTGGTGCTGTGTGACAGCAACGGCAACGGCAGCGCCGATGCCGGCGAGGTGGTGGTGAGCAGCGCCAACAACGGCAGCGGCGCCTTCACCTTCCCGGCCGGTTGCAGCGCCGGGCTGGTGGTGCGCGGCGGCACCGACGCCGACACCGGCCTGGCCTTCAACGGCGTGCTGAAAGCGCCGGCCGGTGCCACGGTGGTCAGCCCGCTCACCAGCCTGCTGGCCGCCGGCATGACCGCCGCCCAGGTGCAGGCCGCGCTGGGCCTGCCGGCATCGCTGGCGCTGCTCAGCACCGACCCGGCGCTCAAACTGGGCGGGGTGCTGGCCAACCCCGATCTGCTGAAAAAGTCGCTGGCGGTGCAGCAACTGCTGCAAAAAACCAGTGAGCTGCTGGCCGGGCTGGGCGCCACAACCGACAGCGCCGGCGTGCAGGCGGTTTACGCCGAGGTGCTGGGCGCCTTTGCCGTGCTGCTGCGCGGCGGCGGCACGCTGCTGGCGGGCAGCACGGCAGCCAACCCTGCCACCAGCGCGGTGGACAGCGCGCTGCTGGCCCAACTGGTCAAGGCGGCGGCCGACCGCGTGGCGCAATCCGCATCGGTCAGCAGCGTGGTCAAGGCCGCCGTGGCGGCTGTCAATGCCGAGGTGCTGGGCACGGTGACGGCCGGCGCGCTCAAATTGCAGGCCGAGGCCTTGCTCAAATCAACCGACGCCGCGCTGCTGGCCACCACCAAAGCCCAGCAGGTTGATGCGACGGTGAGCAACTTCGTCAGCGCCCGGGCGGCCGAGTTGCGCGCGCCGTCAAGCGCCGCCGCCAGCGCACTGGCGGCCGCGCTGACCAGTGCCCAGGCCAGCGCGCTGGGCGGCGCGGGGGGCGGCGTGGGGGGCGGATCGCCGGTGGGCGCCAACCCGCCGGCCTACAGCGCGATCACGTTTGACGAAATCCCGCCGCCGCTGCTCACCGGCTTTGGCGGCGCCGAGGACTCGGCCATCGTCAATGACCCTGACGGCGTGCCGGGCAAAGTGGTCCGGGTGCTGAAAGCGGCCGGCGCCGAGGTCTGGGCCGGCACGACGTTATCGACCGGCGCCAACCAGTCGATCAGCGCCCTGCCGTTCACCGCCAGCGCCAAGACGCTGCTGCTGCGCGTCTGGTCGCCCGACGCCGGCATCCCTGTGCGGTTGAAGGTCGAGAACGCCGCCGACAAGAGCCAATCGGCCGAGACCGAGGCCACGACCACGGTGGCCGGTGGCTGGCAGACGCTGGTCTTCAACTTTGCCGTGCCCGCCGCCGGCACGCCGGCACTCGATCTGGCCATCGGCTACAACAAGGTGTCGGTGTTCTTCAACTTCGGCGCGGTGGGCACGGGCAAGACGTATTACTTTGACGACCTGGTGTTTGGCCCGCCCAAGGGGGTGACGCCGGCCCCTGCGCCGGTGCCGGTGCCCACGCCGGTGCCTGCGCCGGTGCCGGTGCCTGCCCCGGTGCCGGTGCCTGCCCCGGTGCCGGCGCCCGCGCCTGCACCCACCCCTGCACCCACGCCAGCACCGGCCCCCGAGCCCGCCCCCACGCCCGCCCCGGCGCCAGTGCCGACCCACTACCTGGCGCTGGCAGCCGACGCCATCACGCTGTCCAACGGCGCGACAGCCAGCGCTTACACGATGGCGCAGTTCCAGTCGGATGCGGGTATTCGCATCGCCTGGCCGTTGGCATCTGCCACGCTGCTGCGGCTGACGCTGGCCGAGTCCGGCAGCTACACCTTGCCGGCCGACGGGCTGCTGAGCGCCGCCGTGTCGATCACCGAGACCACAGCCGGCGCCAAAGGCGAGGTGCAGGCCTACATCGACCACGTCAAGCTCCGCAAAACGACCGCCGGGCTGGAGATCAGCGTGCCCATCGCGGCCAACGCCATCGTCTACGGTGTGTCGAGCGACGGCAAGAAAAAAGCGGTGATCGACTTTGCCGGCAGCGTGGCCGGCATGCACAACACGCTGGCCACGCTGCTGGGCAGCAGCAACAGCATCTTGCTGGGCAGCGTGGTGAACTACGCCATCAACCGGGTGAGCAACGATTTCACCGGCATCTACGGCCTGCGCGGCAAGTACAAGGTCACCGTCGTCGTCAACGGCCTGCCGCTGTCGCAGGCTGACGGCAGCAGCCTGCCGGCGCTCAGCGTCGTCGTGCCCACCCAGCTCGGCAGCAGCGGCGGCGTGGCGGCCAGCCACACCGTCACGGGTGCGGGCCTGGTGGGCTACATCACTTTGACCGATTGACAGCCGTGGGGATCACCGCGCGCGGGGTCAGCCGGGCCACCGCGATGACCCGCAGGGCCAAAGTAGCCACCCGGGCCGGTGCCGCCCGGATCGCCAGGCTGGCCGTCGTGGCCATCACGGTTGTCACGGCTGTTTCCCTGCCCGCCGCCGCCGCGCCACTCGACGCGCTGCTGACCGCGCTGCCCGGGCACGGCGCCGACCGGGCCACGCTGGAGATCAGCGCCAGCCGGCTCAACCCGCTGCTGGGCCGCCCGGCGGCCACCAGCGATGCGGCGCCCGCCGCCGCAGCCCAGCCCGCCGACCCGACCCAAACCCCGGCCCGCACCCAGACCGGCGATCTGCGCACCCTGCTGCTGGCGGGCGCGGTGCGCGTGGGCGCACAAACCTGGCTGTCGGCCAGCCTGGGGCGCCAGCAAATCGACAACGACGCGGACACCTTTGTCTACCGCCACTGGGGCCTGGCTGGCCAATACCGCTTCAATGAGCCGGCGGGCGCCGTGCCGGCGCTGGCGCTGCGCCTGTCGGCCTGGGGCCACCGCGCCAGCAGCACGGCCACGCACAGCCCCGTGCGCGTGCCCGGCGCCATCCTCGACACGGTGACCATCCGCGCGCCGTCTGACCGCCAGTTGCAAGCCGATCTGATCGCCACCTGGCTGGCCAGCCCGGCGCTGGACCTGAGCGCCCAGCTTGGTGCCGGCAGCACCCGCCTGGCCTACGGCGCGCTGGCCGCCACCACCAGGCGCAACGGCTGCGCCTACCAGCTGGCCTTCAACGGCAATGACATTTTTGGCACGCTGGCCGGCCCGTGCAGCGCCAGCGGCGGGGTGATCAAGCAGTTCTACGACAGCAGCGGTGGTTACGGCGTCAACGTGGCGCAAGAGATCGCCTGGCACGGCCATTTTGTGCAGGCCGGCGCCAACGCCGCCTGGCGCAGCGGGCCGTGGTCAGCGCAGGCCGGCTACCTGTTGCACAGCGTGCGGCGCGACGCGGTGGACGCCATCCTGGCCGCGCGCGGCACGCCGGTGATCCGGCAAAACCACAGCCTGGTGCTGGCCTCGGCCTACCAGATCAGCCCGCACCTGGACGGCCTGGTGCGGGCGCAGTTCAGCAACAAGCTGTTTTTCGACGCCATCCCGGTCACCTACAACAGCAGCACGGCGGCGCGCTTTGGCAGCCACTACTCGGTGCTGACGCTGGGCTTGCGGGCCCGCTTTTAGTCGGGCTGGCGGCGCGCGCGGCCATCATCGCCCCGCCCTGCCGGCAGCGCGGGCGCGCTGCGACCGCCCGGCCGCCATGATCCAATCGGCGCCATGACTGTCTTCAACCCTGCCGCCCCGTCGCCCACGCCGCCGCCCGAAGGCGTGCGCCTGTCCAAGGTGATGGCCGAGCGCGGCCTGGCGTCGCGCCGCGAGGCCGATGAATGGATTGAGGCCGGCTGGGTGCGTGTCAACGGCCAGCCGGCGGTGCTGGGCCAGCGGGTGGGGCCGACCGTGGCCATCGAGATCGACCCGCTGGCCCGCACCCAGCAGGCGCAGCGCGTCACGGTGCTGCTGCACAAGCCCATCGGCTATGTCTCGGGCCAGCCCGAGGACGGCCACCAGCCGGCCGCCGTGCTGTTTGCCGCCGCCAACCGCTGGGCCGACGACAAGGTGGCACTGCGCTTTCACCACGGCCATCTGCGCGGCTTGGCGCCGGCCGGCCGGCTCGACATCGATTCCACCGGCCTGCTGGTGCTGACGCAGGACGGCCGCATCGCCAAGCAACTGGTCGGTGAAGACAGCCTGGTTGAAAAAGAATATCTGGTGCGGGTGCGGCCGGCGCGCGCCGACGAGCACGATCTGCCGTTCCCGGCCGAGAACATGCGGCTGCTGCAAAACGGCCTGTCGCTGGACGGCCAGCGCCTCAAACCGGCGCGGGTGAGTTGGGCGAATGAGGACCAACTGCGCTTTGTGCTGCGCGAGGGCCGCAAGCGCCAGATACGGCGCATGTGTGAGCAGGTGGGGCTGGAGGTGCTGGGCCTGAAACGGGTGCGCATCGGCAGTGTCTCGCTGGGCAAGCTGCCGCCGGGCCAGTGGCGCTATCTGCGGCCGGATGAGCGGTTTTAGATGAGCGGTGCCCCAGCGCACGCCGCCGTACAGGCTGCGTCTGCCGCGCCGCGCTTGTCGCCGGCCTTTGCCGCGCTGGTGCTGGCGCTGCTGCTGGGCCTGCAGCCGATCACCACCGACCTGATGCTGCCCGCGCTGCCCGCGCTGGCGGCCGATCTGCAGGCGCCGATGGCGCCGGTGCAGCTCACGATGTCGGCGCTGATCCTGGCCTTCGGATTGGCCCAACTGGTGTGGGGTCCGGTGGCTGATCGGCTGGGCCGCAGGCCGGTGCTGCTGCTCGGGCTGGCGCTGTACGTCGCCGCCAGTGTGGGCGCGGCGCACGCCAGCCAGGTGATGGCGGTGGTCGGCTGGCGGGCGCTGCAAGGCGCGGCGATGTCGGCCGCCGTGGTCTGCGCCCGGGCGATGGTGCGCGACCTGTACGAGCCGCACGAGGGCGGCATGGTAATGGCGCGGGCCCTCAGCGGCTTGGGCCTGATCGCGATTGCCAGCCCGGCGCTGGGCGGTTGGCTGACTGCGGCCTACGGCTGGCGCGCCGCCGTGGCAGCGATGGGCCTGGCCGCCGCCGCGCTGGGCGTTTTTGTCGCGCTGCGCCTGCCCGAGACGGTGCGCCAGCGCCGGGCCGACGCCACCCGCATTGGCCCGCTGCTGCGTCAGATGGCCGCCACATTGCGCCACCCGGCCTTCCGCGCCTGGGCTGCGCTGGTGGCCTGCAGCTACGGCGGGCTGTTCATCTTTCTGGCCGGCTCGGGCTTTGTGCTGATCGGCGTGCTCGGCCTGCGCCCGGCGCCCGCCGGCCTGGTGATGAGCACCTGCTCACTGAGCTACATCGCCGGCACCTTGCTATGCCGGCGCTGGATCCCCCGGCTCGGCCTGGCCGCTGCGGTGGGCCGGGCGGCGCGGTTCACGCTGGCCGCCAGCGCGGCGATGGCGCTGCTGGCGGCAGTCGATCCGCGCCGCCTCGGCCACCCGCTGCTGGCGGTGCTGGCAGTAATGGCGCCGGTGTGGCTGTACGCGCTGGGCCACGGCGTGCACCAGCCCTGCGGCCAGGCCGGCGCGGTGGGGCCGTTTCCGCACAACGCGGGGGTGGCGTCGGCGCTGTCGGGCTTTGTCACCGCGCTGGTCGCGTTTGCCATCGGGCTGTGGCTGGGCCAGGCACTGGACGGCACCGTGCGGCCGTTGGCCATCGGCATGGGCACGGCGGCTGGGCTGACCACCCTGGTGGCCTGGACGCTGGTGCGCCGCGACGGTGAGCGGCTGCAGGCCAGATGAGCGCCGGATGAGCGCCCAGACCATTCGGGCCATCGCCCTGGTCGGCCCCACCGCCAGCGGCAAAAGCGCGCTGGCGCTGGCTGCGGCCGCGCGCTGGCCGCTGGAGATCATCAGCGTCGATTCGGCCCAGGTGTATCGGGGCATGGACATCGGCACCGCCAAGCCCAGCCCGGCCGAGCGCGCCGCCGTGCCGCACCACCTGATCGACCTGATCGAGCCGAGCCAAGCCTATTCGGCGGCGCAATTTGCGGCCGACGCCCGGCGCCTGATCACCGAGATCAATAGCCGCGGCCACCTGGCGCTGCTGGTGGGCGGCACGATGCTCTACATCAAGGCGCTGATCGACGGCATGGATGCGATGCCGGCGGCCGACGCCGCCGTGCGCAGCGCCATCGACGCCCGCGCCGCCACGCAAGGCTGGCCGGCGCTGCACGCCGAGCTGGCCCGGATCGACCCGGCCACCGCCGCCCGCCTGCCGCCCACCGACGCCCAGCGCATCCAGCGCGCGCTGGAGGTGTGGACGGTCAGCGGCCGGCCGCTGAGCCAGTTCCACGGCCAGGCCCGCGCGCCCGGGCTGGGCGCCGCGCTGCCGCTGCTGGCGCTGGTGCCGGCGTCGCGCGCCTGGTTGCACACCCGCATCGCCCAGCGCTTTGAGGCGATGCTGGCCGCCGGCCTGGTGGACGAGGTGCGGGCCCTGCGCGCCCGGGGCGACCTGGCACCCGGCCTGCCGGCGCTGCGCTGCGTGGGCTACCGCCAGATCTGGGCCGCGCTGGACGCCGCCGATCTGGCGCCGCTGGGCGGCCCAGCGCCCTGCGCCGCGCTGGGCGGCGATGCCCGATCGGCGTCGCATGAAGGCGCTGCACCGGGCGCGGCGCGGCGCGACGACCCACCGTGGGCGGCGCTTCGCGACGACCCGCGTTGGGCGGCGCTGCGCGACGCCGGCATCGCCGCCACCCGCCAACTGGCCAAGCGCCAGCTCACCTGGCTGCGCGGCATGGCCGGCACGGTGCTGGCCTGCGATGCCCCCGGCGCCGAGGCCGACGGCCTGGCGGCCCTGGCCCAAAAAATCTGCGCGCAGCACGGCCGATGACGGCCGCGCTGCACATCACCGGCCTGCGCCGGGCCTACGACGGCACGCCGGTGTTTGGCGGCGTCGATCTGCAACTGGCGCGGGGTGAATTTGTCGCGCTGCTGGGTGAGTCGGGCGTCGGCAAATCCACCCTGCTCAACTGCATTGCCGGGCTGGACGATGCCGACGCCGGCCAGGTGCTGCTGGACGGCACCGACGTGCGCTGCCTGGCCGAGCCGCAGCGCGCCCGGTTGCGGCGCGAAAAGCTGGGCTTTGTCTTCCAGGCCTTCCACCTGCTGCCGCACCTGAGCGTGAGCGAAAACGTCGCCCTGCCGCTGCTGCTGCTGGGCGCACCCAACGCCGCACGGGTCGATGCGCTGCTGCTGGCCGTCGGCCTGGCCGGCCTGGGCGGGCGCAGCCCGGCGCAAATGTCAGGCGGCCAACTGCAACGGGTGGCGCTGGCCCGGGCGTTGGTGCACCGCCCGCTGCTGATCCTGGCCGACGAGCCCACCGGCAACCTCGACCCCAGCACCGCCGGGCGCATGCTCGACCTGCTGGTGGCCCAGGTGCGCAGCGAGGGCGCGGCCTGTTTGCTGGTCACCCATTCAGCAGCAGCGGCGGCGCGGGCCGACCGGGTGCTGCGGCTGACGGCCACCGGCATCGTGGCGGGGTGAGTTTGCGCCGGCCCGCCGGGGCGAAGCGGGCGCTCATGCGGCTGGCGCCAGGCGCGGCCTTCAGCCGTGGCTGCAAACTGGTTTCGAGTATCTCTTGATTTCCAATAGCCAGGTTCGCGGCTGTGTGGTGCCACTGCCAATATCAACAGGCCGTGCACATCATCAAAATAAACCAGTGAATACTTGAACCTGGCGAACGGGTAGACACGATAACCGCCATCCGCTGGTGAACCGAGCCCGGGATAAATTTCAACAATACCCGCTATTCGCTCAAATTCGTCAAGATAGGCCTTCGCCACCTTGCGGCTGGCGTGCTCGGCCAGATAGATCGCCGCTTCCATCAACTCTGCCTCGGCCTCAGGGTGTAGCGAGTAGGTCACGCAATCCGGGCCCGGATTCTGGCCACAGCGTCCGCGCCTGGCACTGCAACCACCTTTCCTGACTTGATCTCTTCGTGGCGCCGCCGCGCCTCAACCACCCAGGCGTCGCGAACCTGGCTCTCGGGCTCAAAGCTGTCGATCAGCCGCTCCAGCAGGCGGGCGCGGTCGGTCGGGCCCAAGCTGAGCACCTGAACTTCAAGCTCCAGAATTGATGTTGACATGGCTGACTCCGATGGCACTGTGCTATCCCAAGCATGCCACAAAGCGTTGCATTCGGTCCCGGCGACAGCGTCGGCGGGCACACCAAGAGAGGCCTGAGCGTTGGGCCGATGACCGTTTACGGTATGGGTTCACGTCGATGACGAGGGTAAGAAGTCGTATTCCAAGAAAACCCCGCCAGACAGGGATTCATGACGCGGAGCGTGGCGGAGTCAGAGGCTCCTGAAGTTGGGTCGGTGTCGGTACAAGTAAAAACATAATCCCTGTAGCCACCAACAACATTTCCTGGATCAGCATATACTTTGTCGAGTGACATTTCTCCTGTGGAGCCTTTGACTCCTGTTGTCCAAATACTCTTGACATTATCTAATACCTCTGAAGCAGAAGGGTAGTCTGCTGCTCCTTTACACGTCCCAGAGCCTCCGATCACACTCCAATATATTTTAGTTGCTCCGGGTACTTGGTTTCCCGCAGTCACGACCATCGGTGGCCCAAGAGCGAAAGCGTCGTGTGAAAGGAGAAGGAGAGAAAGTGATAATACTATTTTATAAAAAAGAGAGAGACACTTGTGTATAGGCTTGTGCATATATTCATTAGTATAGTGCCATTGTCGATAAAAAAAAGAGCGCCATCCACAGTAGTGAATAGCGCTCTCTGACATGACTTGCGTCAGCGTGTCAGTTTTGCGACTTGACAGTCGTGATGAATTGCGCCCAATCCACGCCCAGGTCAAGTGACGACACGAACCCGTCGCGGGTGACATTGATTCGCATGCCGACACTTGGCAAGTAAAGGATGTCATTACCGACCTTCAGATAGTCGCCGTGTCCAGTGACTTGCGTCGGGTAGGGGCTGACACCTTCCACCCAGCGCACATCGCGGAGTTGCACGCCCATCGGGAGCACCGTGCTGAGGTCTTCGACGGTGAGTTCGCCCTTTTGTTTCGAGACGAACAGACGGCGCAGATTGCCTGCCCTGGGTGTCACGCAAGAGAAGCGCGGATAACCATCGCTGGCGATCCAAGCCCCGTCACCTTGCATGGCAACCGCACAGAGCGCCACTGAGGTGTAGCCAGTCTTGCTGATGGCAAATGGCGTCACTTTGTAGCCGCTCGGGGTGGAAGTGTCTGCTTCCGCGACGCCGAACGTGGCCTTGTCGCTGTAGATGACGACCTTGTAGTCGAACGGGGCAACCACAGGTTTCTTCACCGTGTACGCAAAGGTCTGCGTCGCAGAGGCATAACCCGCTGCCGACACGGTGACCGTGCCCGTGCAACTGCCTTCCACCCAATCGCTGTGCCCGAAGGCAAGCGAGCTGGTGCTGGCAGTTTCTTGCGTCGCGGCAAGTTGTTGCGTGCCACAAAGCGTCGTCAGATTGCCGACCCCCTGCACATCACCGGCGCTACCCGCGCTGTAGCTCACCACCACTTTGTCGGTGGGCGATGCCACCAGGCCCTCGATATTGACCCCGGAGACCGAAATCAGTTTGATGGCCACGCTGGGCATCGACAGCGCAGCAGTCGCCCCCCCGCCGCCGCCGCCGCCGCCGCCGCAAGCGGTGAGCGTGAGGATTGCCAAAACCGCGCTCAGCGCGGCGCACTTGCGGTAGGTCATGAGAATCTTTCTGCGGTTAAAACCGCGCTGCTAAAAAAAGAGCAAGCCTGAACCGTGCGCCCAACTCAACACAGCCGCACTTGCAGGGTAAGTGCCGATAGCGGCCGGGTGGTGGTTTGACGGCGCCGTGAGAATGCGCAAAATCCAGTCCAGCGTGGCTCGGTTGATCCCCGCGACAGAGGACGGATGGGTGCGGCAGCAGCGGGTGGTCTGCACATTCTCGCCGACCCACTGCCGCCGTCCGCCTTGCCGATGCCAGCGCCGCACGCGCCTGGCTGGCGCCGATGCCTGCCACAACCGCGCCAACCGGCCACGGCGAAGCGGGCTTAAAGCAGGCGCGCCGGCCTTGGCGACGGGCCGGCCCGTGGCGGTCACGGTGATGGTCAAAAACGAGGGTCACAGCGAGCATCACGGCCAGTGCGGGCCCGGCTCGGGCTGGGTTTGGCCCGGCCGTCGCGCAACGGGTTTGCACTTCTTTGCCTGGCGCCAGCCAACTCACCGGCCTGGCCGGGCGTTGAATCAAAGCCCGCAAAGCCCCGTTCCAGGACCCTGCACCATGCGCAACCCCCTGCCCACCGACGCCGCCATCGCCGCCCACCGTTTTGGTCTGGGTGAACCCGATCTGGCGCTGCTGGGCACCGACCCCGGCGCCTGGTTGCGGGCGCAAATCGGCCCGGCCGACGCCCAGCGCGGTGCCAACCTGCCCGGCCTGGCGGCCGCACTGGCCTGCCAGAACGATGCCCGCCGGCTGCGCAGCGATGCGGCGCGGGCCGCGCTGCGGGCCCAGGTGCAGGCCGACATCCGCGCCCGGCTGGCCACTGCCGCCAGCACCGCGCGGCCGTTTGCCGAGCGGCTGGCGCTGTTCTGGGCCAACCATTTCACCGTCTCGCTGGCCAAGGGCAGCACCCAGGGCCTGGTGGGCGCGTTTGAGCGCGAGGCGATCCGGCCGCACATCGCCGGCCGCTTTGCCGATCTGCTGGCCGCCGCCGTCAGCCACCCGGCGATGCTGCGCTATCTGGACAACACCCAGTCGGCTGGCCCGCAATCATCGGTGGCGCTGCGCTTGCGCCGGCGCGGCCAGGCCGAGACCGCGCGCGCCGACCCGGCGCTGCCGCCGGCCCCGGCCCGCATCGGCGGCCTGAACGAGAACCTGGCGCGGGAGGTGCTGGAGCTGCACACGCTGGGCGTGGCCGGCGGCGGCGGGGTGTACGGGCCGTGGGGCGGCTACAGCCAGGCCGATGTGGCCGCGCTGGCGGCGGTGCTCACCGGCTGGCGCGGCCCCCGGCCGGACAGCGTGGGCAGTTCAGCGGCCGGCAGTTCATCGGCTGGCAACGAGGCGGCCAGCCCCTTCCACGCGGCCTGGCACCAGCCCGGGCCCAAGACCGTGCTGGGCCGGGTTTACGCCGAGGGCCCGCAGGCCCTGCGGGCGGTGCTGGACGACCTGGCCCGCCACCCCGCCACCGCCCGCCACCTGGCCACCAAGTTGGCCCGCCACCTGGTGGCCGACCAGCCGCCGCCCGCGCTGGTGGCGCGGCTGGCGCAGCGCTTCACACAAAGCGATGGCGATCTGGCGGCGCTGTACGGGGCGCTGATCGATTCACCCGAGGCCTGGGCGGTGGCGGCGCCGGCGGCCAGCGCTGCCACTGCATCCGCTGCGCCCGTGGCCGCCGCGCCGCCGGCCAAGCTCAAGACGCCCGAGGAGTTTGTGCTCAGCAGTGCCCGGCTGCTGCGGCTGGGTGACCGGCTGGCGGCCCGGGCTGCCGATGCCGGCCTGGCCGCGCTGGGCCAGCGGCCACAGGCCGCGCCGTCACCGGCCGGCTGGCCGGACAGCGCCACCGACTGGCTGGGCCCCGAGGCGGTGTGGCAACGCCTGGAATGGGCCAGCCAACTGGCCGACCGCCAGGGCGCGGCTATCGATGCCCGGGCTCTGGCTGCGGCCAGCCTGGGCCCGCTGCTGAGCGCCGCCACCCAGCGCCAGATCGAGCGCGCCGCCGACGGCCCGCAAGCGCTGACCCTGCTGCTGATGGCGCCCGAGTTCCAGCGCCGCTGAGCGCAGCGCGCCAGCGCCCTGCCCTGCCACCCCACCCTGACCGGAGACCCCGATGCGCCCCCTGCCCTTCTTGCCTGTGCCCGGCCACCGCCACCGGCCCGGCCGCCGCACCTGGCTGCGCGGCGCGGCCGCCAGCGGCCTGGGTGCGCTGGTGCCGCTGGCCGGTTTGAGCCTGGCCGGCGCGGCCACACCCGGCGGCCCGCGCCTGGTGCTGATGATTTTGCGCGGCGGCATGGACGGCCTGAGCGCCGTGCCGGCGCCGGGTGATCCGGCCTTTGCCGACGCCCGCAGCGCGCTCGGCCGCTTTGCCAGCCCGGCCCTGCCGCTGGACGGCCTGTTCGCGCTGCACCCGGCCCTGCCCGGCCTGCATGCGATGTACGGCCAGGGCGAGTTGGTGGTGCTGCACGCCACCGGCCTGCCCTACCGCGAGCGCTCGCATTTCGACGCCCAGCAGGTGCTGGAGTCAGGCGGCGAGCGGCCGTTTTCGCTCGACACCGGCTGGCTGGGCCGGGCGCTGGCCGGCAGCCGGCACACCGGCATGGCCTTCCAGGCAGCGGTGCCGCTGGTGCTGCGCGGCCATGCCGGCATCGACACCTGGGCGCCATCGGCCCGGCCCGACCCGTCGGCCGACTTGGTGGCCCGGCTGGAGCGGCTGTACGCCGACGACGCGCCGCTGGCCAGCGCGCTGGCCCGGGCCCAAGCGCTGCGCGGTGATGGCGGCGTGCCAGCGCCGGGCGGCGACGCGGCCCCGGGTGGCGGCATGGTGAGCGGCATGGCGGGTGGGATGGCGGGTGGGATGGCGGGTGGCATGGCGGGCGGGACGGCAGGCGCCGCCCCAGCCGGCGCCGGCAACCGCGCCTACCCGGCCCGCCTGGCGCTGCTGGCGCGCCAGGCGGCGGCGTTTCTGGCCAAGCCCGACGGGCCGATGGCCGCCGTGCTGGAGATCGGCGGCTGGGACAGCCATGCCAACCAGGCCGCCGACAACGGCCCGCTGGTGAACAACCTGCGCGCGCTCGATGCCAGCCTGGGCGCGCTGCGCGACGGCCTGACCGCAGCCGGCACCGGCGACGTGTGGCAGCGCACTGTCGTGCTGGTGGTCACCGAGTTTGGCCGCACCGTGGCCATCAACGGCACCCAGGGCACCGACCACGGCACCGGCGGCGCCGCGCTGGTGCTGGGCGGCGCGGTGCGCGGCGGCCGGGTGATCGCCGATTGGCCCGGCCTGGCGCCGGGGCAACGCCACGAAGGCCGTGATCTGCGCATCACCACCGACCTGCGGGCGCTGTTCAAAACCGTGCTGGTCCAGCATCTGGGGCTGGACCCGGCGCGCATCAGCCAGCAAGCCCTGCCCGGCAGCGCCGGCCTGGCCCCGCTGGCGCTGCTGCGCGGTTGAGGAGCGCCGGGCTCCCGCGTGCGAGAGAAGGGGCAAGGCGGCCACTGCGGCACTGGGCGCCCTCGCCTGCACCCGCGTGCGCCCGCACCCCGCTGCGCTGGCGGGCGGGTGCGTCGCCAGCGCCTCAATCCACCAGATCGCCGCCGATCCACTGCCGGATCAGCGCCACGCTGTCGGCGTCCAGCAGCCGCTGCTCTCGCTCGCACAGAAACAGCACCTGGTTGATCAGCCGCTGGGCCAGCGTGCGCGCATCGTCCTGGCCGCGGCCGAAGACATGGCCGTTCAACTGCATGCCGCGCAGGATGAACACCACATCGCGCATCGACACGTCCAGCCCGTGCCGGGCCTGGCACTGCTCACGCACCCGGCGCGCGGTCTCGGTCGGCTCGTAGTTGTGGCTGGCCAGGTCGTCGCACAACAGCGCCAGCACGGCCCGCACGGTGGCCGGCGGCAGCAGAGGCGCGCCGGTGAGGTGGCTGACCTCGCGCGCCAGCGCCAACAGCGGCTCATGGCCGGCCCAGCGGGCATCGCGCTCGGCGGGGGTTTCGGGCTCAGCCAGGGCCAGTGGCTCCAGCGAATGGCGCGCCGGGTCGGCGATGCGCCCGCCCGAGCCGGTGAGCCAGACCAGTTGGTCCAAGCCCAGCGACCGGAAAAACGGCTTGAACATGCCGTGGCCATTCCAGTTGTCCAGCAGCGGCGCATGCTCGTAGCGCAGCCGGGACGCCAGCGGCCCGGCGGCCACCGGCTGGGCCGACAACGCCACCGCCTGCTCGATGCGGCGCGCAATCTGCGCCAGCGCGTCGTCGCTGGCGCCGCGCGCGCTGGCTGGGCCCGGCGCCTGGCTGACGCCCGGTGTCTGGTTGAAGCCCGGCGTCTGGCCGAGGCCCGGCGCCTGCGCTGGGCCCGGAGCCTGCCCCAGGTCGGGTTGCGGGCCCGACAGCGCCGCAGCCGGCTCGGCGGCGGCCGGCAACGGTGCGGCGCTGTCTAGCGCCGGGTCGGGCACGGTGGCAGCGGCGGCGGGCGGCTCCACCGCCTCGGCCGCCAAGCCCAGTGCCTGCTCGATGAACAGCCGCTCGTCGATCAGCAGATCGGCCGAGGCCTGATACGCCGCCGACGGGAAGCCGATGGCCAGCACCGATGTGCGCCGGTCGTAGCGCCGCAGCTTGCGCAGCACCGGGGTGAAGTCGGCATCGGCCGACAGCACGATGAACTCGTCATAGCGGGTCTCGTGGGCCAGCAGCTCGACGATGTCGAGCACCATGTGGATGTCGGTGCTGGTCTTGCCCTGGGCGGTGACGGGCGGGCAATCGACGATCTCGAAGCCGGCGCGCAAAAAGGCGTGGCGGTAGGTCTGGTACCAGTTGGGGTTGAGGTAGCAGCGCCGCACCAGCAGCCGGCGCTGGGCTTCTGGGTCGTGGCCGGTGGGGATTTCAAGTGATTCGGTCAGCCAGCGGATCCACTCGATCGGCTGGCGCGCGAAACGCTCGGCGGCGGCCGGCTGCAACTGGCGAAGCTGGGTGTAGACATTGTCAAAATCGACAAACAAGGCGCTTTTCATGGGGTCTTGGGCAGCAGCGGGGGCTTTGGCGGGGGGCAGTGGCGGGGGCAACGCTCCATTGTGCCGGCCTGGCCTGCCGCCCCCGTGGCGCTGCCGCAGGGGCGGTGCCGCAGCCAGGCGCCGCGCTTTTCAGTCGATTCAAATGCTGCCGTTGCCGTTACAACACGGGCCACGCTCTTGATCCGGAGACCCGATGCCCCATCCGATGCGCCTGCTGATGCTCACCCTGCTGGCCTGGGCCAGCCTGGCTGCCTGCGGCGGCGGCGGCGCCAGCAACGGCGACAGCATCCAGGTGGCCGCGCTGGGTGCGGCCAGCCCGGCCGCCAGCCCGGCCGCCAGCGACGGCGCGTCGGCGCCGGCCAGCACCAGCCCGGTCCCGCCCGCCGCGCTGCCAGCACCAGTGCTGCCGCCCGCCGCGCTGCCAGCACCGGTGCTGCCGCCCGCCGTGCTGCCAGTGCTGCCACCGGTGCTGCCACCCACGCTGCCCCGCGCGTCGCTGGTCGCCGCTGACCTGGCCGTGCTGATCGCCGACGGCGATGCGCTGAGCGAGGCCATCGGCCTGGCCTACCAGCGCGCGCGGGCCATTCCCGACGCCAACATGGTGCGGGTGACCGTGCCGGCTGGCAGCGACGTGATCAGCGAGGCGGCCTTTGCCACGCTGAAGGCGGCCATCGACGCCAAATTGCCGGCCCGGGCCCAGGCCACACTCGTCACCTGGGCCCAGCCGTCGCGCGTGCAGGGCGCTTGCAGCATGGGCATCACCAGCGCGCTGGCGTTTGGCTACAGCGCGGCGCAATGCGGCGGCTGTGCGCGCACCGCCGCGTCGGCCTATTTCGACAGCGACAGCAGCCAGCCCTACACCGATTTGCAGATCCGCCCGTCGATGATGCTGGGCGCGACCACGCTGGCTGCCGCCCAGGCGCTGATCGACCGGGGCGTGGCGGCCGACGGCAGCCAGCCCGCCGGCACCGGCTACCTGGTGCGCACCAGCGACGCCGCGCGCAGCGTGCGCTACACCGACTATTTGGCGCTGCCCGCCGCCTGGGCCATGGCGCCCGGGCTGGCGCTGCGCACGCTGGACGGCAGCCTGGCCAGCGGCGCCGGCCTGGACCTGCAATTCATCAGCCACCAGCCGGATGTGCTGTTTTATTTCACCGGCCTGGCCAGCGTGCCGCAGTTGGCCAGCAACCATTTTTTGCCGGGGGCGGCGGCCGACCACCTGACATCATTTGGCGGCTTGCTGCCGGGCGGCAACGGCCAGATGCCAGCCACCGACTGGCTGGCCGCTGGCGCCACCGCCAGCTACGGCACGGTCGAAGAGCCGTGCAACCACCGGGACAAGTTCCCGAAGGCGTCGGTGCTGATCGAGCACTATTTGCGCGGCGCCACCTTGATCGAGGCTTACTGGAAATCGGTGGCCTGGCCGGGCCAGGGCCTGTTTGTCGGCGAGCCGCTGGCCCGGCCGTGGAACCAGCCGCCGACCGCGCTGATCGAGGGCCATGAATTGGTGCTGCGCACCCGCTCACTGCGCCGCAACAGCACCTACCGGGTTGATTTCCGGGCCGCCGGCAGCGCCACCTGGGTTGCACTGGCCAGCCTGACCGCCGGCCAGCCCCGGCCCATCACCTGGCGCGTGGCGCTGCCCGCCAGCCCAGCCGGCGGCCAGTTGCGCTGGCTCGGCCCCTGTGCACTGGCGCCCAGCACGATGTGCGTGCTGGGGCAGTCGGGGTGAGTCCCGCTGCCCAGACAGCGGGACTGGGCTAAACCGCCATCCGGTAGCGCCGCACCCCGTCCGCCCCGGTCTCGCCCACCGCCTCACCGCTGGCCAGCAGGTGGTTGATGTGGGCCAGGCTCTCGCCGGTGGCCATGCCCAGCAATTCGCCGTGGCCGTCGATGGTCCGGGCAAACAGCGCGCCAAACACGTCGATGGCGCGCTTCGGGCTGTCGGCCAGGCTGCGGCGCAGGCGCGTCAGGCCATTCGCGTGGCCGTTGGCCAGCCGGTTGAGCCGGGCATGCAGGCCGCGAAACGGCTCACCGTGCGACGGCAGCACCAGCAAATGATCGCCCAGCAGCGCCCGCAGGTGGGCAATCGATGCAATCCAGTCGCCCAGCGGATCGGCATCGGGCTCGGTGGGGAAGACGCTGACATTCGACGAGATGCGCGGCAGCACCTGGTCGCCCGAGATCAGCAGGCCCAGCCCGTCGCACACCAGGCAGGCATGCTCGGGTGAGTGGCCCCGGCCGACGATCACGCGCCAGGTGTGGGCGCCGATGGCGAACTGCTCACCGTCGCAGAGCCGGCGAAAGCTGTCGGGCAGCGCATGCAGGTATTTGCCAAAACCGCCAAAGCGCGCCCGGTAGACATCCAGCGCGTCCTGCGGCCAGCCGGCCTGGTGGTAGAAGCGAATGGCGTCGTCGGGCGCCTCGCGGCCGGTGTCGGCCACCAGCGTGCGGCAGGTCAGATATTCCAGCCGGGTCATCCACAGCCGGCACTGGAACTTGCGCGTCAACCAGCCGGCCATGCCCACATGGTCGGGGTGCATGTGGGTGCAAAAGATGCGGGTGATTCGTGCGCCCTGCGGAGTGGCAGCCAGCGGGCCGTCGGCCGCCGTCAGCGTGCGCCAAGCGGCCAGCACCTCGGGCGTTTGCACGCCGGTATCGACGATGGCCCAGCCCGGGCCTTGCGCGTCTTCATCGGCCACCGCCCACAGGTTGATGTGGTTCAGCGAAAACGGCAGCGGCATGCGCAGCCACAGCACGCCGGGCGCCACTGCTTGCACCGTGCCGGGCGCCGGTGGCGCACCGCAGGGGTACAGCAGCGCGTAGGGCGGCTCGCGCGGCGTGCTGGGCACGGCCTCGTCGGGCCGGCCATCGGCGCTGGGGCGGTCGGCTGCGGCCGGGTTGGAAGCCGACGGATGCGATGCGGCCGGGTCAGATGCCGCCGGGTCAGATGCGCACGGGTCAGGTGCGGAAGGATCGGGTGCGCAGGGGTCGGCCATGCACCGATTGTGGCCGGGGCTGGCGGCGTGCGCTGTCACCCGGGCGCCGTCAGCCGGCGCTGCGGCACGTCGGCTCAGGGCCCGAGCCAGCCCGCCAGGCGCCGGTACACCGCCGCATCACTGAGCAACTGCAGGTGGCTCACGCCGGGCGCCACCCAGGTGTGTGATTTGGCCAGCCCCAGCGCCAGCGCCGAGCGCTTGTGGCGGCCCAGCGCGCTGTCGATCAGCACCAGACCGTCGCCGACCAGGCGATTGCCCAGCAGCGCCCCGCTGCTGTCGGCGCTGGTTGCTGTGCCGGCAATCGCGTAACAGGCCACGCCTTTGGGCAGCGGCACCGGCGTGCGCCGGTCGCGCTGGTCAAACCGGCTGGCGCCCTGCCAATCCGCCTGCAGCAGATTGCCGTGGCGCAAATCGGTGATGCCGGCGCTGCGCAGCCCGGTGAGCCGGGTGAAGGGCGCCGCGTACGGGCTCCAGTCCAGCAACTGGTGCAGCCAGTTGCCGGCCCGCTCGAGTGGCGCACCGTGGTGGGGGGTGCCCAGGAAGACCAGCTTTTGCAGCACTTGGGGCCAGGCCTGGCCGCTCTGGCGGGCCTGCTCGACGGCA